>JAZRTJ010000082.1:0-61364 GCA_045651925.1 Candidatus Spyradenecus sp. | reverse complement strand
TGCGGGCTTTGAGGCCGAAAATCGTGGCGTCGCTTCCGATGCCGACGTAGAGATCGCCGAGCTTGGAGGCTTCTTCAAAAAACGCCACGTGCCCGCTGTGGAGCATGTCGTAGCAACCGGAGACAAAGACTTTTTTGTTAGAATGCATAGATAAACGGCGGGAAGCTTAGGACGTTTTTTTCAGAAATTCGACGTATTTTTCCGCGTTTTTCGGCGTGAAGAGGAAAGAGGTTTCGCGGGCGCGACGGGAGAGCTCGGCGCGGCGGGCAGTGTCGTTTTTCAAATCGAGAATCCATTGCGCGATTGCGGGAATGCTGTCCGGCGCAAAAATTTCGCCGACGGTATGTTCGCGGACGAGGGCCGCCAGCTCCGAATTCTGTCCGGCCAGGCAGAGCAGGGGCGCACCGACGGCGAGCGTGGAATAGGTTTTGCTGGGAACGCTGACTTGAGAGGCATCGACTTCGAGCGTAATCACGCCGATATCGGCTGCCGCGAGCGAGTGCGGGAGCAATTCGTAGGGTTGATACGGGAGCAGGCGGACATTTTTGACGCCGGTTTCTTCGATGCGCTTGCGGACCAATTCCTTTTTCCCGCCTTCGCCGATAATGACAAATTCAATGTCCGCGTGTTTCTGTAAGGCTGCCGCGACATCGACGAGTTTGTCCACCGGATGCGTGTTGCCGATATTGCCGGAGTACATGACGACAAATTTGTCTGCGATTCCCTGTTCCTGCAGGAAGCGGTTTTCGGCTTTCGGGAGCGGTTTGAGAAAATCGGTATCGGCCCAATTGGGGATGACGGCGATTTTTTCGCGCGGGACATAGGCTTCCAGGGCTTTTGCGAGGCCTTCGCTAATCGTGAAAACTTTCTCCGCGCGCAGGAACGCCTTGCGGTTCAGCCATTGCCAGACACGTACGAGCGGGTGCTTGGCGGAAAGCGTTTTTGTGTGAACGAGCGCGTCCGGCCAAATATCCCAGACAAGAAGTGAGAATTTATTTTTTAAAAACAGCGGCAACAGCGGCGCGAGCGGCGGATTGGAAATAATAAAAAGCTCGGCATCCCTGTTTTTTCGGAAAATACGGAAGATGTCCCAAGTGCCTTTCAGCCAGGTGAGGATGCGCTTTACGGAAGACGATTTGTCGTAGGGCGTGACATTCTCGAGGATAACATCTTTGCGAAGGCGTGGTCCGATGCGCCCGGAAACCAAATGCACCTCGTCGCCGGCTTGACGAAACGCGTTGGCAATGTCGTAGGTTAGGTCAAACGCAGACTGGTCTGAGATAAAAAATTTGGACATTTTCGTTCCCGAGAGCCTAACGAATTTCCCATTCGCGGGGCAAGGGAATTTTGGAATTCCCGGCGACGAAAAAGCCGTTTGCGTTTCACGGGGATTTTGAAGAAAATAGAGAGGTTTTATGGATAAGCCTCCGTTTAGCGTTTCTGCTCGAGCGATCAATCTGATTGCCGGTATTTCGGCATTGATTGAGCGCTGTGCTATTCGCATGGAGCAGGCGGATGCTCTCTTGCTTCGAAAGGCCAATCGGATTAAGACGATTCACAGCTCTTTGGCAATTGAAGGCAACGGCCTCACTGAAAGCCAGGTGAGCGATCTTTTGGACGGGAAGCGTGTCGTCGCCCCGCTTCGCCAGATCCAAGAAGCCAAGAACGCAATTCGGGCTTATGAGATTTATCCGTCTTTAAACCCGTTTTCCGTCGAAGACTTGCTGAAGTCTCACGGAATCATGATGGAGGCGTTGTCGGACGATGCCGGTCGTTTCCGACGGGGGAATGTCGGTGTATTTGCGGGAATGCAGGCAATTCATATTGCCCCTCCCGCAGAACGGGTGCCGCACCTGATTGAGAATCTGTTTCAATGGCTGAGAACCTCTGAAGATCATTACCTGATTCGCAGTTGCGTTTTTCATTACGAATTTGAGTTTATTCATCCCTTCAGCGACGGGAACGGGCGCATGGGGCGACTCTGGCAATCGCTGATTCTCGGCAAACTCCATAAACTTTTTGAACATCTTCCCGTTGAAAACATCGTGTATGCGAATCAACAGGCGTACTACGATGCGATTAACGCGAGTACGGAGGCGGGAGACTGCGGCGCGTTCATCGATTTTATGCTTCAGGAAATCTCCGAAGCCCTTGCAAAAGCGGCCCAAAAATCCGGCAGGGATGTCGGTGTAAATGTCGGTGTAAATGTCGGAGGAAATGTCGGGGCAAATGTCGGTGTAAATGAAGGTAAACTTTTGAAAATTCTCAAATCCTGCGGAGGGGCGACGGCGAAGAACCTTGCTGAGGGCTTGGGATTGAGCTCCCGTCAAGTGGAGCGCCTTTTAAAATCGCTTCGGGAAAAGGGCTTCATCCGGCGCGTCGGTTCGGATAAATCCGGACACT
The DNA here is from genome assembly GCA_045651925.1 of Candidatus Spyradenecus sp. Taxonomy (GTDB): domain Bacteria; phylum Verrucomicrobiota; class Verrucomicrobiia; order Opitutales; family UBA953; genus Spyradosoma. The sequence continues at coordinate 58,961 of JAZRTJ010000082.1, read as the reverse complement.
GGGAAGTCCTGTAACGTGCGTGCAACGGCACCGGTTTTCAGTCGGTAAAGCTATTGCAACGCTAAAAATTTAAAAGCGATTCTCGCGAAACCTTCGGCATTATGAATAGATTTTCAGGGGCCGACATCTTGCAAAATCGTTAAAAATCAATCGCTCCTTTACTCAATCAAAAATGCCCTCTCCGCGCCAGAAAAGTTCCGCCGACGCGAGGGTGACACCGCGCATGGAAAGGTAGCGCGTACGCAAGAGGCGTGGGGACGCATGCCCCATTTCGCATTGGAGTTGCGGGAGGTTTTTGAAAAATTTCAGGTGATAGCTCGCAAAGGTGTGGCGCAGAACATCTTGCCGCCACGGGTTCTCCGCTGTGCTCCAGCCGGCGTTTCTTCGGATTTTTGCCCATTTGCGTTGCCAGTTTGCGGGACAAATTTTGGCGGTCTCATGCCGGCATGGCGAAAGCAGTATTTTTTCCAAAACCGGAAAAATGCTTACGTGACGACTCCCGCCGGTTTTACTGTGTGTCGGCGAGATGGAAATGACTTTTTCTTCCGGATCAATATCGCTCCAATAAAGGCGTTCTATCTCGCGGGGGCGGATTCCGGCAAAGAGCATCAGCGCCATTGCGGGAACGCAGTCCGTGAGTTGCAACCTCGATGCCGCACGGAAGAGTTCGGCAATTTCCGGGAGCGTTAGGGGCACGATTTCGCGTTCACGGAGCATCGGCAAATCCGTCGATGACATCGGGTTTTCCCGACACCATCCGTGCCGCATGCAGTATCCGAAAAATGAGTGGAGAATTGCCCGCGCCTTTCGGCGTTGGAGGAGCGTGTGAAACGCCGAATCGATGATTTGCCCGCAGAGTGCGGCACCTATGGAGCGCACACGCAACGGGAAAATTTCCGGGAATGCGCGCAGGAGCACGGAGCGGATTTGCCGATAATCCTGTAACGTACGCGTACGAAGGTGATTTTTGGATTTGAGGAAATAGTCGTACGCAAGCTCAAAGCTCGGCGTCTTGCGTTCCCGTGCAGCGACTTCGCACCCTAAGCGAAAAATCGTGCGCAAGCGATTGAGTTTTTGCGTGCGGCCAAGCTCGCTCAGCTCTTTGACGAGCCGTGCGGCATCAAGCACGCCGATCTTGGTTTTTTCGAGCGTTTGCTGGGCGCTTAGCGCCTGCGCAACGAGGTTGCCGCTCACCTGAATTTTGAAGTCTCCGGGTTTCATCGCCCCCCAATTTACCCCCAAAGCCCCGCGAATGGGAAATTCGTTAGGCTTCCCGAAAGTTCAAAAACAAATGAAAGTTTTAGTAACAGGCGGAGCGGGGTTCATCGGTTCCAATTTGTGCGAGGCGCTTTTGACGCGCGGCGACGAAGTGGTTTGCCTCGATAATTTTGCTACGGGAAAGATCGAAAATCTGCTCCCGTTGCTTGCTGCATTTCCGCAGACCTTCAAGTTGGTCGTCGGCGATATCCGTAATTTAGACGATTGCCGCAAGGCCGTCGAAGGGTGTGAGGCCGTTTTGCACGAAGCGGCACTCGGCTCGGTTCCGCGCTCGATCAAGGATCCGGCGACGACAAACGATGTCAATATCGGCGGTTTCATGAACATGCTCATTGCAGCGCGTGACACGAAAGTCCGCCGCTTTGTCTATGCCGCGAGTAGCTCGACTTACGGGGATTCGAAGTCGCTTCCGAAAGTGGAAGATGTCATCGGGCGTCCGCTTTCTCCCTACGCGGTAACTAAATATGTGAACGAGCTCTACGCCGATGTTTTTGCCCGCACTTACGGGATGTCCTGCATCGGATTGCGTTACTTCAACGTTTTCGGGCGCCGCCAGGATCCTCACGGTGCGTATGCGGCGGTTATTCCGCTTTTCGTCAAAAAGCTTATGGCGCATGAGTCGCCGACCATTAACGGCGACGGCGAGTATTCCCGTGATTTTACCTACGTTGACAACGTCGTTCAGATGAATCTGCTCGCCTTGGAAACGACGAACCCGGACGCGGAAAACCAAGTTTACAATACGGCGTTTGGCGAACGCACCACGCTCAATCAACTTGTCGCAAATTTGAAAGAATTTCTGAGTGAATTCGATCCCGCGATTGCTGACGTTCCCGTCGTTCACGGTCCGAACCGTATCGGCGATATCCCGCACTCGCTTGCCTGCATCGACAAAGCGAAAAAACTCCTCGGCTATGCCCCGCAATTCTCCATGCGCGACGGGCTGAAAGCCGCCGTGAAGTGGTATTGGGAAAACCTCTAACAAACAGCCCCTCTCCTAAAAATGAAAACTAAAATTTGTGTTATCGGCTTGGGTTATGTCGGCTTGCCGCTCGCCCGCCTTTTTTCGACGAAATACGAAACAATCGGGTTCGATATGAACCGTTCCCGCGTCGAAGCACTCAACGCCGGGCACGACGCGACGCTTGAAGTCTCCGACGAACTCCTCCAAAGTGCACTCGCCAACGGCTTTAAATGCACGGCCGATATCGAAGACATTCGCGACTGCAATTTCTATGTCGTGGCGGTTCCGACCCCCGTCGACGAAAATAACAACCCGGATCTTACTCCGCTTTGGGGCGCAAGTGAGACCGTCGGCAAGGTCATTTCCAAGGGAGACATCGTGGTTTACGAATCGACGGTTTATCCGGGCGTCACGGAAGACGAATGCCTCCCCGTTGTCGAAAAAATCTCCGGCTTGAAGTTCAATGTCGATTTCTTTGCGGGTTACTCCCCGGAACGCATTAATCCGGGTGACAAGCTCCACACCGTTGAAAAAATCAAGAAAGTCACCTCGGGTTCAACGCCGGAAATCGCGGATAAAGTTGACGAGGTTTATGCGTCCGTCATCACGGCGGGAACATTCAAGGCTTCGTCCATCAAGGTCGCGGAAGCGGCGAAAGTCATCGAAAACTCCCAGCGCGATATCAATATCGCATTCGTCAACGAGCTTTCGAAAATCTTTACCAAGCTCGGAATCGACACGCACGACGTGCTTGCCGCAGCGGGAACGAAGTGGAACTTTTTGCCGTTTAAACCGGGACTGGTCGGCGGACACTGCATCGGCGTTGATCCGTATTACCTCGCTCAATGTGCACAGCGTCACGGCTACAATCCGGAAATCATTCTGGCGGGCCGCCGGATGAACGACGGCATGGGAGAATATGTCGCCACGCGCATTGTTAAGCTGATGATTCAAAAGGCGATTCAGGTCGTCGGCTCAAAGATTTTGATCCTCGGATTTACGTTCAAGGAAAACTGTCCGGACGTCCGCAATACGCGTGTGATCGACATCGTCCGCACGCTCCAAGAATACAATCTGGATATCACGATTTACGATCCGTGGGCGAATCCTGCCATCGCGAAGCACGAATACGGCGTGGACGTGACCAACACGCTCCCGCAGGAAAAATTTGACGCGGTTGTACTTGCCGTCGCTCACTCGGTATTCGAAACACTCGACGTGTCCGCTCTGCGTAAACCGTCCTCCGTTCTCTTCGACGTCAAAGGCTTCCTCCCGAAAAACTCGGTGGACGGAAGACTGTAAGGCCTGTTTCCGGAATGAAAATCCTCGTGGCATCCAGCGGCGCAAGCTCTCTCAACGGTTTCCGTTTACCGTTGATTAAGCATTGGCGCGCTTTGGGGCATGAGGTTGTGGCGACGGCCTGTGAAAACAGTGCCGCCACTGCAAAGGATTTGGAAGCTGTTGGCGTGAAATTTGTGCCGATTCCCGTCGGTCGTGCTTCGCTGAATCCGTTCGCCGATATTTCCTTGGTTTTGCGGATGTCCAAGCTGATGCGGCGGGAACGCATTGATGTCGCCTTTCTTTTTCAGCAAAAAGCCGTCATTTATGGCGGGCTTGCAGCGAAACTTGCGGGAATCCGGCGAGTGTTCGCGATGGTGACAGGCTTGGGTTACGCATTCACGCCGCGTCCCGGGCTAAAATATAAAATCGTAAATGCAGTCGCGTCTTCGCTTTATCGCGCGGCGACGAAGTGTTTTGACGGTATGATTTTTCAAAATCCGGATGATATGGATTTTGTACGGGGAACGTTCCTGAAGCATTCCCGTGTGCCATTGAAGCGCGTTTACGGCTCCGGAATCGATTTGGAGCAATTTGCTTACGAGGCGAAATCCGATTCGGGAACGTTTCTGTTCATAGGGCGTTTAGTTACGGACAAGGGTATTCGCGAATATATTCGAGCCGGGGAGCTACTTGCATCGAAAAAGGCGAGGGCAGAGCTTCGAATTCTCGGAGGGCTCGACGTAAATCCGTCTGCGATTACTGCCGACCAGCTTCAGGCGTGGGAACAGAGCGGTGCGTGTCGCTACTTGGGGCAGACTCGCGATGTCCGTCCGTTCATTCGAGATGCCGCCGTTTTTGTGTTGCCGTCGTACCGGGAAGGCACGCCGCGCTCCGGGCTCGAAGCCATGGCAATCGGCCGCCCCGTGATTGTGGCAAACACGCCCGGTTGCCGTGAAGTCGTCTTCTTTGAAAAGACCTGCCGACGTTACGATGCCTCGACCAAGGGCTTTGAAGACTTACCGCTCCCCGTGGATCCGCGAGACCATGAAGGCGAAATTCTTATGGGGGACAACGGCTTCCTCGTTCCCGCGAGAAATGCCGAAGCCCTCGCCGTTGTAATGCAGTTCTATCTCGAAAATCCGGCTTTTGTTTCTGCGCACGGACGCGAAAGTCGCCGCTTGGCCGAGAAATACTACGACGTTAACGACGTAAACCGCCAAATTACCGAATTCGTTTTGTAACTCCTTTGAAACCTGAACTTACAGTAGAGAAGGCTTCCAAGCCCGCGATTCCGGAATGGGAATTGGCTGTACTCGACGTCTTTGTGCGCGCCGCCGCGCTTTTCGGTTTCCGCAAATCTGTTGCCCTCGTTTACGGTGCGCTTTACTGCTCCCGCGAAGCGCTTGCGGCGCAGGAAATTCAGGACCGACTCAAAATTTCGCGCGGTTCGGTCGTCGAAGCGCTCTTGCTACTTCGCCGTCTCGGCGCGGTGCGCGTGCACCTCAAGATCGGGGAGCGCCGTGACTACTTCAGTGCTGAAACAGACCTCAAACAATTCGCCGGAGGCTTTTTAAAGGAAGTGCTCGTTCCCGCCTTGGAAAAAGCGGACATCCGCCTCGCCCAAGCCGAAGCCGCCGCTCGCAACGCAGGCTCCGATGCCGACTCCGCCTTCGCCCGTTCCCGCGTCTCCGAACTCACCCACTGGAAATCCCGCTTCAGCGCCTGCCTCCCCCTCGAGGAAGGTCTGCTGAACAATAAATAACCTCCCGTAGATGAAGCAGATTTTCACAGATAACAACCCTTTAATCTCCAATCCTTAATCTTTCTCCTCTCATGCCGAAGGCAGCCACAGTTTCCGAGAACAACAAGCGTATTGCCAAGAATACGCTGATGCTCTACGTGAAGATGGGGGTGATGATGCTAGTGCAACTCTACACTTCGCGTGTGGTTTTGCAGACGCTCGGCGTGGACGACTTTGGGATCTACAATGTTGTCGGTGGAGTGGTCGTGCTGTTTTCGTTTTTGAATGCGGCGATGTCCTCGGCGACACAGCGCTTTCTGAATTTCGAGCTCGGGAAAAAAGATCTTGTTCAAGTCGGACGTGTGTTCTCTATGTCTCTGACGGTGCACTTCTGTATCGCGGGGCTTGTTCTTCTTTTAGCGGAGACGGTCGGGCTTTGGTTTTTAAATGCAGAGCTGAACATTCCCGCAGATCGCATGATTGCAGCCAATTGGGTTTACCAGTTTTCGGTTGCGACAACTCTTTTGGGCATCCTCCTCGTTCCGTATAACGCGACGATTATTGCTCATGAGCGTATGGGGTTTTACGCGTGGACGAGCATTGTAAAAGCAGTTCTTCTCCTTGTTATTGTTTACTTCTTGTCAATCGGGGAAGTCGACAAACTGATTCTTTATGCGGGACTTGTTTTGGCCGTCAACGCATTGATGCAGCTTGTTTACATTGTTTATTGCCGTCAGGCATTCTCACAAACCGCGATATATAAACCATTTAGAGATAGGGAGCTTTTCCGGCAGCTCATTTCTTTTTCCGGATGGTCGCTCTTTGGCGGTGTTGCCGATATGTGTAATTCCCAAGGGATTAACATGGTGATGAATATCTTTGGTGGTGTTGTTGTCAATGCTGCAATGGGCATTGCCAATCAAGTCAATGCCGCTGTCTATCAGTTTGTTTCTAGTTTCCAAATCGCGTTTAATCCTCAGCTCGTAAAGTCTTACGCGGCGAACGAGCGGGAACGCTTTATTTCGCTTATTTTTAGGACATCGAAATTCTCATTTTTTCTAACGTTTTTTCTGGTTCTCCCGATTTGTCTGAATATTGATTTCATTTTGGAAGTTTGGCTTGGAGAAGTTCCCGAGTTTACGTCGATGTTTGTCCGGCTGACGCTCGCTTATTCTTTGCTTAGCTCGCTTTCTGCACCTCTATGGATGTCGGTTCAGGCGACCGGAGAGATTCGCAATTATCAGCTAATCGTTAGTCTGCTGATTTTAGCAAACTTGCCGTTGGCTTATGCTGTTTTGAAGCTTGGGTTTTCTCCGACGTGGGCTTTAGGGATTCGCGTCGTGATGAATTTCCTCACAACGCTTTGGCGTGTTTTTTATCTACGTGGGAAAATCGGGTTGCCGTGCCGGAAATTCCTCTTTCGGGTTATTTTCAAAGTATTCTCGATAGGGTTTTTGTCGGCATGTATTCCGCTTTTGTGCTTCCCGTATTTTCCTTCCGGATGGGCACAGTTTTTTGCGTCAAGCGTCTGTGCTTGTGCGTTTACGGCTCTTTTTGTTTGGACCCTTGGATTCGATAAAAGCGAGAGGGCTTTTCTTACAACGTTTTTAGGGGGACGAATTCCTTTTCTTAAAAAATTGATAAACCAATAAATTTATGCAGGCGATAATCTTAGCAGCCGGAATGGGCAAGCGCTTGGGCGAACTGACAAGCGGGAACACGAAGTGCATGGTCAAGGTTAATGGAGTTCCGTTGATTGATCGTATGCTCGCTCAGCTTTCGAAACTGAACCTTTCGAAAATTGTGATGGTCGTCGGCTATCAGGCGGAAAATTTGAAAGCACACGTTGGCAATTCCGTTGAGGGGACACCGATAGTTTTTGTCGAAAATCCGATTTACGATAAAACAAACAACATTTACTCCCTCGCGCTTGCAAAAGATTTCCTCGTTGCGGAAGATACGCTTTTGCTCGAGTCCGATCTTATCGTTGAAGATGCCGTCCTCGACAAAATTCTCGGCGATTCGTTCCCGAATCTTGCGCTCGTTTCCAAATATGAGACGTGGATGGACGGGACGATGGTTCGCATCAATGATGAATGTGACATTGTAAGCTTCATTCCGAAATCCGCTTTCAAGTACTCGGAAACGGATACGTATTACAAAACGGTCAATATTTACAAATTCTGTGCGGAGTTTTCCCGTTCGCATTATGTTCCGTTCCTTGAAGCTTACACGAAGGCACTTGGAAACAATGAGTATTACGAGCAGGTTTTGCGTGTCATTACGATGCTCGACAAGGTGGAGCTCAAGGCTCTTCCGCTTTCCGGCGAGAATTGGTACGAAATCGACGATGTTCAAGACCTCGATATTGCAGAGGCGATCTTCGCGGAAAAAGACCAACGCTTGAAAAAATATTTCCGCCGTTATGGCGGTTATTGGCGTTTTCCGCGTCTTTTGGATTTCTGTTACTTGGTAAATCCGTATTTTCCGTCTCCGCGTATGCGTGACGAGTTGCGAGCAAATTTTGATGTGCTTTTGGCTGAATATCCGTCGGGCATGGGGGTGAATTCTTTGCTCGCGGGGAAATATTTTGGTGTACGCCAAAGCTCAATTGTCGTTGGAAATGGCGCGGCAGAGCTCATCAAGAGCCTCATGGAATCGCTTCCGGGAAAACTCGGTGTAACTCTTCCGACATTTGAAGAGTATCCGAATCGCCGCGAAAAATCGGAAGTGGAAGTCTTTGTTCCCGGAAATGCTGATTTTTCCTACACTGCGGAGGACTTGAAAACTTTCTTTGCGGATAAAGAAATTTCCGCACTTTTGCTTGTCAATCCGGACAATCCGTCGGGGAATTTTATTCCCAGAGAAGAAATTATCGGGCTTGCCCGGTGGGCGCACGAACGGAAAATCCGTCTCATCGTCGATGAATCCTTTGTCGATTTTGCAGAGGGAGATGACAATACGTTGCTTCGCAACGATATTTTGGATGCTTATCCGGAGCTCATCGTAATGAAATCGATTTCAAAATCCTACGGGGTACCCGGATTGCGTCTTGGCGTGTTGGCATCTTCGGACGAGGAATTGATTTCCTGCATGAAGAAGGATGTCGCGATTTGGAATATTAACTCTTTTGCCGAGTTCTATATGCAGATTTTCGGGAAATACGAAGGCGACTACCGCAAGGCATGTAAAAAGTTTATCGCAGAACGGGAGCGTTTCCAAAAACGGCTTTCCGAAATTCCGTTCCTGCGGGTGATCCCCTCTCAGGCGAATTATTTCCTTTGTGAAATTACGGGGAAATTTACTGCAGGAGAGCTGACGGCAAAACTTCTGAATGAAGCGGATGTTCTCATCAAAGATTGCTCGACGAAAGCGGCATTCGGCGGGAGAAACTATATTCGACTCGCCGTTCGCGATACTGCAGATAACGATAAGCTCGTTGATACGTTGAAAGGGTTTTAGTGTATGTCGGAATCTGGAAATAATCTTTGTATTTGCGGAGGAGGGTCACTCGGAACCGTTATCGCAGGAACTGCCCCTGCTCGCGGGTTTCGCGTAAGCCTGCTTTCTGAAAGAGCGGATAAATGGAGAGACGAAATCACGGTTTTTGCCTGCGATGGGGGGACATTTTCCGGAAAACTTTCCCGAAAATCAGCGTTGGCTAATGAGGTCGTCCCGGAAGCGGATTTTGTTCTCCTCTGCGTTCCCGGATATTTAATTCGCGCGACGCTTGAAAAAATTGCACCTTATCTTCGTGCGGGAACGGCTGTCGGATCTGTTGTTTCGAGTTCCGGTTTTTTCTTTGCCGCTCAAGAAACTCTTCCCGTTGGAACGCCACTCTTTGGATTTCAGCGCGTGCCGTACATCGCTCGTGTTTCCGAATACGGAAAATCGGCGGATTTGCTCGGCTATAAGAATGAAATTCGTTTGGCGACGAAAGATTTTCCGTCCGATGATAGCCAAGAAGCATTTCGCCAAAAAATTGAAAACCTTTTGGCAACGCCGACCGTACTTCTTAAGTCGTTCTGGGACGCGGCTCTTACAAACTCTAATCCGCTGCTGCATCCGTGCAGACTTTACGGAATGTGGAAAGATTGGGACGGGGAAACGCCGTATTCCGAGCATACGCTTTTTTACGACGATTGGGATGATTTCTCATCGGAGATTTTAATTAAATCAGATGAAGAATTTTTCGAGCTTCTAAAAAAACTTCCCGTAACACCGGGTGCAATTCCTCGGCTTTTGGATTATTACGAGTGCAAAACTGCTTCAGATTTAACTCGAAAACTAAAAGGTATTCCTGCATTTCAAAAAATCCGTGCTCCGATGCTCGCCGTTTTCGGAGGATTTATTCCCGACGTAAAAAATCGTTATTTTACGGAAGATATTCCTTTCGGAATGAAAATCATTAAGCAGCTTGCAGTGCAAAATAACATCCTAATGCCGACAATTGACCGCGTTCTTAACTGGGCAGACAAGCTTTTAACAGACTAAAGATTTGTGATTATGAGAGAAATAACTCACGAGGAACTAAAACAGATTCAGTTAGGAATTCTGGATAAAGTTCATGATTTTTGTGAAAAAAACGGAATTACCTATTTCCTTTCAAGCGGCACCCTTATCGGAGCGGTACGTCATAAAGGCTACATCCCTTGGGACGACGATCTCGATCTCTATATGCCTCGTGCCGATTACGATAAATTTATCAAACTGTTTTCGGCAAATTCTCCGGAAAATACCAAGCTCCTCTCTTTGGAGACTGATAAGAAATATCAATATCCGTTTGCCAAAGTTATTGATGATAGAACGGAGATGGTTGAGTCGCTTTTTGGCGAGAATTTTAAAATTGGAGTATATATCGATATTTTCCCTTTAGAATGTGTTCCGGAGGGAATGCGTCGCTTTATCTTTTGGTTTTTAAGAGCGAGCTTCTTAAGTCTCCTTTTGGGTGTTTCGCGAGCTGTTTCGGCAAATAAATGGACGTGGGTTTCTAGGGAGCCGTCTGCGAAAAAAAGAGTTTTAAAAACTTTAATTTATCCCGTGTTCAGGGTTATAGGTCATCGGTTTTTCCTTAGCAGATATGATTCCTTTGTGAGGAATCATCAGGGAGAGGGAAAGTACGTTTACAATATGAGTGGAGGTATTGGTATTCATGGATGCTTTCGTGGAAGAGCGGTTCGTGAATCTGTTGATATTGAGTTTGAGGGGAAAAAGTACAAAACGATGGTAGGATTTAACGAATATCTTTTTGTGACATATGGCGATTTTATGGTGCTTCCTCCCGTGGAGGAAAGAAAGCCAATGCACTCATTTTCCGCATGGTGGAAGTAAAATGAAAATCGTTTTTGTTTCTAATTTTTTGAATCATCATCAAACACCGGTGGCGGATGAGCTTTATCGGAGATTGGGAGAGAATTACCGTTTTATTTCGACGACGGAGACACCGGAATCGTTTTTGAAAAGCGGGTATCCGGATTGCCGGAAAGTTTCTTACAATATCCTTGCGTATCAAAGCGAGGGGAAGAGGATTGAAGCTCAGCGATTCGTAGATGGGGCAGATGTCGTGGTAATTGGTGCTGCTCCGTATTCATGGGTGGAAAAGCGCGTGGAGTCGGGGAAACAGACGTTCATTTATTCGGAGCGCTGGTTCAAACGGGTGCCGAGAGACTATTTCTCTTTGGGATTATGGAAATCGCTTTTTAAATATCATTTTCGTTGGAGCCGGAAGCCGAATGTCTCGGTGCTTTGCTCTAGCGCGTTTTTGACGAAGGATTTGGATTTGTTTGGGCTTTATAGAGGACGGCGTTACAAGTGGGGGTATTTCCCGGAGTGCCCTAAGCTGGATATCGACTCCGTTTTTTCAAAGCGGAATCGGGAATGCATCGATATTTTTTGGTGCGCCCGGTTTATCGACTGGAAACGATGGGATTTGCCAATTCTCTTGGCTCGAAAACTAAAAGATGCCGGCTATAAATTCCGTCTGCGCATGGCGGGCGGCGGCGAAGATTGGGAGAAGGCGAAACGATTAGTTGGAAGACTGAATGTCGGTGATTGTGTTGCGCTAATCGGCAATTTGCCGAATGCAGAGATTTTAGAAAAAATGCGGGGAAGCAGTATTTTCCTGTTTACGTCTAACCGTCAAGAAGGTTGGGGCGCGGTACTCAATGAGGCTATGGGCGCGGGATGTGCATGCGTTGTTGGCGATGAAATCGGATCCGCCCCGTATCTTATCCGAGATGGAGAAAATGGTTTCTTATTCAAATCGTGTAGCTTAGACGACTTGACGAAAAAGGCTTGTCGATTATTGGACGATGCTGCTTGGCGGGAACGCATTTCCGTCGCCGCATACGAAACGATGCAAAATGAATGGAGCCCGCAGGTGGCGGCTGTTCGTATCATGGGTTTGGCCAACAAAGAATCGGTTGAAAACGGTCCGTGTTCTTTAATCTAAAATAAATAGGAAGAATTACGATATGACGAGTGGAGGTTATATTGAGTGGGGTACATGTTTTCTGTATCTATCTGTTTTTTTTAGCGCTACTCTTTTATCTTGGGCGCATGCGAAGAGCGGAAACAGATTTTGGGGATTATTAGCGATTCTTATTCCGGCAATCTTTTCCGGTGCTCGAGGAAGTTTGGTCGGAGAGGACTATGTCAGATATTTGAAGGGAGCAGAGACTCTTTCTGGTTTGAATTTTGCGTTCCCTTGGGAAGAGATATTTCAATCTCATGCAGGAGAATACGGATACGCTATCTCCGTTTGGATCCTTGTAAACGTTTTTGAAAATAGGACATACGTGTTTGCTGCTGTTCATGGAATTTGTCTTGCGCTTGTTTATTGCGGGTGTGTGAGGTTGTCGAAAATATTTTCATCCAGAACAAGCCTTCCTATTGAGCACGGGAATGTCGCAACGAATACATGGTGGATTGGGTATACGGTGTTTTTGGTGGCAATGTTAATTCCGTCATTTAATGTAACTCGCCAGTTTCTCGCAATTTCTGTCCTCGTATTTGGGCTCAGTTATATTTTCGAAAAGAAGTTATTCGCGTATTGTCTAAGTGTTTTGGTTGCGATGTGCTTTCATAAAAGCGCGATATTTGCCTTGCCGTGGTATTGGTTTATTCCGGATAAGAAATACGGTGCAATTGTAAATTGGGGGATTCTGGTGGCATATGCGTCCATTCCGGTCGTGTTACCATTTATCGCAGGCGTATTGGGGTATGGCGGATATTTTCATGGACCTAGAGATGGAGGAGCTGTCGGAGGTGCGGCATTGTCGATTATTTTACTCATTCCGTTTTTATTTATTCGCGGAGGGGATGTCGTTCAATTCTCTGCGAGGATGATTTTTTTTCTAATTTGGATTTCGTATATTTCCCTTATTGTTTATGGGATGGCTCGACTTTTCCACTATATGGAAATTGTCGTTATCGTTATCGGAATCTATGTCGGGCAATCTCGTGATCTAACAGCGAGAGCTGTATGGTGGGGAGGATTTCTAGGGTATGTTGTCCTTTATCGATTCTTTTACTCACAGGTGGTAAATGGACAGGAATTTTATTTTGAATGGATAAAATGAAAATTCTTTGGATTACGAATATTTTGCTCCCTCCCGTTTTGGAAAAGACCGGGCGGAGGAGAGACGTTGTTGGTGGATGGATGTTTGAGTCACTTTGTTCATTAAAGCGAGTTTGCCCTGAAATAGAATTTTCGGTTGCGACGTTGGATAAGCGCGCAGAGCTTTTCCACGAAAAAATAGGTGGTGTTGATTACTACTTACTTCCGGAGCGCTCTCGCCAACGCTACGATGTGAATTTAGAGGCTCTGTGGAGGCGGATTAAAGATGAATTTCGCCCGGATGTGGTTCATATTCACGGAACGGAACAGCCTCATGGGTTGGCATATTTGAGAGCGTGCGGGAGCGAGGGCGTTATCTCTTCTATTCAAGGCCTGGTTGGAGTTATTGCACGGCACTATTTGGACGGCGTTTCGCGAAAGGATTTGGTGAGAAGCTTTTCTGTTTATGATTTACTGCGCTTGCGCTTGCTTAGTTTTCGAAAACTGGCGTTCGCGCTTCGCGGACGTTTGGAGGAAGAGCATATTCGGCGCCTGAAAAGTGTCATCGGGCGGACATCATGGGATCGCGCTCATGCGGAGCGTTTGAATCCGTCGATTCGGTATCACCATGTTGAAGAAACTTTGCGCCCTGAATTTTACTCGGGGACGTGGACTTATGAAAAATGTGTTCCGCATACGATTTTTCTGAGTCAGGCGGGGTATCCGATTAAAGGGCTGCATTTTCTGATTCGGGCGTTGCCAGAGGTGCTTAGGGAATTTCCGGATACGCAGGTTTTTATCGGAGGCGGGAATATTTTAAAGCGGGAACACGGCTTCTTAGGTGGATACGGAAAGCTTTGTCTGAATCTGATGCGGGAACGGGGAATTGAAGATCGCTTTCATTTCTTGGGTGCGTTGAACGCAGAAGAGATGAAAGCACAATATTTGAAAGCGAATGTGTTTGTCTCTCCCTCTACGATTGAAAATTCTCCGAATTCCGTTTGTGAAGCCCAGTGTCTGGGTACGCCGATTGTTGCTTCCGACGTTGGCGGAGTTCTGGATTTGGTAGAACACAAGAAGACGGGCTTTGTCTATCGAGCGGAAGATACGTCGTTGCTCGCGTATTGGATACGTTATGTTTTCCGGGCAGGGAAATCTGCGGAAGTAATGTCTCCTGGTATGCGGAATGTTGCTCGGAAGCGTCATGACGGGAAGAAGAATGCAGAGGTGCTTCTTGAGGTTTATAAAAAAATTGTGAAACAAGGGTAAAGGGTAAGGAATGCACCGACTTTTTTGTAAGTTTTGGTATTTGTTGGCGACGCCGTTCGTGTGGATTGTCTTGCGCTTGTTGGGAATCCGACTGCATGGTCGTTCTTGGTTTTGCGGATTCCCCTATTTCTCTAAGGGGCGCGGAGCTGAAATAAGCCTTGGACCCGGATGTCGGTTTATTTCGAAAGAATGCGGGAACCTTGTCGGGCTGAACCATCGGTGTATATTGTCGGCAGAGGGTGGGGCAACGCTTAAAATTGGGGATCGATGCGGATTTTCCGGAGTGTCCATTTGGTGTTTTCGGGAAATTACGCTTGAGGATGGAGTGCGTGTCGGAGCCAATACGACGATTATGGACGGGGATGCTCATTTGGATGACCCGAGATCGGGAGTTCCAAAGCCTATTTTGATCAAGAAAAATGCTTGGCTTGGAGCGAACGTACTTGTTTTAAAGGGTGTCACGATTGGTGAAAATAGTGTTGTTGGTGCCGGAAGTGTGGTGACGAAAGATATTCCCGATAATGTGATTGCAGCAGGGAATCCTTGTCGGGTGATTAGGAGTTTTTCAGAGGAAACGAAAGGAAAATTAAAAGATTATTTGTCATGAAAATCCTTTTTGTCGGTTTAGGTGGAGTGCCTTACAGCAAGCGGGCGGCGGATATTCGGCTCCGATTTTTTGCTGATGCGGTAAGAGATGGCGGGAACGAGGCGGTTGTCTTGAATCGCTATCCGTTCCCGCAGACGGGAGAGCCGCGTGGCGGTTTTTCGAAGATTGTGGAGCTTTTTTCTCCGAAGAGGAAAAAGAGTCTCATCTTGTATGCGTTGGCCTATTTCAAGGAGTTTTGGGCGATTTTAAAAGAGAACCGAATTGGAAAGATTGATGTTCTTCACGTCTATTCCGGGCATTTTATCGATTTGATTTTCTATTGTTTGGTCTCTCGGGTTATCGGGACGAAGACCGTCTATTCTTATGTGGAATTTCGGAGCGGGATTCCTCAAAGAGGGCTGTATTCCCGCATTAATGCGTCGCTAATTGATAGATGGGGATGTCGGTTTGTGGACGGAGTGATTCCGATTTCAACATTTTTGGAGGAACATGCGAAAAAAATACGCGGAGAGAATTTCCCGTCGTGTAAGGTGCCTCCGATTTGTGATTTTGAGTATTTTTCGACGATTTCTAAGAACGCCGATTGCGGAAAGTATATTTTGTTTTGCGGTTCAGCTGAGTATCGGGAAGTAATAGACCTGATTTGGGCGGCTTATTTGAAAGCAACGGAGCTTAAGAAAACGACGCGGTTAAAGCTTGTTCTCGGAGGGAAAAAAGAAGCCCGGGAGTTGTTGCGGAGAGAATATCCGAACGAGGTGGAAATTGTCAGCGGGTTGCCGTACGAGGACCTTGTAAAAGCCTATAAGGGGGCTGAAGCTTTATTGATTCCTTTAAGAGATACGATTCAAGATTCGGCAAGATTCCCGAATAAGGTGTGTGAATATGTTGCGTCGCGGGGACTTGTCGTTACGACGCGATTGGGGGAGATGCCGTATTTCTTTGAAGACGGAAAGAATGCGCTTGTAGCAGATGATTTTTCCGTCGAGGCTCTTGCGGAAAAACTATCCGCCTTGGCAAAGATGCCTGACGAGAAGAGGGAGGAGATTCGGAATGTTTGCTATCAATCAGGGCGGGCAGCGTTTGATTATCGCGCCTACGTGGAACCGTTAAAATATTTTTTCGAACGCGTTTGTAGCGAAAATTAGCTTTATGCAAGAGCGTATGCGCCGAGTTTTTAGAAAAGGGCTTCAGATTCTTCTGTGGGGAAATTTATGCTTTAGCCTCTTGTTCTTTGGCGTATGGGGTATTGTGGCGTACACGCCGCTCGGTGTTATTTTGCTCGAGTGGCAGTCTGAGGCGACCCCATTTGACGAACTGCCGGAACGGGCGGATGCGATTGTGGTGTTGGGTGGGCAGTCGATGCGAGGCGCGGATGCTGTGAAGCTTTATCATGCTGGGAAAGCGGATAGGATTATCGTTAGTGCCGACGAGGAGGCGTTGCTTGACGTTTTGTTGGGAGCGAATATTCCTCGGGAACGGATTGAATTGGATATTTTCCCGAAGCGGACGGCGGATCATCCGCAGACCATTTTGTCGTTGCCGGGAATTACTAAGCAGTCGCGCCTGATTATTGCCTCGGATCAGATGCAGGAGCGCCGTGCGGCGCGGCTTTTCCGGGATGCGGGGTATGAGCATTTTTGGATTTATTCCCAGTGGCACGATATCCGTGTTCCGCAAATTCGGGCTAAAGGGTACATCGGTCCCGTCGAATCCGTTCGTGTCGCGTGGCGCTATCTTGCGTGGGTGAAATATTGGTTGGTAGATGCCCCTTGAGGGAGCCCAAAAAGCTTCCGTGGCGTAAGGCGGATCTTGCGGATAATTCTTTCTGTGTATCAGGAATGCGTAAATAGGGAGACGCAGAACTGAGCACAGGACTTTTTGGGGACGGGAAACATTTCGGAGGACATTTCCTCCTGTGTGATAGTTGTAGATTGTTTCATCATTCGCTATAAAGGCAGTTGATTTTTACCTCCTTAAAGAGCAACGTATGCGGGCATGGAAAGGAGGTGTAAAAATGGAGATAAGAGAAAATGGATTTGAAGAAAACTCGGTTCGCGTTGGCGTTGATACGCTCAAGGGTTTCTGCGAATCGGCAGGGCTTTTGCCGCCGCCGTCACCGGCAGAGCGGGCTCGTCGATTTGCGGAAAGCGTTGCGTTAATTGCGCAGTCTGTTCAACGCTTGAAGTAGCGAGTTTTCGTATGTTTTCGGCGTGCACGCCAACAGCTTGCCCCTATAGGGTAAGCTCTGAAACGTGACACGAATGCCTCCCACGCCTCTTAACAATGCGCACCGCGGGAGGCTCTTTTTTATCTGAGACCCTCTATTGCGTGAGGTGTTTATTAAAATTTAAAGTTTTGGAGAAAGTGCTTGCGCGAGAGGGTGTAAAGTCTATTATTTAGATAGAAATTGTGATGGTGTTCGAGGAGCGGACGGCGCAATTTCAATCTACTCCAAAAATAGAAAGACTTATGAAGAAGAAGTACTTATTTTTCCTGAGCGGAACTTGTTTGTTGGCGGCGGGAACGTTGCAGGCGGCGATTGATTTTAGCGATGCCGCAAGTTTTTACGACGAGAGTAATTGGTATGCGATCCGTAGCGACGGCACGCCGACAATCAGTAAGACGGAAAACAGCATTAGCATCGGGAGTTCCAGATATGATTGCTTGGTTTTCTGTTATTTCAATCCTGTTACTTTGAAGCAGGGCGAGTCTCTGCAAGTTTCGGGAACTTTGAGTTTGGATAAGATTTACAGCGGAACAAATGCAAATACCGTTGTCGGGCTTTTTAATGCCGGGGCTTACAATCAGGCGACCTTGGATGCCGCGTTGGCAGAAAAATCCCTAAAGCATGCTTATAACAGCAAGTCGACGGGGTTGCTTGCTTCTACCATGACGAACGGCATGACGGGATTTTTGACTTCGCAGAAGCTGACTTACAATCGCAACAAGCCTTCCGGCCCTTCGACTTGTTTATCGCCTAATTCCGGCGGAGTGCGCGGGGCCGCTTACGCAAAGGAGTTTGCGGCTCCGGAGGCCGGGAAGGCCTACAACTTTCTCTTGAAAATTTTGAAGACGGCGGAGGGAACGTATTCGACGACATTCTCGCTCGGCGGTGGAGAGGCGGTGACGACTGAGTCGCTCTCGAACGAGGCGCTGAAGGATTTGTCGGTGTTGGCGTTTCGGGTGCCGGTGGCTACGGGCGGGAGCGTTACGCTTTCCGACCTTAAGTTCGAGACGGCGGCGATTCCGGAGCCTTCTGCGTTCGGTGCTTTTTCGGGGGCGGCGGCGCTGTTGCTTTGTCTGCGCCGCAGGAAGCGGTAGCGGTATGGAATGCTGAGGGAGAGGGTAGCTCCCCCGGCTGCGGCGTCGCGAGTCCGCTTGCGGCGCCGATTTCATACTTTAGGGATGAGGAAGAAATATCAAAAATGCTATTGAGTAATATCGAATATGCTATAATCTATATTCAAAATTGTTTTTTATAGAGATGCTCGCGGTAGGGAACCGGTTAAGGAGGCAATTGGCGAATGGGTTGACGGAGGCGGGAAAAATACCCGCGTTCGCGCTAAAAAAATTGCCGAGGCGTTTAAGGTTTTGGAGCGCTTGGGAACTTTGGCCGGGGAGTCTTGGGTGAAGCATCTTTCGGGAGCGATTTGGGAATTACGTTCGCTGAAGAGCAGAATCCTGTTTTTTGCATCGTCTGACAACGAGTTTGTTTTGTTGCACTTCTTTATAAAGAAGTGCCAAAAGACACCGCGTCGGGAGATTGAGCGGGCGGAACGCAATATGAAACGATTCGTAGAAAGGAATGAAGATGAGTAAGAGTAGGTGTCCGGCACGCGGGAGCGATGCGATTGAATTTTTGAAAGAAATTTGTACGCCGGAGGAGCTTTCGGCGGCGGAGATGACGGCGCAGCTGGTCGCCGCTATGATTGAGGCCCGTACACGGAAGCGCCTGACGCAAAAGGCGCTTGCGGAGCGTTGCGGCTTGCCGCAACCGTCGTTGGCACGGATTGAGAGCGGTTCGAGCACGCCGCGTATCGATACGTTTTGTCGGGTGGCGCGTGCGCTCGGTCTGGAGGTGTGTCTGCAGCCCAAGGGTGCCGGGGCTACGGGCGGCGATCCGGTTTTCGGCAGAGGCGTGCCCGTGGGTTAGGCTGCCCGGAACTGAATCGCAGGGGGCTTTTGTGCGGACATTTTTTCGTTTTACGTCGCTTATACTAAGATTCTTCGTAAAAAAGCCTGTGTTTTTTACGGGAACGTGATAGCATTCGCAAAAATAAATCCCAATTTCTCATGGCTCACGCGAAAGAAACACGCATTATTTACAAACGTATCGGCACGCCGGGTTACACGCCGGACATTGATTGTTACATTAAGAACGGCGGCTACGAGACGCTGAAGAAAGCGTTGAAGGCGGGGGATCCCGCGGCGCTTTGTAGCGAGGTCGAGAAGGCGGGTATCAAGGGCCGCGGCGGTGCGGGCTTCCCGGCGGGCATGAAGTGGAAATTCCTCGATCGCAAGTCCGGAAAACCGATTTACTTTGTGGTCAATGCTGACGAATCCGAACCGGGTACGCACAAGGACCGCTGGGTGATTTACTACGATCCACACCAGCTCATCGAAGGCATCGTGCTTTGTTCGTACGCGACGCAGGCGAAGCAGGCGTGTATCTTTATCCGCGGTGAATTCATCCACGGCGCGCAGATTTTGGAAAAGGCGATTGAAGAAGCGCGTGCGAAAAATTTGGTCGGCGACAACATTCTCGGCAGCGGTTTTTCGCTCGAAATCGTCGTCCATCGCGGTGCAGGCGCCTACGTCTGCGGTGAAGAAACCGGTTTGCTCGAAGCGCTCGAAGGTAAACGCGGGCAGCCGCGTATTAAGCCGCCTTACTTCCCGGCGGTGCTCGGCCTTTACAATTGCCCGACGGTCGTGAACAACGTCGAAACGGTTTGCCAGTGCTTGAATGCCGTTGAAATGGGCGGCGACAAGTATGCGGCGATCGGCGTGAAGGGCGACTCCGGAACGCGTATCATGAACGTTTCCGGTCTGGTGGCGAATCCGGGTGTTTTTGAAATCGCGACGGGCTCGGTCACGGTCGGCGAACTGCTCAACGACATGTGCGGCGGTCCGCTTCCGGGGCGCAAGTTCAAGGCGATTATTCCGGGCGGTTCGTCCATGAAGCCGCTTCGTTTCGACGAAAAATACAAGATCAAGGACGTCGAAGGGAACGAAAAGGAAGTCTATCTGGAAGATGTTCCGCTTGATTCCGCGAGCCTCATGGCCTGCGGTTCGTCCATCGGTACCGGCGGGATGATCGTTTTTGACGATTCCGTCGAAATGATCCAGGCGCTCGCGAATCTGAACGCATTTTACAAGCACGAATCCTGCGGACAGTGCACGCCCTGCCGCGAAGGCTCGATGTGGATGGCGCGCATCACGCAGCGCATTTGCGACGGCAACGGCTCCGAAGAAGACATCGATACGCTCAAGGACGTGGCCGACAATATCTGCGGACGCACGATTTGCGCGCACGGCGAAGGTGAAGCCTGGCCGGTGCAGGGCGGGATTGCGAAGTTCCGCGACGAATACGTGGAATCCATCCGCCGCCGCAACAAGGGCGAACCCTCGCCGTTCTCCGGCTACCCGCTGATTTAATCCATTTTTTTAACCCCCAAATACAAACATACAAAATACTATGAAGAAGATCGCAATTATCGCTTCTGCAATCGCAGCTGCAGCTATGCTCACGGGTTGCCTCGGTGACTCCAACCGCAAAGCGGACACGTTCGCTTGCGTCAAGACGGTTTACAAGTACAACACGGGTGAAATTTCCCAGAACAAGTGGGTAAATGAAATCTTGTTCATCATCCCGGGCGGCATCTGCTACGGTATCGGTGGCTTCCTCGACGTCGTCGTTTTCAATTCCATCCAGTTCTGGACCGGCGAAAACCCGCTCTTGGCTCAAGACATCAACGGCGTGGAATACAAGATCGTCAAGAATGACACGACGGTCACGGTGACGAACCTTTCGACGAACGAAACGGCTGAAGTCGCTCTCTAATTATTTAGAGGTCATATCCGGAGAACGCGGAAATACCCTCGGGTGTTTCCGCGTTCTTTTTTTATGCCTGCGGAGCGGGGGAAGGGGAAGAGCGATCCGCGAATAACACGAATTTTACGAATACGCCTGCGGTGCGAGCGCGTCGGCGGATTTGAAAACCGTCGGACAAAACGCGAAAACTCAGTTTTTATGCAGGAATAAATCGGATTTTATTTTTCGTTTTGTCTTACATTTTTCGCAAATTCGACAATTCCGGAGCTAAAATCCGGCGAGCTCTAAGAAAAAAAATATCCCGGCCGTCGATTTGCAATGTGCCGCAATCCTTTTATTTATGCGCCTCGCAGGCTAACTCTTGAATCCCTACAAATTAAGTAGAATACTTTTATGTAAATTTTCTATTGCAACGGTTTTCAAAAGCGTTCATTTTAGACGGAACTCTTTTTTTAATACTAATCATGAAAACAACAGTTAAATTCGTATTGTCAACTCTCGTCGCGGCCGCCGCGATGAATTCAACTATGCTTATGGGCAAAGAAGTCCATGTAGGTCCTACGGGGCAGTACGCGGACTGGAACGCGGCTTATCAAAATACAGGTTCTTCGGATAAAATTATTGTAGATGAGAATAGTGGCTCTGTCGGCTATGTAGGTGATTCTAATAACAAAAATAAAATTGGGCGGGACGTGGTTATTGGGTCTGGCTCTGCTTTGAAAGTACAGCGCAACATGCTCAGAATTGATAAGACGATCACAGTTAAAGCGGGGGCATCTTTTAATGTTACTCCTCATTCTGGCATTGTTAATCCCTATACTCACATCGACGGGGGTAGATTGTATGTCGGTGAGTCGGGAGGGGAGCGAGCAACTATGGATTTTGATACGAACAGTGTAGCGGTGTTGTGGAGCGCTGTTTTAGATGCTAAAAGTGCAGATATTGTTGTGGGTGATTTGGGGATGACAGGAACCGCTAAATTTACAGATTCCAATATTTCCGTTAATGGTGTAGCTGCATTTGGGAAAGGGCTTTTAGGAGCCCAAGAGATGGAAAATAGCGTAATGAATATCAAGGGACATGCCTTGAGAAATGAAAATACCTACTATAGCACGGAAGGGACGATTTTGAACAAGCTTACCATGAGCAATTCGTCCATTACGGTAGATGATGGTGTGGAGGGTACTGTTGCTGAGGCCGTTACGATTAAAAATCTGACGATGAGCGAATCGGCATTGACGGTGGAGGTCGGAACGGCGGTGAAGGTTACCGGTAATTTTAAACTCAACGATTCTTCCTTGAGCGTGGGAATGTTGACGAATAATGGTACGATTACGGTTTCCGGTGAAAGCTATCTGGAAGCGACGGAAATTACCGGAAATAAGATTGTTGTTTCGAAAGGTGCGACGCTGACTCTCTCTTCGAGCAGCCTGCTTGCGATGGTTGACAACAAGAATGGAGGCACTGGTAACATTAGCTTCAATAAGGTTGAGGCTGGGAGCCAGGTCAAAGATGTGAACAAAATCACGCTCAAGAATGCAGACGGGAAGGTGGTTGAGCTTTCTTCCGGGACGGGAACCATTACTGTCAACGGGGCTTCGGAAATTACGGATGCTTCGGAAATCAGCGTTATTGAGGCTGTCTCCGGCGGCGTCGTTCTTGCTGCTTGGTCGTTCAATATCGACAACGGAGAAGGAGAGAACAAAACCGGTGTTACGGTGACGATGGACGTCGGCGAAGGGCAAGTTCTTGAAAGCCTCCGTATTCTCCACGAAGAAAACGGAGAATGGACGGACGTTACGTCTGTTGTTACGGACAAGAAGCTGGAAAACGGCAAGCTTTCGTTTACGGCGAAGGATTTCTCCGGTTACGCGGTTGCCATGCCGGAACCGTCGATGTTCGGTTTGATGGCGGGCTTGGGCGCGCTGGTGCTCGTCGGCACGCGCCGTCGCCGGAAATAAGAGCTTAAAGATTAGTGCTTAAAGCTTAGAGAAAAGAGCGTCTCGGGATTCCGGGGCGCTCTTTTGTGTGTGAAGCTAGCCCCGTTTGGCGGGATAGAAAGAAGTATTAAAGAGAGGGACGCTACGTGCGTTGGGGACGATTTCGTGGTGCGGTTATCCTATGTCGTGCACCTCCGGAGCACAGGCTCGAGGAGCCAATTGCGAATAGCGAATCCCGAATTCCGAATGCTTAGAAGTGTAACCTATGTCTGACTCTAAAGTGTTACCTATGTCTGGCTTCTCCGCGTGTTCTTTAAGCTTCAAGCCCTAAGCTCTAAGCTCTTTCTTTAATCTTTCCTCTTTAATCTTTAATCTCTCTCCCCGCTGCGAGCGGGGGGAGGACTGCGGTAGTGCGTTTTGCTTGAATTCAAACTTGCTCCGGCGCGGGAACGGGGTATCATTCCAAGGTTTATATCTGCTTAATTTCACTCCTAAATTTATGCTAAACACATGTATATTGGCTCAGGCAGCGGCAGAGTCTGCCCAGAGTGTGATGAGTATGCTCGACGTCGTGCTGTTTTGCGTGGCGGTCGTAGGTGTCATCGGACTCGGTATCTATAAAGCACGCCCGAAAAAAGTTGAGGGCGAAGAAAAGAAGGACACGAGCGCGGCGGACTACTTCCTTGCCGGGCGCGGTTTGTCTTGGTGGCTCGTCGGTTTCTCGCTGATTGCCGCGAATATTTCGACGGAGCAGTTCGTCGGGATGTCCGGTCAGGCGGCAGACTGGTTGGGGCTTGCCATTGCCGGTTATGAATGGCTCGCGGCGATTACGCTCGTCGTGGTGGCATTCTTCTTCCTTCCGAAGTTGCTGCGTTGCGGCGTTTACACGATTCCGGAATTCCTGGAAACGCGCTACAACCTGGCTTCGCGCTCGATTATGGCGATTTGTACGCTCCTCATCCTCGTCGGTGTTCCGACGGCGGGCGTTATCTTCGCGGGGGCAAAGTGCATCGCGGTCTTCTTCTTCGGTGCGGAAGGCGTTACGGGAATTGACTTCAACACGCTTGCGAACGGCGCGTTCACGCTGAGCGGCTTGGTTGACGGCAACATTCTCATCGGCTGTATCATCATCGCTGTCTGTGCGGCGGTTTACGTTTTTGTCGGCGGTCTGAAGGCTTGTGCCTGGACGGACCTGATTTGGGGCTCGGCGCTCATTCTCGGCGGCGGCGTGGTGGCGTACCTCGCGATTACGGCGCTCGCGGATGCCGATCCTGCA
Source organism: Candidatus Spyradenecus sp. (assembly GCA_045651925.1). Lineage (GTDB taxonomy): Bacteria > Verrucomicrobiota > Verrucomicrobiia > Opitutales > UBA953 > Spyradosoma. Next base: position 34,995 of record JAZRTJ010000082.1, on the reverse strand, counting down.
CACCTCATTCAATCGGCTGCGGCCAATTCCGGCGCGACGGTTGAAGGCCTGCAGAATGCGGGCGGAGTTGATCGCTTTATCCAACTCAATGCGGGTGATGCCGTCAGCGGCATGAACTCCATCGGCGGCAAGCTCCACATGATCCGTCCGGCGGACGACCCGTCGATTCCGTGGACGGCGCTTTTGCTCGGTCTCTGGATTCCGAACTTCTTCTACTGGGGCTTGAATCAGTACATTATGCAGCGCACGCTCGCATCGAAGTCCGTCGCCGAAGGTCAGATGGGTATCGTCTTTGCGGCGTTCCTCAAGCTCATCATTCCGTTTGTCGTCGTTATTCCGGGTATCCTCGCGTACAACCTGTTCCGTGACGACCTGAAGGTCAGCGCAGACACGAAGAATGCTGCTGCGATTGCTGCGGTTGAAAAATCCGCGGACGTCGATAAGACCGTTTATTTCGTGACGGGCGAATACATGCTCCAAAACTACGATACGGGCATTGCGCTCATCGAGAAGAATATCGCTGCTTACAATAAGGCGAATCCGGATAAGCCGCTTACGCAAGAAGCTCTCAATGCGACAGTCGTTCCTCACGTAAAGGCGTTGCTTGCGGACATCAAGGACGATAAGACGACGCTCGCCGACCGTATTCCGCTTGCCCAAAAGGTGGCCGACTGGAATGCGGAAACGTTTGTTGCGAATGCTCCGGAAAAAGGCCTGAAGGTTTCCTCGAAGCTCGTCGGCTTTGACTACGACGCGGCGTTCCCGACGCTTCTCAAGAAGCTCATGAAGCCGGGCATCACCTGGTTCGTGCTTGCGGCGCTCTTCGGCGCGGTTGTTTCTTCGCTTGCTTCGATGCTCAACTCGGCATCCACCATCTTCACGATGGACATCTACAACAAGATTGCGAAGAACGCTTCTCCGGAAAAGCTCGTTTCCGTGGGTAAGATCGGCGTCGTTGTCTGCGTGCTCATCGCGTTGGGCTTGGCTCCGTTCCTGAACAGCCCGATTTTCGGCGGGATCTTCAACTTCATCCAGGAATTCCAAGGCTTTATCTCGCCGGGCGTGCTCTGCGTGTTCCTCTTCGGCTTCTTCGTTCCGAAGTGCCCGCGCGTGTTCGGCTGGCTCGGTATCGCGGTTAACGCGGTGCTTTACGGTGCGCTGAAGGTCAGCATGCCGGAAATGGCATTCCTCAACCGTATGTCCATCTGCTTGATCGTCTGTATCGTTATCGGTGCATTGCTCACGGCTTGGAATGCGGCTCGCGGCGGCCAGGCTATCCTCGTTCCGGCCAAGAACGAAGTGCCGCTCGAAGGCTCGGGCAAGGCGAAGGCATTCGGCGCATTTGTCGTCGTCGCCACCGTCGCGCTCTACATCCTCTTCTGGTAATTTTTACCGAAGACGAAACAAAAAGCGTTCCCGTAAGGGGACGCTTTTTTTGTTAGCGGACTGTAGGATTCCTTTTCCCCGGCGTTTTTCCTTTATTTTTTCGGGGTAAAATGGATAATCCCCTTAACGCTCTTTTGAAGACCCGGGCGGTAACCCGGGCGCGGTTCCTACCGGCTGATGAGCTTCAGGACCGTCTCGATGATTTGAAGAATCACCAGGACGAGCTGAAGTTTTTCAACTTTCGGTCGCCGCTTATGTTTGTGTTTGTTAGCCACAAATTGTCTTCAAAAGAACGAAAGGGGCATGGCTGAGATTTAACTCTCAATCATGTCCCTTTAATTTGTGTAAAAATCAGATTCTTGCCAAGATTTTATTTTTGACTTGTTTTTAAAGGTCGCTTTCGCTTCGTAAGGCGCTTATCTTTTAAAAGTCCGCTGTTTTTTCGTGCTTTTCGCCGGGGGCGCTTTTGTATTTAATTGCTCGAAACACAAATTATTTTTTCCGCTCAACCACTAATTTATGCGATTTAAAATTTCCGTTCCCGCAACCAGTGCCAACGTCGGCCCGGGGTTCGACGTCATGGGGGTTGCCTTCGACATGTTCAACCGCTTTACCTTTGAAACCGGCGGCGAGGGCTTGACGATTACGGGTTGCGAACCGGAGTTCGCGACGGCGGAGACGAATCTTGTCTATACGACGCTTGCCAAGACGCTGACCAGCTACGGGCGTCAGGTTCCGCCGCTGAGCATCCATTTCGACACCGACTTGCCGCTTTGCAGCGGTCTCGGCTCCAGCTCCACCTGTATCGTGGCGGGGATTATGGCGGCCAACCAGATTGCCGGGCTCAATTTCGACAAGGCGGAGATCCTGCGCATCGCGTCGTTGATCGAAGGCCACCCGGACAACGTTGCGCCCGCGATTCTCGGCGGATTTGTCGCTGCGATTATCGAAAACGATTTCGTTTACTGGCACGTTTACCCGATTTCGGATGCCATCAGCTTCTATGCGCTGATGCCGGACGTGCGCGTTTCGACGGAAGAGGCGCGTGCGATTCTTCCGCATTCCTACGGGCTTTCGGATTGTATTTACAACATGTCCCGCATTCCGATCTTGCTGGAAGGTCTGGAAAAGGCCGACGTTCAGCTCATTCGTGCGGGCTGTAAGGATCGCATCCACCAGAGCTACCGCCTCAAGCTCATTCCCGAAGGCGAAAAGGTTTTCAACTTCATCAAGGAATCCGACAACGCCGTTACCGCCTACGTCTCCGGGGCGGGACCGACGATTGTCGCCGTGGTCAAAAACGACGACGACGGCTTCGGAAACGAAATCGCCGATTTCTGCGACACGCTTTCCATCCACTGGCGCGTGCGCAAGATGCACGTCAACAAGCTCGGCGCGACGGTCAAAGTCATTATCCCCTAATATTTTCGGGAAAAAACTTGCGCTAACGCATAACAACTATTGAATTTTAAGCAATCATGAGTATCGGACAACAACTCAAAGAAGCGCGTGAAAAACTCGGATTTGACGAACGCAGCGCATCCGACCGCACGCATATTCGCCGTCATTACATCATCGCGATGGAAAATGACGATTTTGATTCTATCGACTTGGCTCCCGTTTATCGCGTCGGTTTTCTTCGAATTTACGCCAAATTACTGAAGCTCAATGCGGATGCCCTCGTTTCGGAATTTCGCGAAACGCAGAATGCAAAGGCTTCGGGAACGCGCAGCCCCTTCCGCTTGCCGCCGATGCGTCCGACGAGCACGGAAACGACTGACGGGGAAGATGCGTTTTCGACGACGTTCCCGCCGCCGGCGAATGCGCCTCGCGTGCCGCGCAAGTTCGCCGTCCTGGGAGTTGCGGTCGCTGTTGCCGTCATTGTGCTCGTTTCGGTCTTTACGCTGAAGAACTGCAGTTCCGATGGTGCCGCGGCCAACGATACGGCGGCACTTAGCGCAGAGGATAACACGCCGGCCTACGAAATCGAAATCACGACCAATAATTCGCAGAAGGTCACGATTTACGAGCAGTATAAGGATTGGGACGCGAGCAGCGGAAAGCCGATTGCCGGAGCCGTGATTCTCGATGAATTCATTCCCGCCGGTCGCGCCAAGAAAATTACGGGTCGCGGCAAGCTCTACATCCGCGAAGAAGTGCTGAAGGGAAGCAAGATTAAGTACCCGTCCAAGGAGTCTTTTGACAATGCAGGTAACGCCAATCTGATTCCGCTCGGCGCCAAGTCGCGTCAGATGAGCGGAACGACCAGCACGGCTTGGCTGATCGACCCGGCTCTCTAAGCTGTCTGCGTTTCTCTCGAGAACCGCTTCCGCGTTGTTGCGCGGGGGCGGTTTTTACTTTCGCTTGCGTCGCCTGCCGCGAAGCGGGGGGCGGAAACGGAATCATTTTGCGAAACTTTTTCCGCGCTTTTGCGTTGTCCCCCCAAACAAGAGCACACATGCTTTAGAACACTCTTTTCCCGCAACCGATAAAAATTTTCATCGTGATTACCGCCGAAACCCTCAGCAAGATTTTCCCCGAGATTACGCCCGAGCAGGGCCTCGATGTTTTGGACGCGCCTTTAGAATTACGCTGTCTGCGTATTTCGGAAATTACGGGCATGACGACGACGCACGTTGCCGAGAAGCTTGCCGAGTACGGCGGGTTGCCGTTTGTCTCACGTTTTGATCTGGCGAGCGATGCCACGGCGTTTCCGCTGCGCCTGATTCACGAGTACCAATGCCTGCCAGTGAAGAGCGACGAGGATTTGTCGGGCAAGACTCTGACACTCGCTGTCGGCTGGTTGCCGGAAGCGCGGATGGAAGCGTGGGTTTACGCCCTTTACGGCAAGCGTCCGAAGTGGGTGATGGCGATTCCGGATATGATTTCGGAGACGATTAACAAGCGTTTCGGCGTCGGTTCCGGTTCGCTGGACGAAGCGATGCTCGATGATTTGGCGGAAGAGAAAATCGAGGACGAAGAAGACGAAAATGCCGCGATTATCCGTTTCGTTAATGAAATTATCCAGAAAGCGGCGAACGATCGTGCGACCGACATTCACTTCGAACCGCAAAAGGAAACGCTCGTCATTCGCTACCGCATTGACGGTGAGCTCGTGCCCGTGAATGTCCCCGATAATCTTGTGCGCTTCCAGGCGGCGATTATTTCCCGTATCAAGATTATGGCGCGCCTGAATATCTCCGAGCGCCGCCGCCCGCAGGACGGACGTATTACGTTCACGCAGCAGAACGGCGAAACGATTGACATCCGTGTTTCGACTCTGCCGACGCTCTACGGCGAATCCATTTCTCTGCGTTTGCTCGGCACGAAGTCGCAGTCACTCGCAATCGGCGACCTCGGATTTCTCCCGGAAGACGAGGCGTCCATCAATGCGCACCTAAAGCTCCCGCACGGGATTATCCTCGTCACCGGACCGACGGGCTCCGGGAAATCGACCTCGCTGACGGCCTTCCTGCGCCGCATCAATACGCCGAATTTGCGCCTGATGTCGGTCGAAGACCCCGTCGAATACGAAGTCCCCGGCGTCAATCAGACTCAGGTGCAGAGCGAAATCGGGCTCAGTTTTGCAAACGTGCTCCGCAGTATTTTGCGTCAGGATCCGGACGTCGTCATGGTCGGGGAAATCCGTGACGGCGAGACGGCGGACATTGCGATCCGCGCGGCGCTGACGGGGCACCTTGTTTTGTCCACGCTTCACACGAACGATGCTCCGGGCGCGCTGACGCGTCTGACGGACATGGGCATTGAGCCTTTCCTTATTGCTTCGTCGGTCGAAATGATTATCGCCCAGCGCCTTGTGCGTCGCCTCTGCCGCCGTTGTTCCCGCCCGGCGCATTACGACATGGCCTACGTCAAATCCTGCCTGGTGGCGCTCGGATTGGATCCTGCGTTGGCACCGGAAATCGCGACGGCGCGTGTCCCGGACGGGTGCGAATATTGCCGCGGCATCGGCTATCGCGGGCGCGTCGGTATTTTCGAGATTCTTCCGGTATCGGAAAAGATTCACGACCTCATCGTCGAAAAGCGTTCGGCCAGCGAAATTCGCGAACAGGCGGTCCGCGAGGGCATGCGCTCGCTGCAGCAATGCGGCTGGGAACAGGTCAAGCGCGGCATCACTTCGCTGGAGGAAATCATGAATTACGCGCAACACGCCGAGTCGCTTTAGTACTTGGCTGCTTTCCGATTGCGGTTTTTCCGCATACGAAAAATCCCCCGGAGCATTGAGCTTCGAGGGATTTTTTGTGTGCGGGCTCGTTTACTTCCAGTAGAAAACGAGCTGGGCGTAGTACGTCGTGTCCAAGTGGTCGCTTGCCGTTGTACGGGAGCGGTATTCGTTTTTCACGCCGACGCGGAAGAACATTTGGTCGAGTTCCTTAACGGCGAGCTGGAGGTAGGTTTCGTGGAAGATGTAGTAGTCGCCCGTGAAGTTATCGAAGCCCGGAACGTAGCTGAGTTCGGTGACGAGTTTGCCCCAGGACCAGCTGTAGTCGTGCGAGAGACCGAAGTCGAGACCGACCGTGTTCGTGTCGTCGTGCGGCGTGAAGTTGCCGGTGTAATCCTTGTAGGCTTCGTAGCGGTACGAAATACCGCCTCGCAGTGCCAGGTGCCAATTGTCTTCGTTGATGACCTTTACGCCGAAACCGGCCGCGCTCGTGTCGAAGAAGCGGATATTTTGTACGCGGTCGAAGCCGAGGTCGGTGCGTGCGTACCAGAACCAGGGGGCATGGAATTCGGACGACCAGTCGAAGCCGACGTGAAGGTTGTCCGTCGATTTCGTCCATTCTCGGGTGTCGGTGTCTTTCGTCTTTCCGTAGTTGTACTTTGCATACAGCTTGAGGGCGTTTTCGACGTTTTTCAAAAGCGCTTGTGCATACATGCCGCCGGCGAGGCTTTCCGAGTTCCCGGTTGTGCCCGTCAGCGAGGCCCCGGCTTCGTATTCGCTCGTGTAATTAAATTTTTCGGCTTCGATCTCTTCCGGGCTTTTGCCGTCGAGGAGCCATGAGCTGGTGATGACGGAGACCGGAATTGGGGTGCCGCCGATCATGATTTCGCCTTCAACTGCCGTCGGCGAGAAGGTGCCCGTGTGCGTCTTTCCGTCTGCCGTGCGGACGTTGAGCGGGGTGCTGCTCGAGACGGAAAGGACTTCGCTTTGCTTGACTTTGCTTTCTCCGCCGTTGTCCGACGGATTCTTTACCGTGATGACGCCGCCGTCGATGGCGGTGATTTCACCGACGATGACGGTGCCGTTTTTGCAACGGATTTCGTCTGCGAAAAGCGTGCCCGCGGCGAGGAGGGTGCCGGACGCGAGCAGGGCGGGGAGGAGTTTTTGCGTATTCATGATAATAGTCGTAGATTGAAAATGAGTTTTTGTTTTATAGCAGAAAGGCGTTTTTCGTAAAACGTTCCCGGTGTTTTCGGGTGGCTCGGAATTGCTTAGCCGATGTAGTGTTCGATGCGGGAGAGAACGCGGGCGGTTGCGCCTTGGTTGTCGGCGTGCCAGGCCTTTTCGGCGGCGGACATGCGTTCGCGCTTGGCCGGGTCGTTCAGGAGCGCGCAGAGCGTTTCGGCGGCGGCGTTACCGTCGCGGACCTTGATGGCGGAACCGATGTCTTCGAGCGCGCGGCAGACGTCTTTGAAGTTCGTCATTTCCGTGCCGTAAACGAGCGGGACGCCGATGGCGGCGCATTCGATCGGTGTCTGTCCGCCCTTGTTGGGCAGGAGGCTTTTTCCGACGAAGGCGACCGTGGCGATTTGGCTCAGGCGGCGGAGTTCGCCCGTGGTGTCGGCGATACAGATATCGGCGTCGGCAGGGACGTCTTCCGGCTTGGTTTTCGAGCGCAGATACCAGAGGAATTCGCTGTTTTCGAGCAGGGCGGTGATTTCGGCGCGGCGTTCGGCGTGGCGCGGGACAATCAGGAGTTTCAGGGTCGGATTGCTTTGGCGCGCGCGGCGGAAGGTGTCGAGCATGACGGCTTCTTCACCCGGCCAGGTCGATGAGCCGAGGAGGACGTCTCCGGCTTTTTCTGCGGGAAGGCTCGGGGCGAAGATTTCGCGATAGAGCGTGTATTTTTCGGATTCGCCGAGAGCTTCACCGCCGGCGGCATCGAATTTCATATTGCCGGTAAGGGCGATTTTGCTTTCGGGGACGCCGAGCTGAAGGAAGCGTTGAAAATCGTTTTGTGTGCCGGCGCAAATGAAGTCGATTTGCGAAAAGATCCGGCGTGCGACGGCTCCCGCTTTTTGGTAGCGGCGGAACGATTTGTCCGACAGGCGGGCGTTGACGAGCAGAATGGGAATGCCGCGGGAGCGTGCCTGATGCAGGTGCTCCGGCCAAAGTTCGCCTTCCATTTGGACGACGAGCGTCGGCGCAAAGCGCTTCCACGCCTTGCGCGAGAAGGGCCAGAAATCGATCGGGAAACACGCGTAAGCCGTGACGAGATCGGCGTATTTGTCGCGGATGATTTTGTACGCGGTACTGGTGGTCGTCGTCAGGATGACTTCGACGTCTTTGCGTTCCTTGAGCTTTTTCAGGAGCGGGGCAACGGCTTCGGTTTCGCCGACGGAGACGGCCTGAATCCAAATGCGCTTAATGCCGTTTGCGGGTGCGGGCAGGGCGGGGACATTTCCGAAGCGATGGGAAAAGTCCTTGCCGTAGCCGCCGCGCTTGAGCATACGCCCGACGTAATACGGGCTCATGAGGAGCAGGAAGGGGAGAATAAGAATGCGATAGAGCCAAATCATGGGAAGATGAATTTCCCGAAATCTATCGTTCCATCGGCATTCCCGCAATTATAAAGCTTTCCGCATTGACGAAGCCGGGGCCTCGGCGTAGATTTTTCGTACGAATTTACCCTTTCGTTCAAATTCAATATTCACAACTCAAACAAATACTATGAAACCGACACTCCTCGTTCTTGCAGCAGGTATGGGCAGCCGCTACGGCGGACTTAAGCAGATGGACCCGATGGGCCCCTCCGGCGAAACCATCCTCGACTACTCCGTTTTTGACGCCGTTCGCGCCGGCTTCGGCAAGGTCGTCTTCATCATTCGGCCGGACTTCGAAGAAGCTTTCCGCGAAATGATCGCTAAGAAAAACCTCCCCGTTCCGGTTGACTACGCGTTCCAGACGCTCGACAAGCTTCCGGAAGGCTTCAGCGTCCCCGAAGGCCGCGAAAAGCCCTGGGGCACCACGCACGCCATTCTCTGCGCAAAAGGTGTTGTCAAAGAAAACTTTGCAATCATCAACGCAGACGACTTCTACGGCCGCAACTCCTACGAAGTTCTTTCCAACTACCTCACGAACCTCGACCCGAATTCGAGCGACTTCTCGATGGTCGGCTTCCTGATGCGCAATACCCTCTCCGAACACGGAACGGTCGCTCGCGGCGTTTGCAACACCGACGCTAACGGTTACCTCACCGACATCGAAGAAATGACCAAGATTTCCAAGGTCGGCGACGACGGCCGCAACACCTACGAAGACGGCACGACGAAGGATATCCCGGGCGACACGCCGGTCTCCATGAACATGTGGGGCTGCACGCCGAAGCTGTTCGACCACCTCGACCGCATTTTCCTCGAATTCCTCAAGGAAAAGGGCACCGAGCTCAAGAGCGAATGCTTCATCCCGATGACGATCGGCCAGCTCATCAAGGAAGGCCACGCCACGACGAAGGTGCTTCGCACGGACAGCGCTTGGTTCGGAGTCACCTACAAGGAAGACAAGCCGGTCGTTCAGGCCAACATCAACAAGCTTATCGAAGCGGGCGAGTACCCGACGAATCTCTGGGCCTAATCAGAGCTTAAAGATTAGCGATTAAAGCTTAAAGAGAGCGTCCCTGCGGGCAACTGCGGGGACGCCTTTTTGTTTCAGGCATCGGGAAGAGCTTGCGGGAGAGATTAGCGGGCGGCCTTGACCTGTTCGGCGAGGAAGCGGGCGTAGGCCGGAGAAGCATTCAGGCAGGGGACGAGCGTGCCCGGCCGGAGCTCTCTTAATTCGAGCAGGGTTTCGACGCAATCGACCGTGAAGCCCGGCGCAACGAGAACGGTCTCGGCATCGACGCAATCGGCGGTGGCGGGAAGCAGCCACTTGCCTTTGCCGAATCGGGATTGGAAGGCAACACGGACTTGCCCGGCAGGGATGCGGGCGGCGTTGGCCAAGGCGCTTGCCGTGGCGTAGCATTGGCGGCGGTAGCAATTGTCTGCGGCTTCGCAGTGTTTGCAGGATTCGGCCGAAAATACGGCGGACGCGGGATCGCAGTTCAGGCGGCGGTTGCCGGCGACGCGCAGGAGTGATTTTACGGGAATACCGTGAAAGGAGAAAACGAAACGGCGGGAACGGTCGATGCCCTGTAGCGTTTCCGCCAGGGCCGCAATGTAGTCGGGATGATCGTAAAACGCCGGAAGGATCCGCAGGCGGATTGCGGGCGCGTGTTTTTTTAATACTTCGGAAAAATGAGCGACGGCGGTTTCCCGGGATGATTCGGCGTCGTGCGGAAATTGCGGGAGGACGACGATTTCCTGTGTGCCTTCGGCGGCGAGCTTGCGGACGACGGATTCGGCGGAGGGCGTGCCGTAGCGCATGGCGACGTGAACGGGGATCGCGCTTCCGAGCGCGTCGGCAAGGCGTTTGCGGAGCGCTTCGGTGTGAACTGCAAAAGGAGAGCCTTGGGGCGTCCAGATTTTTTGATAGAGCGCGGCCGAATGCTTTGCTCGGAAGGGCAGGATGATGCACTCGAGCAGGAGCTTGCGGAACAGCCACGGGAGTGCGATGACTCGGTTATCTCCGAGAAAAGCGCGGAGAAAACGCCGGACGGCGGGAACGGTCGGCTCGCTCGGAGTCCCGAGAGCGAGCAAAACGACGGCGCGTTGGTTTTCCGCCATGAAGCGCGTTTAGCGGATATGGACGATGCACTCGTAAATCGCCGGCCCGAGAATTTCGAGCGACGAGCGGATGCCTTCCGGTGTGCCGGGAAGATTGACGATGAGTGCGTGGGAGCGGATGCCGGCCGTCGAGCGCAGAAGGACTGCGGTTTTGGTCGTTTCGTAGTATTTCATGCGCAGAATTTCGCCGAAGCCGGGAAGCTCTTTTTCGATGACGAGGCGCGTGGCTTCGGGCGTGACGTCGCGGCGCAGAGGGCCTGTTCCGCCGGCGGTGAGGACGAGCGTGCAACGTTCGTCGTCCACCAAGCTGCGGATGGCGTCGGCGATACGATTACGATCGTGTCCGACGATACGGGAGATGAATTTTACGTCTTCGCCGAGCAGGTCGCTGAGCATGCGCTCGATTTCGGTTCCGCCCAAATCCGGGATGGTTCCGGCTACGGCGCGGTCGCTGATGGTCAGTCTTCCGATTCTTAACATGCCCCCATCATGTTTTTTTTCCGTAGAATAGTAAACCGAGAAAATGGACTTGCTCCGGCTCGCGGGTTTTTGCTTTTATTTGCGCAAATCCTACTTTTATGGAAGAAAAATCAACAGCGCCTTATTGTGTTGCCGAAATGCAGGGGCTTTTCGGTGCCGTGAGTGTTCCCGAGAAGCTGATTCAGCAGATTTGGTCCCGGGGAGATTTTCGGCGTGATGCGTTGCGGACGATTTCCCGGCGTTCGCTTGAAGTGATTACTGCGGGGATTTGGAATCGCCTTGACGGGCCGGATTTTATCGGGGCGGAAATGCTGATTGACGGCAAGCGAGTTCGCGGCGATGTCGAAATCCATTTTTACGCGGAGGATTGGGCTGCGCATGCGCACGCGGGAAATCCGCTCTACAAAAATGTCGTTTTACATGTCGTTGTTTTTCCTTCCCGTCTTGAGAATTATCCGCTGCAAAACGGCTTCGGTTCGGCAATGGAAACGTTGTTGCTTTTGCCGTACCTCAAGCGCGACATCGAGGAGTACGCAAGCGAATATGCGTTGGCGCTTGTCGAAGGGCGCGACGGGAAATCCGAAGTCCTTGAAAAAGTCGCGGGAATTCCGCCGGACGAGCGGGCCCGTCGCCTGCGGGAAGCGGCTTTTTTACGTTGGGAACAAAAACGGCATTTTATGCGCCGCCGCCTCGCCAAATCCGGAGACCCGACGGCGCTCATGCACGCGCTGGTGCTTGAAACCTTGGGTTTGCGGCGCAATCGAGAGCCCATGGCGCGCCTTGCGCTACGTTTTTCGCCGAGTACGATGCTTCTGCTTTCTCCGGAAAAACTTTATGAAAGCGAGGCCGGGAACTGGAAACTCGCGGGGACGCGGCCGGCGAATCTGCCCTTGACGCGCCTCAGGCAATATTGCGCTCTGCTGACGGAAAACCCCGCTTGGATGCGCGAGCTGAAACGCTGTCTGCAGGCGCTTCCGGACACCTCGGACCTGCCGGCGGGGCTGGGAACCAAACGATTCCGCAAGGAAGGCGGCATGACGTTTTTACGGAAACTGATTGCCGAAGAAATTTTCGCGGGATCCGTCGGCGGAACACGTCTGGATACGCTGATGGCGGATGTCTTTTTTCCGCTCGTCAGCGCGGAGAGCGGAAACGATCTTTCGGCGTGGTGGTTCCATTGGTTTCTCGGCGATGCTCCCGGTTCTTTGCCGAAAACGCTCCGGGAAAGCGGGTTGTGCTCGCGGGAACAGGTGCATTGCAACGGGCTTTTCCAGGGGCTGATTCAAATCTCGTTGCAAAACTGAGTGAGGCGCGGATAATCGCCCCTTATGCAAAACGACGGAGCCGGTTACATTCTTTTTGTCGGAGACGATGATTTTCTCGTCAACCGCGAGGCGCGTGCGCGCTGGGAAAAAGAGAGTGCGGATGCGTTTGACGATATGTCCAAAGACATCATCGAAGGCACGGCGCTCGGCGTGGACGACATCGCCGAAATTGTCGATAAATTCATCGAATCCCTGCGCACGCTTCCGCTTTTCGGCGGAAAAAAATACGTTTGGCTACGTAATGTCAATTGGCTGGCGGACGGGCGGCTCGTCGATTCCGAAAAGACGGCAAATGCGGTTAAACGCCTTGCGGAAGAGGCGGAAACACTCGACGGGAGTGCCGTCTGCGCACTGATCTCGGTTCTCAAGCCTGACAAGCGGCGCTCGACGACAAAGCAGCTCTTGAAATGCGGCGAACTCAATACCGTCGCCGGCGGGAGTGATCCCGAAGAGCTGTTTGCCGGTTTGGAGAGCGAGGCACGCAAGCTCGGCGTGACAATCGATGGTGACGCGTTGCGTTTGCTCGCCGACAAGGTGAATCACCATACGCGCATGAGCTACGTCGAACTCGAAAAGCTCGCGTGCTATGTCGGGCAGGGCGGGACGATTGATGCCGCGACGGTTTTGGCACTCGTCCCCGTCTTCGGCGAGGGCGATTTCTTCGAGCCCGTGGAGCTGTTTTTCACGGGCGATTTGGAAAAGACGCTGGCCTCGCTACGGACTTATTTTTTCAATAACGATTCGGCCCGCCCGTTACTCAGCGCAATGCAGAAACGCAACAGCCTTCTGATTCAGCTGAAGGCTTTACTGGATGCGGGGGATGCGCGTTTGAACTTTCGCGGCGAAATTCCCAAGGGCGACATTTTGGCAGCGTCGGATCGCTACGGCGCTATGTTTGGCGGGAGTAGCGAAAAATCCGGCTATAACCTGTTTTCGCAGAATGCCTGGTACGTTGGCTCTAAGGTGGCGGCGACGCTGAAAAATCGCACGGTGACGCTCAAGCGACTCATTGACTGGCAACTCGACTTTCTCAAGGCCTTTGAAGAGCTGATTGCCCGTCCGCGCGAAGACGAGGCCGTTATGTGCGAACTCGTTTCCCGCTGTCTTTCGCGTTAGGGCCGGGATTTCCGCTTTCACGGCGGTGTTTTGCCGGCTACAGCCTTAATGGAACTTGAAAAGGCCTGCCGTGCCGCTTAGCATCGGTAAATTCCGATTATGCCAAACACCGAAGATTCATCTGCCACCCGCTCGCCGCAGGAACGTTTTGTCCAGTTCGCGACGGATGTCATTTACGACCACCGCAAAGACGGGCGTGCCGTAAAGATTTTGGCGGCGTTTCTGCGTTGTTTGTCCTTCCTCTTCGCCGGCATTGTCCGCATGCGTTTTTTCCTCTACCGCAACCGCATTTTGCGGGATACGCCGCTCGGCTGTAAGGTCGTCGTCGTGGGCAATCTTACGGTCGGCGGAACCGGCAAGACGCCGGTCGTCGAAAAAATGGCTCGCGTGATGTCGCAGCGCGGACGCAAGGTCGCGATTCTGTCCCGCGGCTATAAATCCAAAAAGGAACCGCTTTGGAAGCGTCTTTTCCGTGCATTGACCCACGGGGAACGCCCGCCGCCTCGAGTGGTTTCCGACGGCAAGGTTGTTCGTCTCGGCGCCTCGGTTGCCGGGGACGAGCCTTACATGCTGGCGCGCAATCTCGTCTCCTGCGGCGTGAGCGTCGTTGTCGATCGTGACCGCGTTTACGCGGGGACGTACGCCATCCGCGAGCTCGGGGCCGACATCATCATTCTCGACGACGGGATGCAGTATCTGCCGCTGAAGGGTGCCATCAAGCTCTTGCTCGTCGATAAAACAAATCCTTTCGGGAACGAGCATTTGTTGCCGCGCGGGATTTTGCGTGAGCCGGTCAGTCACCTCAAGCGCGGGGATTACATTTTCCTGACAAAATCGAACGGTAAGCCTGATGAGGCGCTGATTCAGAAAATCAAAAAGTATAATTCGAAGGCGGAAATCATCGAATGCACGCACCAGCCGAAGCGCCTTTGCCCGGTTTATGACGGCGAAGACAAGCCGCTCGAAAGCCTCAAGGGGGTGCGTGTTGCAGCGTTTTCGGGGATTGCCACTCCCGACAAATTCGAGGAATTCCTGCGGCGCTACGGTGCGCAGATCGCCTACAACCGCCGCTTCTTTGACCACCACAATTTTACGCCGAAGGACTTGGAGGAAGTCTTCTCGGGTGCGCAGGCTGCCGGGGTGGAATTTATTGTCACGACGGAAAAGGACATGGTGCGCTTGGCTCGCGATTTGAAGCCGCCGGTGCCTCTGTATTATCTGCGTTTGGAGATTGAAATCCTCTCGGGCGAAGATGTCTTTGAATCCGCCGTAAAACGAATTTGCGAATAATTTTTTCCGTAAACTATGGATGCTTCCCGATTTCCCGAATCCTCAAAGCTGTTTGAACGCGCGCAAAAACTCATTCCGGGCGGCGTGAATTCCCCGGTGCGGGCTTTCCGCAATGTCGGCATGAATCCGTTTTACACGCAGAGTGCCGACGGATGCCGCTTGCGTACGCCCGAGGGCGAGACGTTTATCGACTACGTGCTGACTTGGGGACCGGCGATTTTGGGACACAACGATCCCGATATCCGTGCCGCCGTCCACGCCGCCGTCGATCGCGGTTTGGGGTTCGGCACCAACGGCCCCGACGAAGTCCGTATGGCGGAACTCATTACGCAGATTGTTCCGTCGGTCGAAAAGGTGCGTATGACGAATTCGGGTACCGAAGCCACGATGTCGGCAATCCGTTTGGCTCGCGGTTACACGCGCCGCTCGAAGATTCTGAAATTCGACGGTTGCTTTCACGGTCACGTCGATTCGCTTTTGGTTAAGGCGGGCTCCGGCGCACTGACTTTCGGCAACCCCGACAGTGCCGGAGTGACGGCGGCGGACACTCTGGTCATTCCCTACAATGATTTCGAGGCGCTGGAAAATGTTTTCAAAAACTACGGCGCGGAACTTGCCGCCGCCATCATCGAACCTTTCCCGGGGAACGTCGGATTCATTCTGCCGAAGCCGGGATTTTTGGAGCGCCTGCGCGAATTAACGGCGGGCACGGGAGCGTTGCTGATTTTCGACGAAGTGATGACGGGCTTTCGCATTTCGCTCCACGGAACGATGGGCAAGCATGCCGTGCGTCCGGATTTGGTCTGCCTCGGAAAAATCATCGGCGGCGGTCTGCCGGTCGGCGCTTTTGGCGGACGTGCGGAAATCATGGATTGCATTGCGCCGCTCGGTCCGGTCTATCAGGCGGGAACGTATTGCGGCAATCCGATTGCATTGGCGGCGGGAATTGCGGCTTTGGAAAAGCTTTTGCGCGTCAACCCGTATCCGGTGTTGGAAGCGCGCGGTTCTGCGATTGCCGAAGCCCTTACGGCGGTAGCCCGGGAACGCGGTATCGCTCTGCAGGTACCGCATTGCGGGGGGATGTTCTCGCTGTTCTTTAACGAAGCCCCCGTCGAAAATGCCGCTGATGCGATGCGTTCCGATAAGGAGCGCTTCGGCCGCGTGTTCCGCTTTGCCCTCGACAACGGCGTTTTTCTCCCGCCGTCGCCTTACGAATCCTGCTTTTTGTCGGCCGCGCACGACGAGTCTGCGACGGAGACGACCGTCCGCGTTCTCTGCGATGCGATAAAGCAGCTTTAGGCTCAACGATTTTACCGCTTACCCCATGCGTTCGATTGAAAAACTTTCTCACTTCCGTTGCAGCTCCTGCGGCGGGTGGTTTTCGATCGGCGATGCGCCCGTACGCCGTCGGAACTGGTTCTGCCCGTGGTGCGGCTGCCGCGAAACGCATGCGGATTTTCCTTCCGAAAAGCGAGCGGATGCCCCGAACCAATCAACCTCTCCCAATCAACCCCGATAAACGATGTCTCTGACTTTTTCCCGCGCCCGCCCCTGCAAGGAAATTTTCCAATTTTCGATTTTCGCCGAAAACAAAGTCGGCTGTCTTAATCTCGTTCTGCAACGCCTGCTTCAGGCGGACGTGCATATTTTGGCTCTGAGCTGTATCGACCAGACCGACTGTGCGGTCCTGCGTATCGTACCGAATTATCCGGAAGCGGCGGAAATCGTGCTCAAAGAATCCGGCATGGCGTTTTCGAAGACGCCGATTCTGGCGATTCGCCTCCTGCGTGCCGCGGACCTGGCAAAGGTAACGCAGGCGCTGGCGCAGGCGGAAATCAACATTCACTACATTTATCCGTTTGTCTGCCGGCCTTGCTCGGAAAGCGCCATCGTCTTGGCCTGCGACGCGCCGGAATCCGCAGAGGAAATTTTGTCCGGGTTCGGCATCGAGGTGCTTTGCCTCGACGACTTGGCACGTTAGCATTGGCTCCCGCCGCCTGCCGGTTTTGTTTTCCGTTTAAAAGAATTACGCATCGTTTCATGAAATCCGAGAAGTCCAATCTCTATGTCGCCTGTGCTTACGGGGAGAAATTGTCGGAGGAGGCGCGGGCGGTCTATGCGACTTTTCCCGCCGACTGGAACGCACTTTACGTGAGGGCAATTCGGGAGGCGCTCGCGGGAAAGTCGCTTCTGCTTCGGCGGATTCGTTCCGTGACGGCAATTGATTATCCCGTTCCGGAAGGCGTCGAAGTGCGCGAAGAGCGTTTCCCGACGGTCGCCGGCGAATTGCGCGTTCGTTTTTATTTCCCGAAGCATGTCGGCGAAAAAAGTCCGGCGGTGCTGTATGTCCACGGCGGCGGCTGGTGTATGGGCGGGATTGAAAACTGCTCGCTGCTTTGCGGAAAAATGGCGGACGAACTCGGCGTCCCCGTTATCGTTCCCGAGTATCGCTTGGCACCGGAGTTTCCTTTCCCGGCCGCGTTGGAAGACGTCTGTGAAATTGCAAAGATGCTGAGGACCCGTGCGGCGGATTACGGCATTGATTCCGGTAAAATATTTTGGGCGGGCGACAGTGCGGGCGCGCAGCTGTGCCTGACGGCGGCGTTGCGCTTGCTCGATTGCCGCTCCGGAGACTTGCCCTGCGGTTTAGCGTTGCTTTATCCGGTGACCCGAATGATGCCGATGGCGGAGGAGCAAGGCGGCTCGCGCGCCGCATACGATGCACATTCCATGTTGTCGAATGCCCTGTTGAATGTGATGGCGGATACCTACGCCGCGGAAACGGATCGCCGCTCGCGGGAGCTTTCGCCGACGGGAACCGCGCTTTCCGGATTGCCGCCGACGCTGATTATCGCCGCCGAATGCGATATTTTGTGCGACGATGCGGCGGTGCTCGCCGAAAAGCTGCGTACGGACGGTGTTTCCGTAAAGCACAACGTTTTGTCCGGGCTACCGCATGCCTTTGCTCTCCTTCCGGGGTTTGACGGTGCAAGAAAGAGCGTATTCGCCTTTTTCCGCGACTTCGGAATTTACCGCTAACGCGTGTGGTAAGCGTTCCCGCGGATTGCGCTTTGGAATAAAGAGGTATGGACGCCCCTTGATGCTCCGCGCCCCTGTGTCTCCGTGAGAGACATTTTGAAAGTCCCACGGAGACGCAAAGCTTAGGCGAGCATGTGGAGGTTGGCCATTGAAATGCCGGAGAGGATGGCGCCCGTGATTCCGAGGAACCCTTGGTCGGTACCGCAGAGGAAAAGGTTGTCGAAGGGCGTGGTTCCCGTGCGCGTTTTTTGGGTTGCTCCGTAGATGGCCCCGCCGAGTTTGCCCGTAAAGCGTTCAATCGTCAGCGGCGTAAACATGTCCGTAGCGCAAATAGCTTTGCGGAAGGCCGTGTCATCCACGGCGGGAAGGTGTTTCCTAGCGACGGCCTGCAGGTGCTCGAAGGAGTCCCGCTTCGCTTGGGCGTAGGCTTCGCTTGCGTGTCCGAGCGCTTTCCAGCGGTCGTAATTGGCGAGGCAGGTGACGCGCAGGCAACCTTCCTGCGGGGCTTCTTCCGGACGGCTCCAGTTGTAGTTGTTCGGAATGCAAATCACGCCGGAACGCGCATCGATGAGTGTTTCCGGGGTTCGGTAGCAAAAGCGCTCGGCGTCGTTGAAAAAGATAATCGTCTCGTTCCAGCCGAAGTCCTTTTCGGGGGCGGCGTCGAGCTGGGTGATGGTTTCGCAGAACGCGAGCTGGCCGATATTGTCGCTCCCGTAGTCGGCGTCAACGCCTTCGCAGAGGCGTAGCGTCTCGGAGGAGCCGACCGAGGAAAGGATTTTGTCGGCGGTCACGATGTCCCCGTTATCAAGTTCCACGGCGACGGCACGGTTGCTGTCGGTACGGATTTTTTTCACCCCGCACTTCATTTTCACGACAGCACCGGATTCCCGCAATTTGCGTTGCAGGGTGCGCGTGATTTGGCGGACCCCGATGTGCGGGCGCGCAAAGCCTTCGCGGAAGATGCTACGCCACATGATGGCAAACTGCGGAAGCGCCATATCATCGGGAAGCGAGCTGCCGTAGAACGAAAGCGGGATGAAGAGCGTATCGACGAGTAACGGGTCGGAAATGAATTTGCTGACGCAGGCGCGGGCGGAGTCGTCGGCGGCATCGAGTGCGGTTTCGTTGTAATCGGACAGGAAGGCATCGAGCTTGCGGAAGCCGTCAATCTGATTCGGGAACGCACGGGCAATTTCGCTTTCGAGTAGGGAGAAATCGTTGGAAAAACGGATTTGGTGTCCGAAGGCGTGAATCGCGGAGTGCTTCTGCGGACACAGATCAAGTTCGTCGTAGCGGATGCGGAGTTGGCGAAGTAATTTCGTGAGCGGCGCATTCTTTGTTCCGGCAGGCACGAAATTGGTCATCGCGTGGAGCCCGACATCGTATTTGCGTCCGCCGAGGAAATAGAATCCGTTGAGACCGCCGATTGCGTTGTGGCGCTCGACCAAGAGTGTTTTTTTACCGAAATGGGCGAGTCGGATGGCGGCGGCAAGCCCGCTCATGCCCGCGCCGATGACGAGCGCGTCAAAGTGTTGTCCGTCGAGATGCTGCATTTTAGGAGGCGAAGTACCCGCGGACGGCTGCAATCCAAGCGTCGAAAGCACCGTTGAGGAAATTGGCGGTGATTACGGCGGACCAGGCAATGATACCGATGAGGATGGAGCAGAAAACGGCGGCGGAGCCGAGGTCTTTGGCGCGTTTGGCAAGCTCCCGGTAGTCGAGAGAAATATCGTCGACGACGGCTTCGATGGCCGAATTTACCATTTCGACGCAAAGAATCAGCGGCATCGGAAGGATGAGCAACACTTTGGAAATCCAGTCAACGGGAAGTACAAACACCAGAATGCAAAGCGGGATGAAGGTGAACACTTCCTGGCGGCAGGCATGTTCATGCTTGAGGGCTGCGCGGAATCCGGAACAGGAATAGCCGAAGGCGGTCCAGAGTCGGACGAGGCCGCCCTTGGATTTTTTTTCCTCTGCAAAATGCTCCTGCCGGCTTGATGATTTCATAGGTGTTGAGTGACAAATAGGGATACTTATAAAAAAGCCCCGTTGCGGGAACGGGGCAAGAGGATTTTCGCAAAGTGCCTTATTTTGATTCGCCGGCGTAGGCCTTCGATTTGGTCAGTTTGCCTTGGTAGTTGAAGGTGTAGATGCCGCCGTCGACGCTCTTGAGCTGGAAGCCCTTGTCGTTGTCGCGTTCGATGGTCAGCGAGTCGCCGATGTCGTAGCCGGGGGCGATACGGTTGCCGTTGAGCATTTTGAAGCCTTCCGGAGCGGAGATGGCACCCGTAGCCGCATTGTAACCCAAGGTCACCTCATGCGAGAAGGTTTCTGCGAAATAGGTTTGAGCTGCGATGCCGAGGCGGGCTCCGTCGTCCTGCATAATTGCCTGAGCTTGCGTTGCCTTGTATTGACGAACCGCGGGGACGGCGACCGCGCAAACGATTGCGACCAAGCAGACGACAATAAGAATTTCAAGAATCGTAAAACCTTTTTTGACCGAGTTCATAACACGAAAAATAGAGGACTTTATATGCTCTAAATAATCCTGTCTCGCACGGCGTTTGTCAAACCATTTGCTTGCCTTTGCCCTGTCTTTTTTGTGCCTAAAAATCTTTGCTTTGAGGCGGGAACGCGCGTAGGATTCTCCGTCACTATGAAATTTCGCAGTTCACTTAGCACGGAAGGTCGCCGCATGGCGGGAGCGCGTGCGCTTTGGCGCGCCAACGGCATGAAAGAAGAACAACTCGGCAAGCCGATTATCGGCATCGTCAATTCGTTTACGCAGTTTGTCCCCGGGCATACGCATTTACATAAAATCGGTCAGCAGATGAAAGCCCTCGTTGAAGCACAGGGGTGTTTTGCCGCCGAATTTAACACCATCGCCATCGATGACGGCATCGCTATGGGACACGACGGGATGCTGTACTCGCTTCCGTCCCGCGACCTCATTGCCGACTCCGTTGAGTATATGTGCAATGCGCACCGCGTGGACGCGATTGTCTGCATTTCCAACTGCGACAAAGTTACGCCCGGGATGCTCATGGCGGCAATGCGTTTGAACATTCCCGCGATTTTCGTTTCCGGCGGACCGATGGAAGCCGGTGATTTTGAGGGCGAAAAATATGACCTGATTGACGTCATGGTCAAAGGGGCAGATGAATCGTATTCCGACGAAAAGCTTGCGGAGCTCGAACGTCTCGCTTGTCCGACTTGCGGCTCCTGTTCCGGTATGTTTACGGCCAATTCGATGAATTGCCTTAATGAAGTCCTCGGTATGGCGCTTCCCGGCAACGGAACTTTGCTTTCCACGCACAAAGAGCGCATGAAGCTTTTTGAAAAAGCCGCCAAGCGTATTGTCGAAATGGCGTACGCCTATTACGAAAAGGGCGATGCCACCGTGCTTCCGCGCCAGATCGCGACGCGCGCGGCATTCCTTAACGCGATGACGCTTGATATTGCGATGGGCGGCTCGACCAATACCGTGCTTCACCTGCTCGCCATCGCGCAGGAAGCCGGCGTGGATTTTACGATGAAGGATATCGATTTTCTTTCCCGTCGCGTTCCCGTACTTTGTAAGGTTGCACCGAATACGAAAAAATATCACATCGAAGACGTGAACCGTGCGGGCGGTATCATGACGATTATCGGCCGCCTCGCCGCCGAGGGGGTGATTGACGGAAGCGTTTACCGCGCTGACGGACTGACGCTCGCCGAAGCGATTGCTCAGAACGATATCGATTCGCCGGCCGTCACCGCCGAAGCACTTGCTCGCGCCCACGCCGCTCCCGCCGGAAAGCGTAATATCGAAATGGCCTCGCAGGATGCGCGTTATGAAGCCTTGGATACGGATCGCGTGAACGGTTGTATTCGCGATGTGGAACACGCTTATGTGCGCGACGGCGGTCTCGCCGTTCTCTTCGGCAATATCGCTCACGACGGGTGCATTGTCAAAACGGCGGGCGTTTCCGAAAAGGTTTTCAAATTCAAAGGCACGGCACGCGTGTTTGAATCGCAGGACGATGCTTGCAACGGCATTCTCGGCGGCAAGGTCGGTCCGGGGGACGTCGTTGTTATCACCTACGAAGGTCCGCGTGGCGGTCCGGGTATGCAGGAAATGCTTTACCCGACATCCTATATTAAGTCGAAACACCTCGGCGAGCTTTGCGCGCTGATTACTGACGGGCGTTTTTCCGGCGGGACCTCGGGGCTTTCGATCGGGCATATTTCTCCGGAAGCGGCGGCGGGCGGAAACGTTGCACTTATCCGCGATAACGATTTGATCGAAATCGATATTCCGGCACGTACGATTCGCGTTTGCGTTTCCGACGAGGAACTCGCGGCGCGCCGTAAGGAAGAGGAAGCCCGCGGGAACGCAGCGTTTACGCCGAAAACGCGTGATCGTAAAATTTCCAAGGCTCTCCGCGCCTACGCGAAAATGGTCGCTTCCGCCGACAAGGGCGGTGTCCGTATCGTGGAATAAGGCTTCGTCCCGGGGTATTGGAGCGGGATAATTTCTCTAAAAATTGTCCGAAAATCCGGTCCCCGGGATAGTTTTTAATGTTATTTCCTACTTTTCCTATAAATTTTTCAAAAAATATTTGACATGATTACATATCTTGTATTAGCGTAGTAGGAAATTAAGCGATGCTTAGTTTAAAGCTCTTAACCGAGTCTTTAACAAGCAGGCAAGAATTTGTTTATGTGTTAGTGTTAGATAGAGTTAGTGTTAGATACTACGTTCCCGTGGAGAGATCCGCGGGAACGCCTTTTATACGGATAGCACAAAAACGAAGCGGCGCTACGAGGGGGCGGTTTTCTCATGACGCTTTGAGTGAGTGCTTTCCGGCATGAATTTGAGTATTCAAAAAAACGGGCGGAGGGCGTAGAATGCACCTTCGATGAATTTCCGAAATACAAATGCGCTTTGGAGCGCGGTCTTTATACAAACGCTACGCAATTGCGGCGTGCGGACGGCTGTCGTTTCGCCGGGTTCTCGTTCGACGCCCCTGACGGCGGCTTCAGCGGAAATTCGTCGCTTGGAAACGATTCCCGTTCTAGATGAGCGTTCGGCGGGATTTTTTGCGCTCGGTCTGTCCAAGAGCACGGCGCGCCCGACTGTTCTGATTTGCACTTCGGGGACGGCGGTTGCGAATTATCTGCCTGCCGTTGTCGAAGCCCGGATGTCGCGTACGCCGCTCGTGGTGGTTACGGCAGACCGCCCGCCGGAATTTCAGAATTGCCACGCGGGGCAGACGATTCCGCAGATTGGCATTTTTTCGCATTTTCCGGTTTGGGAAAAGAATTGCGTTCCCGCCTTGAGCTTGGATTCGCTTGCCTCGGCGCGTGAAACGGCTTTGGAAGCTGTAAAGGCGAGTATCGCACAGAGCGCGCCGGTGCATGTAAACGTCCAGTTTCGCGATCCGCTCGCGCCCGCAGTGGCGGAGCAGGGATTTCCGGGGGACATTCCCGAAGACTTCGACGTGCAAAAATTTTGTGTAATTCCGCAGTCGCCGATGCGTGATTTTCTTGCTCCCGACGACGGCGCGGAGGCGATGGTTCTCGACGGTAAAAAAGTGCTGATTGTTGCGGGCACCGTACCGCCCGGTCACGACGACGCGCAGAATGTCGAGTATGTGAGCCGCAAATTCGGAGCGCCGATTCTTGCCGATGCCACGTACCCGCTGCGCCATTTCCCGCCGGCGCGTGAACGCCTGATCGAGCGCTACGATGCGATTTTCCGCAATGCGGGAAAACCCTATGCGCCGGAGCTTGCCGATTTGCGTCCGGATGTTGTCCTGCAAATCGGGACCTTGCCGGAAAGCAAATTTTTGCGGGCCTGGCTGGAGTCGCTGGGCGAAACGCCGGTTTACCTTTTCAATTATTGCGGCGACAATACGGACGCCTTGACACGTCCCAACGTGAAGCATGTTGCACGGCGTTTCCGTGAAATTTGGAACAATATTCTCGCACGCGAGGAGGAGGCTGCTCCTGCGAGCAATGCCTTTTTGAGCGCGTGGAAAGCGGCGGATGCCCGCTTTAAATCTAAGTCCGACGCCTATTTCCGTCACAGCTCCGTTACAACGGGGACGCCGACGGAACCGCAGATTGCGCGTTTTCTTTGCGAAAATCTGCCCGAATCCGAGACGGCCATTTTTATTGCCAATGGCATGCCGGTTCGCGACATGAATGCGTATTGCCCGGCGGGCGCGAGATTCTGGGCGTTTCACAATCGCGGAGCCAACGGGATCGACGGCACGCTTTCGACCGCACTCGGTGTTGCTCACGGTTGCATGGAGCAAACCATCCTTTATACCGGCGATCTTTCCTTGTTGCACGATACGAACGGTTTTCTGATCGCTCCGCATTTCTGCGGGAATTTGTGCATCGTTTTGCAAAATAACGGCGGCGGAAACATTTTCCGTCATTTACCCGTAGCCCGGGAAAATCCGCATTTCGAAAAATTGTGGCTCACGCCGCAACGTGCGGATTTCGAGCAAATCGCCGCCGCTTACGGTGTTGACTATGCCTGTGCGGAAACGCTCGGAGAACTCGGCATGCTCCTGCCCCGGTTCCGTTCGAAGCAAGGCATTCACCTTATCGAAATCCGGACTGACGGAGAAGCTTCCCGCAATCTTCGTAGCGAACTTTCCTGTTAGTCGGTGTAGAGCGGAACCGTAATTTCCCTTCCGGCTCCGGTATTTCGCTCAACAAAAAAGCGTTCCCGCGAATCACGGGAACGCTTTTGTTTTTTCGAGGATTCGAATTAGAAGCGGATACCGCCGCCGAACTGAATCACCGGATAGACATACATGTCGTTCAGGAAGTCTGCAACTTTGGTGACAGCGTCGCGGACGTTGCCGTCGAATTGCTGGAGTGTCGAAACTGCATCGATTTCTCCAAGATTTGCCAACGGATTGTTCGGGTCAAACGGTTGGCCGTTTTTGTAGAAATGCGGCGCGCCGCTTTCCTTGTAGTTCCCTTCGCCGAGGTAAGCGAGACCGAGGTCGATGGAGAAGTAGAGCGTACGCTTCTGGCCGCCGTCCGTGGACCAACCGATGCCGAGGTACGGGCAGAATTCGTTGTCCCAGTCACCATCCATGTTGTATTCGGAGTGGACATCGTACTGAGCGCCGGCACCGGTTGCGTCGTATGCATAGGACGTTCCGTGGTACTTTGCGGAGACGCGGATGCGCGGGTCCATCTTGATGAGACCGGCGGTGACGCGGAACTGCGAGGCGCGCGGGTGCCAGTCGAAGAAGAGGCCCATGTTGTCGCGGTTTTTCCACTCGAGGTCGATGTTCGTGTCGGAGAGCTTCATCGTCGTATCGAGTTCGCCCGTCGCGTAGTGGGCGCGTACTTTGAAGTATTTATTGAATTCGTAGCCGACCTGAATCCCGATACCGAGGGTACCGACGTTCGGCGTAACCGTGAAGCCCCAGGCATCGCCCCAGCCCCAGTCAACGACGTCGTTGCGGTTTTCGTAAGAGAGGAAAAGCTTGTGTGCTTCGCCGAGCATGGTTTCGACGTTTTTCGTGGCTTCCGGGGATTCGAGCGTGCCCGCCATCGTGTCCACGTATTCTTCGCCGAAGACTTTGCCGATTGCGTTGCGGCGATCCTGCTGCGTCGTGAACGTCTTGTTGATTGCGCTCGCGATGTCACGGAACTGTTCGTCCGGCGGGAGGTCTTCGAGCCAACCGGCGTCGAGGTGGAGTTCCTCGATAATCGGCTCGTCGTTCACGATCGTCTTTTGCATCTGCTGAAGCGCGGCGATAGACATTTCCGTCTTCGGAACCGGTTGGTTCTGAACTTCACCGGAGGTCGGCGTCGCGGCAAAAGCCGGGACAATCGCGGCAGCTGCCAAGAGGGCAGTCGGAAGGAGGAGGTTTTTCATAGTGTGATTAATAGTCTAGGTTGATGGTTAAATGTAGACAAACATCTTGCGGAAAATAGTTTGACTTGCAAGCTTAAATAGTTTGACTCTAATGTCAGAAAAGCGTTGCACTTCCGCGACGGCTAAAATCGCTTACACTGACAGGAGGCGTTTTTTTTCAGTTGGAGGATGCCTCAAATCCTTTTATTGTGGAATGCATTATGAATACTGCTAAAGCCCTTGTTTACAAAATGACGGGAAAGCCGCTTGAAGTGCTTGCGGCGGAAGAAATTTCCCTTGAAGAACCGAAAGCGAATGAAGCGACTGTCGCGATGGAAGCGGCGGTGATTCACCCGTCGGACATGGGGATGATCGGCGGGACGTACGGCCGCTTGCGCGAATTGCCAGCGGTGGCGGGGCGCGAAGGCGTCGGCCGTGTCGTTGCGGTCGGATCCGAGGTGACGGCGGTGGCGGTCGGCGACCGTGTGCGCATGCCGGAAGATGCCGGTGTATGGCGTGAGGCGATTACGGTGCCGGCGGCGGAGCTTTGCAAGGTGCCGGCGGATGTCCCCGCGGAGCAGGCGGCAATGGCTTTTATCAATCCGATGACGGTTTGGCGCATTCTTCACGATTTCGTCGAGCTCAAGCCGGGCGATTGGGTGCTTCAAAACGCGGGTAGCTCCGCTCTCGGTCAGTGCCTCGTGCAGATGGCGCATGCGCTTGGCTTGCGGACGGTTTCCGTGGTGCGCAACGTCGAAAAATGGGAGCCGATTCTGAAGTCGCTCGGCGGCGATGCCGTGCTTGCGGAAGAAAAGGATTCGATTAAGAAGATTGTCGAAATCGTCGGCGGAAAAGATAATTTGCCGAAGTTGGCGCTCAATTCCATCGGCGGCGAAAGCGCGGCGCGTCTCACGCGCATGGTCAGCTTTGCGGGAACGATTGTGACTTTCGGCGGTATGGTCGGGGATTTGATCCGTTTCCCGACTCGCGAATTTATTTTCAATGATCTGCGTTTGCGCGGTTTTTGGATGGACCGCTGGAATCGCGAAGCGACGCCCGAGCAGCGTGAAGCGCTTGCGGAAACGATTTTCGATATGATGCGCCAAGGCAAGCTGAAGATGGCGGTCGATGCCGTGTATTCTCTCGACGAATACAAAACGGCGATTGCCCGTGCGCTTGAAGGCGGCCGCAACGGCAAGGTGCTTTTCCGCGGAAACATTGCTTAATTCCGTAAAATGAAAATTGCGATTGTCGGCGCCGGGGCTATCGGCACGTTCTATGGCGTAAAGCTCGCGCAGGCGGGGCACGACGTACATTTCCTGCTGCGGAGCGATTACGAGACGGTACGGGAACACGGTTTTGAAGTCCACGACTGCGGAACGGTGTCCCGCGTCGCCGTCAATGCACACCGTACGCCGGAGTCTATCGGTGTCTGCGACCTTGTTTTTATCGCGCTTAAGACGACGGCGAATGCGCATTATTCGGCTTTGATTGCTCCGCTTGTCGGTCCGGAAACCTTGGTGCTCACCGTTCAAAACGGCTTGGGCAATGTCGAAAAACTTTGTGAGCTTTTCGGCGATTCTCAGGTCCTCGGCGGGATTTGCTATGCGACGATTAATCGCACGGCGCCGGGCGTTGTTAAGACGAACGGGCGAACCTTGCTGTGGCTTGCGGAGCCCGAGGGCGGTCCTCTGGAACGTACGCGAGCGCTTGCGAAGCTTTTTTCGTCGGCCGGATTGGCGGCGGAAGTGCAGGATTCGCTGGCGGCCATGCTTTGGAAAAAACTCTGCTGGAATGTGCCGTTTAACGGGCTTTGCATTGCCGGCGGAAACATCGATTGCGCGCAACTGATGGCTTCTCCGGAATTGGTCGAGCTGGCGTGGGCGCTGATGCGCGAATTGCAGGCGGCCGCACGCGCCTTGGGCGTGGAAATTTCCGATACGCATTTGCAGAAACAGGTGGATGTCACCGTAAAATGCGGGGCTTATCTGCCGTCGAGCCTGCTTGATTTCCGGGCGGCGCGTCCGGTCGAAGTCGAATCGATTTGGGGCGAACCGCTGCGTGCCGCACGGCGTGCCGGCGTTCCCGCTCCGCACCTCGAAACGCTTTACTGGCTTTTGAAAAAGCTCTGCGTTTAAAACGATGCGCCTGCGAACGACTTGCTCCGTTTTACTCTCCGCCTGCCTCATGGCGTGGGCGGCGCCGAACCTGTCTGCCGACGGGATAGGGGACGGAGCGGCGTTTGCGAGCCCCAAGGTATTTGCCCGCGACATCACGGCTTTTTGGCAGGGTGACGGGCAGGACTTCATGGCACTTTGCGAGTCCGGTCGTGTGTCCCGTTGGCAGAAAACGGAGACGGCCGGAAAAGAAGCCATCGTGAAGTATTCGGCTTATTTTTCGGGGATGAAAATCTTCGGCGTGCCGGTCGAACAGCTGAGTCTGGAGCTTCACGCGGGGAAGTTGTGCGAAGTCGAAATCATGTTTTTTAATAAGGGCGATACGGCTTCCCGCATGGGGTTCGGTTCGGGGAGCACAAAGTCGCGGGGCGAAAAGAGTAATTTTGCGGAGGAACTTTGGGATGATTGCGTCGCGAATGTGCGTCGGGCGCTTTCCGACCTCGGCAAGCCGCGTCGCGGAAAAATCGGCTCTCTCAAGTTGCGCCGGAGCGTCGAGATTTGGGAAAACGGCTCTAATGCATTTTTGTTGGATGCCGAGAAAAATGAATTTGTCCGCGTCCTCGTTGTTCCTCAGGCTCAGTTGAAAAAGTTGACAGCTTCCGCCACCGAGCGTGCGAAAGGAAATTTGCGGGAGAACCTTGTGCGGCGTCCGAACGGGGATGTGCTTGTCGGCGAGATTCCGATGATCGACCAAGGACAAAAGGGCTATTGTGTCCCCGCGACCGTTGAGCGTGTCTTGCGTTATTACGGTATCAACGAGCTGGACATGCACAAGATTGCAGAGCTGGCGAACACGAATGTCGGCGGCGGCACGACGATTACCGGAGTGGTGCGCGGCGTCGGTCCCGTCGTGAAGAAAAACCGCCTTAAATTTACGACCCGCCGCATGCAACTTGCGAAGATCCGGCAGTGCGTGGATAAGGGAATTCCGATGTTTTGGAGCATGTTCGCGATTCCCGAATATTTGAATCGCCTCAAAGCCAATACGCAGGCGCGGGCGAATTGCCCGGATGCGGCAGCTTGGGCGAATCAGCTGAAAAAGCAGGAACCGTTTACGGCGACCCGCGAGGAGATGATTAGGGAGGCGCACTTATGCCTGATTATCGGCTACAATCTGAAGACCAAGGAAATTTGCGTTTCCGATTCTTGGGGGGATTACGCCGCCGAGCAGTGGATTTCGTTTGAGGATGCGCTTTCCGTTTCCCAGAAAAACGTCCTTCTGTACTCGCTCGAAAAGTAGTCGTCTGCTAAAAGTCGCCGAATGCTCTTTATTTTTCGATGTCGGGATTCGGGCTTTCGTTTGCAGTTTGATGTTTTCATTTAGAAAAAACGGCTTATAATGAACGCTGTTCTAAGGAACAGTAATCCGAAGGCATTTCACCCCAAGCAAGAAAGGATTCCCCCACATGACAAATATCTTAGTTTGCATCGACGGATCGAACTACGGGCAAGTCTGCACGAGCTACGCAGTTTGGTTGGCGAAAAAAACCGGAGCACGGATTTCCGCGCTTTACGTTTCGGAACTCTGGCAATACGAAACCCCGCTCATTGCGGACTTCGGCGGCGTTGTCGGCACCCAGCCCTACATGGGATTGACTGCCCAATTGCGGGAAGTTGAAGCGGGCAAGGCCAAGATCATCGAAAATTATGTCCGCGGGGAATTTGAAAAGGCCGGCATTCCCGATCAGGTCGAATTTTTCCATCGCTCCGGCTTGCTTGTCGATTGCATCGACGAGTTTGAAAATCAGCGCAATGACATCAGCGCTATCATGATCGGCAAGCGCGGCGAACACGCGAATTTTGCAAAGGGCCACCTCGGCTCGAATATGGAACGCGTCATCCGCGCCAGCAAGCTTCCCTGCTTCGTCGTCAACCGCAAGTTTATCGAGCAAAAGAAAATCGTCCTCGCCTACGACGGTAGCCCCAGTGCAACCCGGGCGCTCGAATACCTCGCGACGCGCAAAGAGTTTATCGACCAGGAAGTACACATCGTAACGGTGGCTAAGCCGGGAGCCGAAGCCGACGGAACGCGCCTGCTTTACGAAGCCGAAGCGCGCCTGAAGGGCGGACCGCTTGTCCCGATTGTTCAATTGCTTTCCGGGACGCCGGGCGAAGCGCTTGAAAAGTACGTCCAGGAAAACGACATTACCTGCCTCATCATGGGTGCCTACGGCCATTCCCGCGTGCGGCAATTCATTATCGGCAGCACGACGACGGAATTTGTCCGCCGCTGCCTCATTCCGGTCATTATGTTCCGTTAGTCCGTTCGGACAAGCGGAGAGAGGCGGATGGTGATTAGCGAAGTCTTTGCGCTGAGCGAATCACCATCCGTTGTTTGCGATTAATAAACCCTGTTTACGGAATTCGCTGTTCGTCGAAATCGATCATGTCCGCGAAGGAAATGATGTCGGTTCGGTCGAGCGCTTCCATTTTGCGCTTGGCGTCGTTGAGAGCTTCGCGGCCCATTTCGCTCATGCCTTTTTGGACGCATTCGCGGTTCCACTTGGCAACACGCAGGTCTTTCGGGAAGATTTCGAGAAGTTTGGCGTCGAGTGCCGCATTGTCGTCGCCGCATTCGCGCACGGCTTCGACGACGCTTTGCGGGTCGATGCCGAGGTGGAGGCAGAGAAAGCGGTCGAAGCCCTTGCAGAAGTTGCGTTGGTAGGATTTCGGGAGTTTTCCTGCGAGATGTTTGCGGATTTTGGCGATGAAGCGCGGCAGATGGAGGAGACCCGTTTCCTTGTGCGGAATGTACGGCGAGGGCAGGTCGAGGCAAATCTCGCCGGTTGCTGTGCTGTAGAGCATGTTCGGATCGTCTGTCGGAGTCGGTTGAATCATAAGCGGTGTGATGGGTGTTAGTTTATCGGTACGGGTTCGCCGAGATGCTTGGGCGAACGCATGAAAAGGGTGTCGGCGACGGCGGCGACGCGGGCAAGGCGTTCGCGCAGCCAGATTTTAATTTTGTAGGCGAGAGGCGGATTTTCTTCGGCAACGAATCCGACGGCCTCGATGCCGCGGGATCGAGCCAGGAAAACGGCGCGTTCGCAGTGAAAGGCTTGGGAAACGACGATGAATCGTTCCTGCCCGAAGATTACCCGGGCGCGGACGACGGAGTCTAAGGTGCGCAGGCCCGCGTAGTCGCAGTGGATTTTATCTTCGGGGATACCGAGTTTAATGAGGGCGTCTTTCATCGCCTTGGGCTCGTTGTAGTCGTGGCTGCGATTGTCGCCGGAGACGAGGATGCGTTCGATTTTCCCGGAATCGAAGAGGCTCTTGGCGGCAGCGATGCGTGCGGCGAAATAGGTGTTGGCGAAGCCGCCGCGTGTGGTCGGCGCCGTGCCGAGAACGAGTGCCGTCGGCATGGCGGGGACATCTTCCGGCGTTTCAAAAACATATTTCCGGTTTTGCGCGACCAAGAGATTGCAGACGAGTATCGCGCCCGCGAGCAGGAGAAAAACGATGCTCGAAGCGATGGCGATCCGACGACTGAAAATTTTTCGCAACACGTTTTATTCGCAGAGATTGTCGGCAACGGCCTGCGAGAGGGCGGCGACGGCGGCGGAAATCGCCTGTGCGTAAGTTGTGTAAGGATCTTCGGTGATGTCGTAAATGACCTCATCCGCTTCCCCGGCGGAGACACTTTTTGAGAACAGGAATGATTCGCTTTCGATTTCCGTTTCTGTCAGACGGGAAACGACGATTTGCGCAGAAATCGTAAGCTCGCCGCCGAGTTCTCCGTCGAGACGATCAATGAAGACGGAAACCTTTTCGAAATTTTTGAGCTTCTTGCCCCGGAGGTTTTGCGAGACTAAAATCGGAAGCGCGCGTTGGATTGAGCGGGCAAGCGGCTCTGCCCAAGTTTTGGCTTCGTTGATTACAACGACGTTGTCGGATTTGCGCGTGACGATTTGTGGCGTGTCAAGGTAGGCGGGAACGGCGATGCGTGCGAAGGGGACTGCGGGCGCGGCGGCGTCGCATTCGGGTGCAAGCGGCGTGAGCGTGTAGCGTACGGGATTCGGCGTATTCGAGGCGACGCAGGCGAGCAGACCGAGGCAGGCGGGGAGCAGTGCGAGGACGAAGCTTATCTTTTTCATGGTTGAGGATGCTTGGGATTACGGTTGGTCGTCATTGCCGAAAATCACGGCATCGGGATGGCGGCGCAGATAGTCGGAAAGGGTGCGGATTGAGCGCGCGGCGTCGTCGATTTGCTCGAGTGTTTCGCTGAGCTCCTGTTCGAGCGAACCGTGTGTCCCTGTCAGTGAAGAGCGGAAGACGAGCATTGTTTTGTTGATTTGATCGAGTGAGTTGCGGAGCGCTTCGGTCGTTGATTCGAAGTCCGTTCGCAGGGGATCGAAATGCGTTTCCAATTTTCGGGAAAGGGCGGAAACGTCCTGCGTGGCGCGGTTGACGTTTTTAAGAATTTGCGCGAGCTGCGGGTCGTCGATCAGCTTCTTGGCCGCTTCGCTTGCCTGAAGAATGTTTGCGTTGATTTTTTCGAATTCGATGGCGCTGACTCCGGCATTCAGCGTATTTGCCGCTTCTTTGAGGCGTTCCGAAAAACTTTTGAAATCGACCTGCGAGAGATTTTGCAGAATCTGGGCGACGGAGTTGAGCATCTGCGACATGTTGGAGGGGATTGTCGGGATTTCCAGATACTCGCTTTCACCGTTCCCGCGCATAATCGCCGGGGTTCCGGGAAAATAATCCAGCTCGATGTAGAGCATACCGGTGAGCAGATTGGACTGCTGAATGCGGGCGCGTAGGCCCTGCTGAATGCTTTCCGACATGCGGCGCTGAACCATTTCCGCGGAATCGGCGTTTTTGACGAAGCGGTCGTCGATTTCGATGATGACCGGAATCGAGCGAATGCTTTGCGCGTTGTCTTGGATGCTCAGGAGAATTTTTTGGACTTTCCCGATTTTGACGCCCTTGAATTTGACGTCGGAGTTCAGGCTCAGTCCGTTAAGCGAGTCCGTCAGGTAAACGATTAGCGGCGTGCTTTTTTTGTTAAAGGTGAGCGAGCTGAACGCGATGATGCTTCCGATCAGCAGGGCGAGGGCGCCGAGAACGAAAATGCCGATAAGCGAGTGATTGATGGGTTTGCTCATATTGTGTCAGATTCCGTTTTAGAGGGTGCCCGCGCGGGTGAGAAATTCGCGGATGGCGGGTGAGGGCGGATGCGCGCGCAGTTCCCGCGGGTTGCCGATGGCACCCTGTGTTTTTTGAGCGGCATCGAGGAAAATTGCGCGGTCTCCGATCGCGAAAATGCTGTCGAGCTCGTGTGTGACGATAACGACGGTTGTGCCGAGCGAATCGCGGATATTCAGCGTCAGGTCGTCGAGCAACTTGGAACTGAGCGGGTCGAGCCCGGCACCGGGTTCGTCGAAAAACAGAATTTCCGGGTCGAGGGCGATGGCGCGGGCGATGGAGGCGCGTTTGGCCATCCCGCCCGAAATTTCCGACGGATAGTAATTTTCGAAGCCGGAAAGCCCGACGAGCGCGAGTTTGTAACGCGCCAGCTCGATTCGTTCTCGCGTGTGCAAATCCGTGTATTCTTCGAGCGGAAGCATGACGTTTTCGAGCAATGTCATCGACGACCACAGCGCGCCGCCTTGGTACATGACACCGAAGCGCCGCAACAGGGCTTCACGTTCCTGCTGCGTGCTCGCGTTCAGGTCGTTCCCGAAAAGGCGAATTGTGCCCGCCGCCGGTGTTTGCAAGCCGATGAGGTGGCGCAGTAAGGTCGATTTCCCGCAACCGCTCCCGCCCATGATGATGAAAATCTCGCCGGCGTTGATGCGGAAGTTCAGGCTTTCCATGACAACGCGGGAACCGTATGCCAGCTTCAGGTCTCGGACTTCGATGGGGGCGGGAGTTTCCATGGCGCTTAGAATCCGATAGCGTTGAAGAGGACGGCGAAAATACCGTCGCCGATGACGATGAGTACCATCCCGAGGACGGCGGCGGAGGTGGCGGCGTCGCCGACGGCCAAAGAGCTTTTCCCCGCGACCATACCGCGGTAGCAACCGGCCCAAGCAATCATGGCTCCGAAGAAAATGCTTTTGATGAGACCGGAAAAAATATGGTTCATGTTAAGCGTGAGGGCGATTTGCCGCCAGTACTGTTCCAGCGTGACGTCCATCGAGCCCATGACGAAGAAGCCGCCGAGAATGCCGACGACGTCCGAGTAGAGCGTCAGTAGCGGCATCATGAGCGTGAGTGCGAGGATGCGCGGAAGCACCAAGTATTCCACGGGGTTAATCGCAAGTACGCGCAGGGCGGAGATTTCTTCGCTGGCCTGCATGCTGCCGATTTGGGCGGCGAACGCCGAGCCTGTCCGTCCGCACATGATAACGCTCGTCATAATAACGCCCATTTCCCGCACCATGGCGATGGCGATGAGGCTGGCGACATAGATAATCGCGCCGAACTGGCGGAGTTGCATCGCGCCGATATATGCGAGAATCATTCCCGTGATAAAGGAGATCAGCGTGATAATCGGCAGTGCATTGATGCCGCAATCCTGAATAAAATACAGGCAGTCGCGTCCGCGGAAACGGGCTTTTCCCGAAAAAAGATTTTTTAATGCGAGCGTGGTTTCGCCGAGGAATTTTAGGGCGCGGTCGGAGTTGGAAAAAATACTTTCACCCCAACGGCCGATGACTGCGAGCAAGGCCATATCGCGCTCCCGCGGGGCTTCCGGATTACGGCGGTTCGCAACGGAGAGTTCGAAAAGGCGTCCGACATTCTGCGGAAGCGTTTCCCGCATGAAATGGATGCCGCGTTCCGAGCAGACGGAGGCGCATTTAATAACATAGCAAACCAAGCTCGAATCGTAATGCCCCAAGCCGGAGCAATCGAAACTCAGGGATTTTGCGCGAACGCCCGGGCTGAGGTTTTCCAGCGCAGCGTTGAGCGTTTCGGCGTCCGAAAGCCCGTCGGCAAGCGACCAGTCGCCCGCGATTGTCACCGTCAGCGCGACTTCTCCGGACGCGACCGGCTCCGCTACCACGGGAACGGGCGGACGGGCGCAAGGCAGGCGTGTGCGGGAAGGCGATGACATAATTTTGTCCGGTAAGTCTACAAACGAGCGTTTCCCTGAGCGAGAATTTTCTGAAATGCCTTTGCCGTACGCAGCCCGGTTTTTATCCCGAAATAGCAAGCGTCCGGATCCGTGAGCAATGCCGAGTAGGATGTGTCAAAGGGAGTTCGCTGTTTTTATCGGCATGCTTCGGAAAATCAAAAAACGAGTACGGGGTCCGTACTCGTTTTTTGATAGTAAATGCCGACGTTTATCGGGCGGCGAGTTGCTTTTCGATGGCTTTAATCTTGGTGTGCATTTCCGGAAGACGCGTTTTCAAGACCATAAGTTTTTTCGCGAGTCCGATCGGAATGGCGGGAG
>JAZRTJ010000081.1:0-1991 GCA_045651925.1 Candidatus Spyradenecus sp. | reverse complement strand
GCCGATGTCGCGGCCGTCCATAATCATTCCGGCAAATCCGTTTTCCTCGGCGACCTTGGCCTGCGAGCGCTGGTAATCGAAAAGGAATTTGCGCACGGCGGGAATGGCGGCAAAGCGGGAAACGACGGCGTTGACGGCATCGTTGCGGATGGCCTCGCCGGCGGGCACTTCTCCGCTGATGCTCATGGCAGCCTCATGACCGTCGATTTGCGTTCCCAATTCGAGATGGGCGAGCAAGTCATTTTCGGCGGCCTCGAAAGCTTCGGGGGAATCAATTCCGCGCTTCAGGAGGGAAAGCGCAACCGTGCGATAGTGTGCGCCGGTATCGACGTGCAGCAAATTAAAACGCGCCGCGAGGGCACGCGAAGTGGAAGATTTTCCGGAAGCCGCACCGCCGTCCACGGCAATAACGATGAAAGGTAGAGCCATACGCATCATGAAACAGAAGATAGTGTCGGGAATCAAGGGAATCTGTAAGCCGCATGCGGGAAACAATGCATCATCCGGCAAGGGACTCTGCGTTTTACGCACTCACGCGCTTGCCGCAGCGAACGGCATTGAGCAAAGTCGCTCCGACGGCAATCCCGCCGCGGTAATTTCCGCAGAAATAAAGATTCGGGAAAGCCGCCTCCGCCGCGTCGATTGCCTGCAGAAAAGCACCGTAACCCAGATTATACTGCGGAATGGCGTCCTCGTGTTCGCAAACCTCGACAAAAAGCGGTTCGCCCTTTACGCCGAAAAGCGACGCCAATTCCTCGCGGGCGAGCGCCGTTTTTTCTTCGCGGGAAAGTTTCGCAAGCTCGGGCTGACGCGCGCCGCCGATATAAGTCGTCAGCGTCACGCAATTTTCGGGGGCACGATTCGGGAAAAACGACGAGGTCCACAGCGAGCCGAGGATTTTTCGTTTTTCGAGTTCGGGAATGAGCGCGCCGAATCCGTCGAGCGGGTGGGCCACGTCTGCGCGTCTGTAGCCAAGCGTCAGCGTCGTAACCGGCGGGTAAACGAGAGACGCCGCGGCAGCGGCGAGCGGCTCGGCAAGCACGGGAACGCCGGCAAAAATTTTCCCCCAGGCCTGCGGCGGCACGGCGGCGACAACGGCATCAAAAATGTCGTCCTGTTCAAAAAAATCACAAACGGATCCGCAGGTAAACCAGCGCGCGCGCCAGCGTTTGCCTTCGGGGACGAGCTCCGTCAGCGTCGCGTTCACCCGCACACTGCGGCCGAGTTTTTTGGCGAGCAGCTTCGGCAGGGTCTCCATGCCATGCGGGAAAGAAAGCGTACGTTTTTTTTCGTAAAGCCCGGAGGCCTTTTTGGCCTTGGCGTTCGGGAAGGTGCCGAGAATCAGCGAGCCGTATTTTTGGTCAAGATGCCAGACTTTCGGGAAGGCATAACGCACGGAAAGCTTTTCCGGAGCTCCGGCAAAAACGCCCGCCACCAAGGGATTCAACGCGTAGTTGTACATCTCCTTTCCGATACGGCGACGCACGAAATCGGCCACGCTCTCCTCGCTCTCGGGATTCCCGCGGCGGACAAAAATGTCGCCGAGCAAACGCAATTTCCCCGCAAAGGAAAACAGCGGCGTCGTAACGGCCTTCAACGGCGACGACGGCACGGCAATCGGCTTTCCGCCGCGTACGATAAAGCGCTTTTGGGCAACGGGAGCCACGTCGATAGCCGCCTCCAAAACGCCACTCGAACGCAGAAAATCGTAAAGTTCCTTTTCTTCGACAATGAAGCTGTTCGGTCCCGACTCCGCTAAAAATCCGTCGCGGAGAATCGTCCGCACATTGCCGCCGACGCGGCTGGACGCTTCAAGCAAGGTGACTTCCGCGCCGCGGGAGCGCAACACGTTCGCCGCCGTCAGCCCGGCAATTCCGCCGCCGAGCACCAGCACTTTTTTCCCCGTCATGGCTTAGCCGATGATATTGATGACGTGTTCGAGGATCTCGCTCGGAGCCGCAAGCTTCCCCCGCCCTTCATAACCGCAGGCA
>JAZRTJ010000080.1:0-27693 GCA_045651925.1 Candidatus Spyradenecus sp. | reverse complement strand
ATCCGCGTCTCGCTCACCGAAGACCCGTGGTACGAAATCCCCGTTTGCCGCGAAATTCTTTCCCGCATTCGTCCGGAAAAAGCCGTGGTTTCGGGCGGGGTCGCCTCAAGTCCCGTCTGCGACCGCAGCGTCAATCCGCTCGACTACCACCGCCGCGATATCGTGCCGGTAACGCTCAACGAACAATGCGCAATTTCCACGGGCACTCCGCCGCGCGTTTTTGCGTTTGCGGACGTTGAAAAGCCGCTGGCGCAAATTATCTGCGACATTCGCGAAGCCAATTCCCGATCGGCTCCGATCGAGGGCATCGTCCTTCCCGTCGCAACGCAATCCGACCTCGCCGCCGCCTGCGAAGTGCAGTGCGCCCTCGAAGACGAAATTCCCGCATTTATTTTCGATCCGGTAAAAGACAGTATCCCGGAGCTCTTTGAAAACTTCCGCCCGTCGCGCAAATCGGCTTCTTACATCCAGCGCCGATTCAATCCGGCGAATGCGGAAATCATCCCGTCCTGGGTCGATGTCTGCCGCCAAAAAGATGTCGGCCTCGTCGTCGATTCCACAGCCGCCGCCCGCACTGCCGTGCTTCCGGAACTGCGCGATTTCCCGCAGGAAAAGCTCATTTTTACAACGAGCCGCAAATCTCCCGGTGTCCACATGGTCGGCGGCTACCGCCAATTGGCTCAAGCCTTGGCCAACGCCGGCATCCGCTCACCGATTTGGATTCGCGCCAGTGCCAAAAACACGATTCTTCCCTTCTCAAAGATTCCGACGGCGTCTCCGGATGAAGCTCCGGCACTCGAAGCCGCCCTACTCGCCGGTCCCCTGCTCTGCGACGGCATCGGCGACATTCTTTCCGTAGAAACCGCCGGCGACCTCAAGAAGAATCTCCAGCTCGCCTACGCCGTCCTCCAAGGGGCCCGCACCCGCCAAACGCGGACGGAATACATCGCCTGCCCGAGCTGCGGCCGTACGCTTTACAACATCCAAGAAACCGTGCGCGAAATCAAAGCCCGCACCTCGCATCTCGACGGCGTGACCATCGGTATCATGGGTTGCATCGTAAACGGGCCGGGTGAAATGGCGGACGCCGATTTCGGCTACGTCGGCGGCGCCCCCGGGAAAATCAATCTCTACGTCCGCAAAGAATGCGTCGCCACCGGCATCCCGCAAGCTGAAGCCGTCGATCGGCTCATTGCGCTGATTAAACAGCACGGACGCTGGAAAGATCCGGTCTAGGCGGCAGAGAACGGCTTCGAGCCGGCAGCAATAAAAAGTCCTCCCTTTTCGGGGAGGACTTTTTGATGTATCGCAGAAAACCTACTTCACGCGGATGATTTCGAAGACCTTCACCGGCTTGTCTTTTTCCGGATTGATCTGAATCGCGCCGTCGGCATTCACTTTCACGCGTTCGGGGTGAGAAGCAATAACATGAACCTTGCGGAAGCCCTTTTCCGCAGGAATCGTCGTTGCGCTCGCGAAGCTGTAGCCGGAACGCGGATCGCCGTCGGTCATCGCCGCACGGGAGCTGGCCTTGGCGTCTTCGGGAATGTCGAACTTGAATTCGTTCAGTTTAATGCTGATCGGCTTTCCGGAGTTGTTGACATAGCGGAAGAAGCGAATCTTCTGTTTCACGTCCAACGAATTCTGAAGTTCGGCGCCGTTATTGCGCGTATTGAAACGCGTCCACGTCGTTCCGTCCTTGGAAACTTCGACGTGACCGCTCTTGGACGCGTCGGGATTTTCAAGCTTCAGGTGGATGTAATTGCCGTAAATGCCTTCCGGAAGCTCGATACCGACGTACTGCTTCGGGCCCAACGTAATCGGCTCGAACTTACGAATGCGCACATACTTGCCATCGCGCTGTGCGATGTCTTTCTTCATCTGAGCGACGTCGGAGACCACCTTGTACAGGGCTTCGCCGGAACCCGCAACGACGGCCTGACCGCCCAATTGCTTATGGAACTTTTCCCATTCGGCGAGGAAGATTTCGTTGAGGAACGGCATGACGACACGTTCGGCGACCTTACTCGGATTGCGGTGCGGTGCGCCGATTTTGTCGGCATGCCCGGCCTGCGCTTCCATCGTACGTTCACGCGAGTCGTAGAATTTCGCGGCCTTTGCTGCAAATTCCTCACGCTTTTTCGGATCCGTTGCCGTAATGAATTTCACCGTAGCGCCGCCGAAATTTCCGGTTTCACCGAGTGCACGCACCCAGAATTCGACTTCTTCCCAAAGCGCCGGATTGTCCGACGGAACGAGCTTAATGAGTTTTTTGGATGCCTTGTTCATCTTGGCGAATTCTTCCATCAGCTTCTTTTCGTTCGCCTTGGAA
Source organism: Candidatus Spyradenecus sp. (assembly GCA_045651925.1). GTDB lineage: Bacteria > Verrucomicrobiota > Verrucomicrobiia > Opitutales > UBA953 > Spyradosoma. The sequence continues at coordinate 25,361 of JAZRTJ010000080.1, read as the reverse complement.
ATCTTTCCGCTCTTTTTGTATTCGTCCAAAGCGGCATCGATGACGGGCTTAAATTCCACCGATTCTTCGCGGCGGTAACCGTGGCCGTTCGGTCCTTGGTCGGAGCTATGGTTAGCGAGCGTCTGCATCGCGCCGGCATATTGCGGGAAGAGCTGGCGAATCCCGGCCTTCCAAGACTTTTCGGAATTGAAGTCGTCGATATTCCAGCAGTAGTCCGCAACACCGAAAAGCGCAATCTTCGAGGCTTCCGGCTTGTCCATCGGATTGGAAACGAGGCCGGCGTACTTGCCTTTGTTTTCCTTCGCCAAGCCGTAGGTGCGACCGAGGAGAAGCGAGCTGGCGCAGTAGTCAACGACCGGCCAGTTCCACCAAATGTACGGAGGACGCTTGAGGCGCTTCGACACCCAATCCACGGTATCTTCCGTGATATCGGTACAAACGGAATTGCCGGTCCACATCACGCGGATGCTCGGCTGAAGCTTGTTGCCGAGAATATCCAGATAGTCGCCGCCGGACCAGCCCTTGTTGTATTGGCTCGGACACATGATGAGCGGAGCGACGTCAGTTTTTTTCGCGAGGAAATTGTCAACGACATAGTTGCAAACTTCCGCCTGCAGGTCGGCATCGTGCTTGAAAATGTCGTCGAAGAACACGCCGAAGGAGCGTACGCCGAGTCCGTACATCAGTTCGAATTTTTCGACGAGTTTCTTCATATTTTCGCGGGCGTTCGTCGGATTCGTGATAATGCTTCCGACGTGTGCCGCCCAAACGAAGTCCACACGGTTGTCGTGCGCCGCCTTAATTTGCTTTTTCAGGAGTTCCGCCGTTTCTTTCGGATACGGTTCCCACCAGCGTGCGTGGTGATACGGGTCGTCCTTCGGACCGTAAATATAGGTGTTGATTTTGTATTTTCCGTAAAAATCAAATTGGCTGAAGCGGGCTTCCGGAGTCCAGGGGCGTCCGTAGTAGCCTTCGACAGAGCCGCGGTAAGGCACATCCGGCCAGTCCAAAACCGTTCCGCAGGCCAATTGCCCGTCGGCTTCAATCATTCGCGCCATCGTCTGAATAGCATAGAATTCCCCGGCGGAATCCAGAGCGCTGACGACGATTTCCTTGGGCGAGATTTTCAGGAAGTAAGCTCCGGCGCAGGGAGCGGTCTTTTCCGCCTTGAGCATTTTCTTCAAGGTCGCGCCGTCCTTTTCAACGGCCACGGAGAGGCTTCCGGCCGGCGCCAGCTTTTTCTCCTTGAAAACAGCGGTCAGGGGCGCGTATTTGCGTACCGTGCCGGTTGAAAGCATCTTGGCATCGACGCTTTGCCCGCCGTTTTCCTTTACGACCTGCGGAACCGGATAAATATCCTTCGCGGAGGCGGCGTTCGCCAAGGGAACGACGAACGCGGAAAGTGAAAGTGCTAAAAACAAAGAGAGTGTCGGGGATTTCATAGGGAAGATTCAAACGTTCCCTCGCGTACAGGTCAAAAGAAAAGCCCTTAAAAATAAATTCCCGCGTCTCGGCAAAGCGGAAAAAACGGTTGCGGGAAGCGGCTTCGGAAAGCATAGTTTTGGCATGGATTTGATTTCTCCTATTTTCTTCGGACTCCCTACCGGAGTCACTATCTTCATCGTCGTCATCGTCATTCTCCTGCTTTTCGGCGGAAGCAAAATTCCGGAACTGGCCCGTGGCATTGCTCGGGCGCGTAAGGAATTTAAGAAGGCAACGGACGAAGTGGAACGCGAATTCGCCGAAAGCGAAGAGGATGCGATGCGCAAGGAAGCGCGCCGCAAAATCATCGAAGAGGAAGAACGCGCCGCCATTCGTGCCCGCATCGAAGCGGAAGAACGCGCTAAGGCCGACGCCGACAAGCAGTAATTCCGCGTAACATCCGCCACGATTCAATTTTAGCCATGAAAAAAACTCTCACTTGCCTGTTTCTCGCACTCTGTGCGATTTTTACTCCGCTTGCCGCACAGGAGTGGAACCCGCCATCCGCCTTCGGATTCGGAGCCGCCCAGCGCGGTCCGTCCACCTCGGTCGCCGTGTTCTCCAGCGCCGACAACATTCCCGCCGGCGAAAGCTTCTCCCTGCTCGCACGCATCACGATGAAGCCGCACTGGCATGTTTACTGGAAAAACCCGGGCGAAGCCGGAATGCCGCTCTCCATCGAGTGGAACTCCGTCCCCGCCGGCGTTACCCTCGGTCAATGGCGCTGGAGCCAACCGAAATACTATGCGCTTCAGGGGCTCGGGAGCTACGTTTATGAAGACGTCGCCTACGTCGAAATCCCCGTCACGCTCGCCAAGGATCTTCCCGCCGGCGCGCTGAGCCTTTCCGGCACCGCTTCGTGGCTCGCTTGCGACGACAACGGTTGCTACCCGGAAGAAGCCCGCGTCTCCGTAAAATTTAACGTACTCGCTCCGGGTTCGGAATGCATCCCCGCTAACCCGCCGCTCGTCTTCGCTGACGCCCAAAAGCTCTTCCCTAAAAGCGGGGCGCTGAGCCTGAGCTACGTTCAAAATGCAGGCAGTGTCACGATTACCGTCAAAGGCGACGCCGTCCAAACGCTTTCGAACACCGCACGCTTCTTCCCGGAATCCGCTAAATTTTCTACGGTATCCGCCACAGCCGCTCCCGTTGTCAACAACGGCACGCTAAGCTTTACGCTTACGCTCAACGAAGGTGAAACGATTGAAAATCCGAGCGATGTCGCCGGCGTCCTGATCGGCGGCAACGGCGAATCCTACGAAGTCCTCCCGGGCTCGGCAGATGAAGCCGCTCCCGTTGCGGAATTCAACTTTGACCTCGCGTTCCTCGGTCTTTTGGCCCTCGCGTTTGCCGGTGGCCTCATCCTGAACCTCATGCCCTGCGTCTTCCCGGTGCTCGGCCTGAAAATCATGCACTTCGTCGGCAAATCCGGCGAAGATAAGAGCAAGATTGCACGCCACGGCTTTGTCTTCGGCGCCGGCGTCCTGATTTCGTTTTGGGTACTTGCCGGTATCCTCGTCGCGCTCCGCAGCGGCGGCGAACAACTCGGTTGGGGCTTCCAACTTCAGGAGCCGGGCTTTGTTTACGGCATGATTCTGCTGATGCTCGTCTTCGGTCTGTCGATGTCCGGGGTCTTTGAATTCGGCACGGGAGCCACGAGTGTCGGCGGCTCGCTCACGGAAAAATCCGGTTATGCCGGCTCTTTCTTCTCCGGAGTCCTCGCCGTCATCATCGCGACCCCCTGCGCGGCGCCGTTCCTCGCTCCGGCCCTCGGAAGCGCGTTGGCCCTGCCCCCCGTCCCGTCGTTCTCCCTGTTCACGGCCATCGCCGTCGGACTCGCCGCTCCGTACGTCATTCTTTCCTGCGTTCCCGCCCTGCTGAAGTTCCTTCCGAAGCCCGGAGCTTGGATGGAAACGTTCAAGCAGGCAATGGCGTTCCTACTCTACGCCCCCGCGCTCTACTTCGCATGGGTACTCCTAGGCCAGATTGAAGATCCCTTCGCTCAGCGCGACCTGTTGATCTCCTTTGCCGTCATCGCCCTTGCCTGCTGGATTTACGGACGCTGGGCCGTTGCCTGGCGTAGCCGCCTCTCCCGCATCACGGGCACCCTCGTCGCCCTCGTCCTCTTCGTGGGAACGATCTTCTATTGCACGAACCTCATTTACGGAGAAAAGGAAGACGAATGGATCGCCTGGTCTCCGACGGCACAAGCCGAAGCCCTGGAAGACGGCAAGATTGTTTACATCGACTTCACGGCGCGTTGGTGCGCGACCTGCCAGGTCAATAAGGCCGTCTACTCCAGCGACGAACTCCAAGCGGAATTCAAGGCCGCCAACGTCGTCAAAATGCGTGCAGACTGGACCAATAAGGACGCGACGATTGCGGCAGAGCTCCGCAAGTACGGCCGCGCCGCCGTCCCCGTAAACGTCTTCCTGAAGAAGGACAAAGCACCCGTAATTCTCGGAGAACTCTTTGCCGGTCCCGGCACCGTTTCCGCCGGTCTCGAAGAAATTTCGGAATAGTCCGCCGGCCCATGAAACTCTCTGTCGCTCTCGTCTCCGCTACCAGCCTGCTGTACGCCCTTCCGGTGTCAGCAGACACGTTTTCCGCCTGGGACGAGAACGACTACTGGGGATGCTGGTCCGATAAATATTACACGAATCACACGCGATTCGCTTACACGTACGATTCCGCCACGAGCCCGGGCGAGCATTATTTTTTCTCGTTCGGGCAGGAAATGTATACGGCGGCAGAGCAATATTCAAAGGTCCCTCCCGCGAATGATCATCCCTACGCCGGTGTTTTCTACGTCTCCGCAGGATTTGCTCAAAGCAGCGCCGATATCCTCAACGCCGTCGAGCTCCAGCTCGGCATCATCGGCCCCAGCGCACGGGCGGGTGAGTGCCAACATGACTACCACTCCCTCATCAACGAATACACACCGAGCGGCTGGGATTCTCAGGTTAAGGATCAACCGGCCGTCAACCTGCTGAGCGAAACACGGATGCGCGCCGGGCTTTCCGGAACACTCGGCGAAGGCTACGCGAGCGACGCCATCGTCCGCGGGTTCTTCGCACTGGGGACGGTGCGCACCCAGCTCTCGGGCGGCGTTCAGTTCCGTTACGGCATCAACCTCCCGCAAGATTTCGGGTATGTTCCGATGCGGCAAAGCACCTCCGTCGTCATCAAACCGAACACGAACGCAAGCCTCTACGCCTTTGCCGACTTTCAGGCGGATTTGAACATTTACGATGTCACGCTTGGCGGCGAATTGTTGCGAAAGCATGAATCGGACATCTACGCCTATCCGTTCACGGCAGAATTCACCGTCGGGTTAACCGCCGTTTACGGAAATTGCTCCGTGACCTTCTTCCAATCCTTCCGGAGCCGCGATTTCTCCTCGGCGGACCGTCCGTTTTTCTGCTTCGGCGGGATCCGCCTCAGCTACTCATTTTAAACAATCATGAAGCTCGCGTCCTATCTGCTCATCGATGCCTCGTCGCCCAACTCCGCCATCGTCGCCCGCCTGGATGACAGCGGACGCGCCTGGGCTCAATTTACGGAAGAACCGAGCGCCGCGCTTGAAGGCATCTTTACCGCCGCGGAACAGGTTTGCCCACAGTTTTCCCCGGCCGGATTCCTTTTCTGTGAAGGCCCCGGATCCATTTTGGGAATACGCATCGCCGCCGCAGCGATTCGCGGACGCAATGCCCTCGGTCCGGTCGTCCCCGTGATGGCCTTTCAAAGCCTTCACCTCGTCGCAACCCTGCTTCTGCGCCGTTTCCCGGAAGAAAAACATTTTACCGTACTCGCAGAATCACGCATGAATGCCTGGAATCTCCTAAGCGTCGAGGAAGGCGTTCCCGCCGAAAGCTTCCGCGAAATTAAAACCGCGGAACTCGCCACGCTTCCCTTGGGCAAAGTCTTTCTGTTGCCGCAACGCCGCACCGCACCGCCGCCGATTCCGACGACACCCGTAAATCCGGCCCGGCTCCTACAGGACGATCCCGCCGTTTTCGCCGACACGCCCGCGCTCCTGCACAATTGCAACGGCCTTCCGGACGCCACCAATACCTCCGTAGCATCCGGCTACGCAAAATGGACGCCGGAGCGTCACCGCTAAGCCCGTTCCGAAAACAAAAAAAACGTTCCCGCAGACACGGGAACGTTTTTTATAGACACCTCAGCGCCTATTGAGCGGCGGCTTCCGAAGCCTTCTTCTGAGCGGCGAGGAATTCTTCCTCGTTCACCTTCGTATAGAGCTTCGATTCGACGATCTCCATAAGGTAGTCGCGAGCCAGGGAGAAGCCGTACTGCTTAATCATCAGATCGTTGTTCTTGATCAGATTTTCTTCAGCCGTCTTGACATTTTCCAGAGCCTTAGCCTTTTCTTCGCTTTCCGGCATCTTCTTGATGGATTCGTTGAGCGCAACGAGCTGCTGACGCAGGTTGTGCATCACCTGAACATTGTGACGGAACTGCGTGTTCGCTTCGGCGCCCGGAATTTCGGCGATGAGGCGGAACTTGTCGTCTCCCTTGACCAAGAGCTGTTCTGCCGGAACGGAAGCATCGTCCTTAGCGGCTGCATATTCCGCGTCCGTAAGCTTGAGGAAGATACGCGTCTTGAGAATCTGGTGGAGATAGTCGCGAGCCAAGGAATAGCCGTAAGCGCGAGCCATTGCCTGGTTGTTTTCTTCGAGCTTCTTGACGATTTCCTTGCTCTTTTCGAGAGCCGCCGTGCGTTCTGCGTCCGTCAACGCCGTCTTTGCACGCTGATTCAATTCAACGACCGCCTGACGCTGGCGTTGAACGACTTGGACGTTTTGAACAAACTGCGTATTCGCTTCGACGGTATTGATCGTGGAAACGTGGATGAATTTTTGACCGTTCTGCTCGATAAAGTCGAGTGCTGTGTTTTCTGCCATATTGGGTTTGTATTTAAGGGTGGATAAAAATTATTTCGCAGGCTCAGAGGCGAGCGTTTCGTCTTCGAGTGCCTTCTGGGCTTCGGCGCGCAGGAATTCTTCTTCCGTCACCTTCGTATAGAGCTTCGAAACGGCGATTTCCATGAGGTAGTCGCGGGCGATGGAGTAGCCGTAGACCTTCACCATCTGCTCATTCGCTTCGAGGAACTTCTTCTCGTTTTCAGAGAACTGAGCTTCCGCCTTTTGCTTTTCTTCGCCTTCGGGCATCTTCTTGAGAGCTTCAGCCGCCTGGCGCAGGTGATTGCGCATCGCCTGCATCTTCTGAACATTGGTACGGAATTCCAAATTGCCCTGTTCGTTCGAAATCACGGAAACACGGCGATACTTGTCGTCGCCCTTAACCAGGAAGTCTTCGCCGACTTTAAGTTCCTTTTCCGCTTCCTTCATCTTCGTGTACTCCTCTTCCGTGAGCTTCAGATAGACGTAGGTCACCACGGGGACATGGATATAATCACGGGAAAGCGAGTAACCGTAGCTCTCGGCCATCGTCCGGTCACCCTTATTGAGCTCTTCCGTCAATTCCTTAATCTTTTCGTCCGTAGCCTTACGTTCTTCTTCCGTAAAGGCCATCTTACGATGTTCATCGAGCTTAATCAGGGTCTGACGCAACTGAGAAATGACTTGGACATTGCGCACGAATTCCTGATTCGCTTCAACGGTGGAAAGAGTCGAAACGTGGAGAAACTTCAAACCGTTCTGTTCGATGTAATCCAACTTTTTTTCTTCGGCAACTTCCTTGCTCGGATTTGCGGGAGCCGGTTCTTCTGCGGCGTAAGCAACAGCGGAAAAAGCAAAAGCCGTAGCGAGAACGGATAGGATATTTTTAATTTTCATAAGCTTGTAATCGAATGATAAAACTCACGTTCAACAATACGCTTAAAAAGTATTCTATTCAAGATATTTTGCGAAATTCGGAGATAAAAGAAGGGCGAGTCCGAAGACCCGCCCTGCCTTTGCGAACCCCGCTTATTGGAGGCCCGTGTTTTCGTCCGCAACCGGTACCGTATCGTAATCGCGGTAAATCGGTCCAGAAGAGATAAAGAGGCTCGGATTCGAGTAGGTCGATCCCGTTTGGACGCCCTTGAAGAGGCCGTCTTCCGTTCCGCCGCCGCGAGCCATGAGGTTCGCCGTAACGAAGATGAGAAGATTCTTCTTCGTGATGGACTTGCCCGTCGAACGGAACGCGGAACCGATGAGCGGCAAGTCGCCGAGAACCGGAACCTTATCGTTGACCGTGCGGATTTCTTCGCGCGTCAAACCACCGATAACAATCGTGCCGCCGTCGTAAACTTCCACCGTCGTGGAGACCTGACGGAGATTGAAGACCGGCTGGAAGAAGCCTGCCGGCGTCGTAACGACGATACCGCCCGCAATCGCAACGGCCGTTCCGCCGTATTCGATGAAGCCTTCGAATTCCTTGATTTCCGGAGCGAGTTCGAGAGTAATCGACTTTTCCGTGTTGTTCACACGCGGAAGGACGCGCATTTGAATACCGACTTCCGTCGCTTCTTCATCGAACTGCGGCGTACCCGGCGTAATACCGACGGAAGCATTTCCGTAACCGCTGTTGTTATTGTTGTTGTCGTTGTTGTAGCTGTTGCTACCGCTGACGGAAATTTCCATGTCGTCATAGGACTGCGGCCAGCGGAGGAGCTGAACAATCTTGATCGTTGCTTCCATTTCCGATTGAACCGTGAGGCTCGGAGCCGCCATGAGATCCGTTCCGTCGCGTGCACTGAGCGCATTCAGGATGAGACGCAAGTCGTAATTGCCGACCGTTCCGATAACGCCCGTGAAGGTCGGAAGCGCATCAATCCCGTAGTTGGGCTGGCGCGTCACCTGCGGCGGCTTCTGAGCGAATTCCTTTTCGGAAGCTTCCTTGCCCGGGTGGAATACACCGTCTTCGTCCGTGTATTCGTCCGTCGGCGGCGTGTAGATGAGCGTCTTGGAGTCTTCGGAAATCGTGGCGTGTGCACCGGCAACCGTACGATTGTTCGTCGTTGCACGCGTGAACATGTCATTGCCTTCGCCGCGCGTCAAAGCCCAGTTCGTAACAACCTGGTTCAAGACCGTGCTGTTGACTTCGATAAACTTCGCTTCAATGTTGACCTGCTTCGTTTCCGCCGTGCTCAAGCTACGGAGAATGTTACGAATACGGTCCATACCCTTGCGGTCCTGCGTAACGATGAGGAGGTTGGAGGTCGCATCGTAAACGAGCGAGCGGTCACCTTCCCAGTTGACGCCTGCGCGGGCCAAGAAGTTCTTAATGCCGATTTCTTCGGCATTTTCTTCAGCGACTTCTTCGCCGGAGGAGCCGAAGGGGCTGCTGGATCCCACCGCAGAGCTCTTCTTGCCGGCCATACGGGCGACCACCTTCGGGGAGACCGTGAATTCTTCCTGGTCAAGACCCGCAGAACCGATATTCGGCGTAACTTCGACGATGCCGTCCTTGTTTACGTCGTAGCGGTAGCCGACCGTGCTGAGCATAGTCTTCAGCACCTTGTCCATCGGTTGGCTCTTCATCTGCAGATTGACGAGCGGCGGATTCTTGTTTTCCGGGTCAATGAGAACGATGTCGATACCGCGTCCGACCGGGTCATTGATAACCGAGAGTTCGGCAATCGTGTCGATTGCGCGCTGGAGCGGGGCATCACGCAGGGTGACGGCGACGTTGATACGCGACATCTTAGCTTCAACCGGATTCGTCTTTTCTTCCGAATCGTCAACGGCAGCGACAGCCGTAAAGGGCATCGCGAGTTTCCACTTTTCGCGGAGATCCGCAAACATCGTTTCACGGGTCAGCTCGTGGTTGTATTCACCCGAATTTGCGAGAATCTTGCGAATGCGAATCTGCATCGCCTTAGCTTCCGCATTATCCGGCATATAGAGCAAAGCCTTCTGGTAGCTTTCGAGAGCACTCAGGTAGTCGCCGTATTGATACTGAGCCTTCCCGCGGAGAAGGGCTTCCTTGCATTCGCGTTGTGCACGGATGGCGGCAGGATTCAGCGTTTCCGGATTCTGGGCATCGGCCGTGCTGCGCCATTCCTGGTAGAATGCGGCGAGTTGCTTGTAAATTTTGTGTTCCTTGCCAAGGAGTTCTTCAACCATCTTCATGTAGGAAGCGGCTTCAACGGCAGAGCGGCGCTCAACCATATCGAAGAAGTAGCCGGAGTAAACGAGGGCGCGTTCTTCGTCGATTTCCTTGGAAACTTCGGCAGTCGAGGAGACGTTCGGGAGGAGGAGCTTCGCTTCGTCCAACGACTTAATCGCTTCGGCGAGCATGTGACGGGAGCGTTCTTCCTTCGCACGGGAAAGAGAGCGGCGCGCGGCCAAGGTGCTTTCGCGAATAGCTTCGCGTTCGGCAGCCGTCATTTCTTCGGCGAGCTGAGCCGGGTCGAGATTCGTAGCCGCCAACTGAGCTTCCTGGCGAGCGACCGCAATTCGGTCAAAGTACGGGCGGGATGCCGGAGTCTTCGGGAGCGCGCTCTGGATGTCGCCCAAGAGACGCAGTGCGCGTTCCGGATCGGTCGGAGCAATAAATTCGGCTTCCTTAATGGCCGCATCGGCTTCGCGGTAAATCGCGTTGCGCTGCTGGATGATGCGTTCGAACTCATTCTTCGGCGCACCTTCGGTTCCCGCCGTTGCCGCCGACTTGCTGTCACGGAGTGCGAGTTCCGCCTCCGCGAGACGTCCCTTAGCCTGCTCGTTGTTCGGATCAAGCTTCAGGAAGGCGCGATACTTTTCGATTGCGACGTCGAACTTCTGTTCGGACGCGGCGCTTTCCGCCTCGAGGTAAAGCTTGGCTTTGAGTTGATCGTTATCCTCACCTTCTGCAAACGCGCTCGGAGACGCGACAACCGCGCCTGCGAGGGCGGTCGTGATGAAAGCGGAGGAAATGACTTTTTGGATGCGCAACTGGTTTTTCATGCGGGGCCAATTCGAGTTAAGTGGTTATATCAGAGCTGGGGTCTGGTTGAAATTTCGGGTTAAATTATCGTGCGAGGTCTAAAACAACTTGGCGAACCTTGGGGCGCTTCGATTTGCCGTTAGACTCCGATTGTTTGGTTATTGTTGCCTGTTGAGCGGAAATGTCAACAATTTTGACAAAATAAGTTGCACTTCCCGCCCGGAACGACGGCTCATTTCCGAGGGAAACCCACGGTTCGGCGGAGGATTCACGCGTCATGAGCTCGATTTCGGGCTTTTCCGAACCGGCAACGAACGTTTCGCGATAGCGCCATTCACGGGAGGAGAACTCGTCACGGAAGATCGCTTCGACGCGGGAAGCGTCGCGGATAAATTCTTCGAGCGCACGGAACTCTTTGTCCTTGTCCTCATGATCGACGAAGGTCGCCATATACTTCGTGTAGAAGGTACCGTCGCCGCTTTCGCTTTCGCCGCGAACAATCTTGAAATCCTTCAGCGCGACATTTTGTCCGGCGATTTCCGCAGGGCGGCGCGGAGTCAAGGAAATAATCGTGCGTCCGTCAAGTTCCTCCTTACTCATTTTGACGCCCGCGATACGGCGGAAGTCCACGGAAGCTTCCCCGCCCTTGGGGTCGGCAAACTTCACGAAGGTCTGGAACGCGGTTCCCTTCCCGTCGGGGTTTTTAACTCGGCGCGGCGGAACATCGGAGGAACAAGCGGCAACGCGCAAACGGGAAAGCGGATTTTCCATCGACACGAGGCTGATTCCGAAAGGCTCTTCCGGCGGAACGGGCAACTCCTTGGCGATGTACTTCTTTTCCCCGGAAAGCCAAGTCGTTTCCGGCGTGGAGAACAGGTCGTAGTTCCATCCCGTTTCCATATCGAGACTCGGCGAATTCCATTTTTCCGGAGCGGCGGCAAAAGACTTGTCATCCTTCCATGCGGCAAAGGCGGAGCCCGAAGGCTTCAAGGCGCCTCCCGATTTGGCTTCCGGCTTCATTCCGAGATAAACTCCGAACCCGGCAAGGCAAGCGACCAAACCCAAAATAAAAACAATCTTATCGTAATGCTTCATTGTGAAAACTTTCTATTCGGATTTTTGAGCCTCTTCATTTTCTTCCTTCTTCTGCCCCTTCGGCGTGATGTATTCCAAGGTAACAGTAAACAGTTCCGGAACATTTTCTACAATAACCCGGCGGGCAGGCACGCGCGGAGCACTTGCCTGCTCAATTGCGGCAACAGCCGGACCGGCACCGAAGAGGTCAAACGGATTGGCGGACACCGGTGCTGCGGCTGCCGGCCCCGACACCGGAACGTTTTTCGGCGGAAGCATATCCGGCGTCGCGCGCGAAGCTTCAATGTCACGCACATAAATCGGATACGACTCGAGGCGTTGCATAAACTTGCGCAGAACGCCGGTATCACCGACAAAAGCAACGCGAAATGCGAGTGCATCGACGGCGCGGTCGCGACGGAGCGACTGGTAACTCACTTCCTTCGACGCGGCATCCGAAAGCTTCACAAAGCCGGTATCTCCGGCTTCCGCAACCGCGTCCACGAAGATTTCGTCGCGTTGCAACGAGCGGCGTTGAACCTGCGAGAGCTCGATACCCTCGCGCGCCATCGCCATCAGTTTCAAATAGGTCGTGTCCGAAGCGGAAAGAACATTAGCGGCACGCAATTCGCGTTCGTTGTCTTCGCGGGCTCCGATGAGCGCTTTCAGCAGCGCGCCCGTGACGGCGGCTTCGAGATCCAATTTTTCAAGCTTGTCCGCCGGAGCACTTTCGTTTGCGACGAGGTAGCGGGAGAATCCGAATCCGCGCGTTGCCGGCGCCAATTCCACATGCTGCTCTTCGCAAAGGCGCGTCCAATCGCGGTTGCGTTCCGTCAAAAGAGACATGAACTGCGTGGCATCGCCCTTGAAGAAAGTTTCGAGGCGCTTGGGTTGCAAGAGCGTTCCCACGCGCACCTTCATCGAGTCCTTCAAAGCTTCAATCGAAGCCGTGCCCTGTTCGAGGTTTTCCTCGGAAAGCGCGAGCGTCTTGCGTTTCACCAGCTTGTCGAGTTTCTTCTTATTCTTCTCGATTGCAGCTTCTTTCTTCCCGTTGTCGAGCATGGTCGAAACCGAAACGGCAAGCCCGCCGACAAACACGATTCCGCAGAGAGCCAAAATCAGGATTAGAGGTAAATTTTTCTTCATGGCTTAAAGTCCTTTGTCGGATTTGATACGGAGCGTAAGTGTCAGGGTCGGCAGATTCGGTTTGGAGAAGTCCGGCTTATCCTTAATTTTCACGCTTTTATCAACGAATTCAGATGCCTTCAGCGATTCGAGAATCAGGTTGCGTCGCGCTTCGAAGACACTGGAATTGTGTTCCGGATTGTCGGCATCGACTTCCGGAATCAACATCGCGAATTTGATTTCGACATCGCAAACAACGGCGGCAGGATTGTCTCCGTCCGCTTTTTTGAGCGAACGGCGTACAGCCAACGAATCAAGCCAGATGTGGCGGTCTGACGAGAAAATCGTTTCGCCTTCTTCGCCGGTGGCGGTGCGCGTTTGCAGGCGCGTCAGGCAAGCCTGTCCGTCCGCCATGAAATCGTTCCAGCGGAAGCGCTTGTCGAGCACGGAGAAAACTTCGTCCAAATAGGCCTTCATCTTCCGGCTCTGTTCATCCAACTTGGTCAGTTGGTCTTCGCGTTCTTCAAGCACCTTGATCTGTTTCGCCTGAGCAGCGCGCGTACTTTCGAGCGTCGCGCCGACATCCGAAACGTGCATCCAGACCGGCCACGGAGCAAGCGCCAAGAAGACGCCGGCGAGCGCCAGGAAGGGCATCTTTTTCTTAAAATCGAGCTCCTTGGCGATTTCCGGCGGGAGGAGGTTGACGCCTTCGACGCCCGGCATAACGAGCGAGGACGCTTCGCCGATCACTTCCTGTAATTCGAAGCGTTCGTTGAAGACCATGTCCGTATCAACGCCGGAAGCGCAGGAGAGAAGCGGAGTCACGTCGAGAACTTCGACGGGGACGCGCTGCAGTTCCGCAAGCTTCTTCGCCATGTCCGGCAAGAGCGAGCCGCGACCGGAAATGAAAATTTTCTTCGGCCCGACACCGCCGTTTGCGCGCTTGAACGCGATGAGACGGCGCGTGATATCTTGGCTGAGGCGGCGAATAAACGAATCCGCTGCGGCAAGAATCGTCGCGGGCACAGGATCGTCGTACGAGAAACGGGCCGTTTCCGTGAAGTACGCAATCTTCTTCTGCTCGGCCGCTTGAAACGCGACGCCCGTCGCTTCGGCAAGCTTCTGCGTCACGTAATTTCCGCCGAGACCGATATTGTTGATATCAAAGCCGTTTTCCGTGACGAAGGTAAGATTCGTCGTGTGGGCACCAACGTTGACGATGAGCACCGGGCCGACGTCTTCTCCGCCCTGCGAAAGCAGGTAGCGGTAAGCCTGAACGTCGAGGTTCGTTGCCGGCTGAATCGTGTCGGGAACGAGCTTGGCTTCCTTGATAAGCAGGTTCGTAAAGCGTACGATTTCGGTCCGCTTCAACGCAAAGATAACGACGCTTTCTTCAACCCCATCGGAAGCGATAACTTGGCTGCCCCAAACAAGCTCTTCCAGCGGGAAGGGGAAATTGCTCTGAGCTTCAAATGCAATAACCCCTTCACGCTTCGAAGCCTCAACCTGCGGAACACGGACGTTACGAGTCAAAAGAAGTTGTCCGGGAGCAATGACCACGATTTCGCCCTTCGGCTTCATCGTCGAGAAGATATTGCGCAGCGCATTCGTCGCCGCAACCGGCCACTCCTCTTTTTCCGTGTAGTTATAAACAAGATTTTCGACGACGAGCTTTTCAAGCACCAGCGTCCCCGAATCCGCAGAAAATACGGAAACGGAGACCTGCGTCGTCCCACAGTTAATTATAGTTTTTGTAGCATTACTGCCCATAGGACATATCGAGAAGGGTTTAAATAAAAGAGCTATTGTTGAACTTCGTCACGCACGACGGACGGCGCAGCCTTGAGGAAGCCGTATCCGCCCGGCGTCAGGTACGCGGGAAGGAAAAGTCCCTTCGTTTCCGAAACGGCGGCGTCCGCCCAATTGCAGAGCTGTTCAAAGTGCTTAACTTCCTTGATCTGCGCGTCGATGTAGTTGGCGCGACGCTTTCCGGCGGCATCAAAAGCACCGATGACCATGTCGTTGTATTCGAACTCGATGTAGTAGAATTTCGGCTTTGCGTTGCCGGGCATCTTTTCCTTGTCTCGTTCAACGATTTCACCGGGGATGTAAAACGTGAATTCCTTCTTGCCGTCGTTAACCTTGAGCGCGGCGAAAGTCACGGCTGCGCGGTAGTAGGTGTAGGCGTCGCCCTGCCCGCCGCCGGATTCCGCAACGGCTTTTTCGACCATGGCACGACCTCTGCTGCCGCGAGCGCGGGAGCCGGGGTTCCCTTCGGAGGAAAGCGAAGCGGCCGTCTTGTCATAAACCAGAGTTACACGGAGCTTGACGTTATTCAAGAAAGTCGAAGGCAGGTAATCCTTGTTGGCGTTGACCTTAAATTCCACCTTGGTCTGCCCCCATTTGTAGGCGGGATCGGCATTCGGCATTTGCACAACCTTGAAATCGACTTTTTGCACCTGGATGTCAGGCACCTTAGCGGCGGCATCTTGGGCAAATGCGGAAACGGCGAGAGCCGCAAACGCAGAAAAAAGAACGAGGATTTTTTTGAGGGGATTTTTCATAAAGAGAAGATTTAGGGGTTTGCGAGAAAACTGATTGGCATAAATTAAAGGCTTTAGAAGCGCTGTTTCAATCACAAAACTGAGGAAAGCAGTAGGAAAGTTCGGAAGGCCGGAGGGGCTTTACGAATCGCTGCAATTACCAAACTCCGACGACGGTATCCCGGATTTTGCGGGCTGCGTCGCGGGCAAGTTGCGGGAAGACCTGCGTTTCCAAAAGCCCGGCCTGTCCGCCCATGTAATTTTCGGACGTAACGCTAATCGAGCGGTTGCGGAAGTAGTATTTACCCGTCCGCATATTACGCAACGAGCAATCCAGCGTCACCGTCATCGTCGTCGTGCTGGCCACGTCCGTGTTGCGGGAATTCGTCAGAGAAATCCGCCGCGTCACGTCCGCAATCACGACGGTCAGCTCCGCCTGCCCGTTGTAGGGAACGACCTCGAGACCGGCCTCGTCGTTCAGGCGGTCGATGATATTGCGCGCGAGCGTTGCCTGCGTCTGCGCCAAGTCGGTCATGTTTTCCACGGGCGCAAGCATAATGGTCGAGAACGGCAGTTTCCCGCGTCCTCCGACGGAATAAGAGCAGGAAGCGGTCCAAAGCATTCCTGCAAACAAACAAATAACGATAAACAGACGTTTGAGCATAGTATTAGGCATCTTCTCCGGGTTCGGTAAACACGCGGCGCGAATCGTTGACGGGCGGCTTCTTGTCTTCCGAGTCGCTCGCCCGCTCCGGCGATTCCGCGGAACGGAATCCCATTTCCTCGAGCGATTGTTGCGAAGGCGCGTCCGCAAAGTCCTTCGTGCGCGGCGCCGGATAGCGTCCGAAAAGCCAATCGATAAACGTCAGCTCAGCACGTTCTCCGCGGCGGATTTTCTCAATGCGTTGGCGGGCCTCGGCTGCGGCGGGAGAATCCGGTGCATGCGTGAGCGCTTCATTATAAAACACGAGCGCCGAACGCGTATTATTGCGTCGCACATAATAAAAGTCGCCCACGGAAAGCCGATTCTGAGCAATCAGCGAGCGCAATGCCTCCGTACGGTTGTAAGCAAATTCGGCCTGCGGGTGCTCGGGATAGAGCGTGTAAAAATCGGTATAGTAATTGAGCGCCCGTCGCGTGGACACCTGATCCCAATCCGCTCCCGGGCAAAGGCTCTCGTAGGTTGCCGCCAAGCGCAGATAGGCCTCGGGCACGAGCGGCGACTCCGGATGCACGCTGATGAGCTGTTCAAAGGCATCAATTGCTTCCTGCGTCCGGTCTCCCTCAAAAATTTCCGTCGCGATTTCCGAAGCAAACGCGCCTTTTTGGAAAAGTACGCGCGGCGCAATCGAAGACTGCGGCGCCATCGCATAAAGTTCGTCGTAAAAACGCAGGACGGCTTTGCGATCCTTCAGCCACGGAATTCCGAATTTACGCGGACGCACGCCCTGACGTCCCATTTCGGCAATCATGTAGCCCTGCGTCAGCGCATCGGCGATGCGATCCGACCCCGGATAGGTTTCGACCAGCGCGCGGATGCGGGCGAAAGCCTCTTCGAAGCGGCGCGTCATCGTCAAAATAACGCACTGCTGATACATGGCTTCCGCAGCAAAAAGAGTTGTCGGGAACGCGACGATTACCGCTTCATAGGCCGCACGGGCCGCGTCACAGTCTTCGCTCAGGGTATAAAGCGCGGATTCGCCAGCAGCGTCGGCATGATTCGGCTCCCGTTGCAGGCTGTAGGCGCTCGCCAAACGCGCAATGGCATCAACGCAAACCGCGTCCGCCAAACGCCAATTCCGCGAGCGCATCCAAAGCCCTTCGGCATAGGCACGCACGAGTGCTTCCCGCTCGCCGAGCCGTTCGCCGCGGGCCTCGATCTGAGCCGCAACTTCATCCCAACGGGCGTCAAATCCTGCGGCGCTTTCCGAAAGCACGGCATTGGCCGTCGCCTTTTCGTCCGCGGTTTCCGCCCATGCGGGAAGAGCCAGCAGGCCCGTAGCCAACAACGCTGTCGCGAAAGCCTTCATTCCGGATTATTTCCAACGGATGAGCGTCGCGCCCCAAGTAAATCCGCCGCCGAATGCCGTCAAAAGCACCAAATCCCCGGCCTTGAAACGTCCGGCGTCGTAGGCTTCCTTCATGCAGTTCGGAATCGTCGCCGACGAGGTGTTCCCGTAATTCTGGAGGTTGACACAGAACTTTTCGAGCGGGATACCGACCTGACGCGCCACAGCGTCGATGATACGCAAATTTGCCTGGTGCGGAATAACGCACTTAATTTCGTCTGCGGAAACATTGCATTTTTCGAGCAGACGTTTGCAGCAGTCGGACATCGTACGGACCGCGACCTTAAAGACCTCCTGGCCGGCCATGTGCAAGTAATGGGCACCATCATGGACGGTTTCATAGCTCGCCGGGCAAGCACTTCCCCCGGCGGGAAGCCTCAGCAAGTCACCGCTTGATCCGTCGGCGCCGAGAATGTTGCCGAGGATCCCGACATAGGGTTCGTTGCATTTCGTGAGTACGAACGCCGCCGCCGCATCGCCGAAAAGTACGCAGGTATTACGGTCTTCCCAGTTCACGATAGAGGAAAGCTTTTCCGTCGAAATAATCAAAACATTGCGGTAGTCGCCGGCACGCAACATGTGATTGGCGACCTGCATCATATAAATAAAGCCCGAGCAGGCAGCCGACATATCGAAAGCGGGCACGTCTTTGATTCCGAGCTTCGCCTGCGTGCGGCAGGCCGTTGACGGGAAGGAATGGTCCGGCGTCGCCGTCGCCACGATAATCAAATCGATTTCTTCCTTGGAAATTCCGGCGTTCTCAATGGCCTTTTCCCCGGCCTTCGCCGCCATATCCGAAGCACTTTCATCCGCATCGGCGAGACGACGCTCGATGATTCCCGTACGCGTACGAATCCATTCGTCGGAAGTATCGACAAGGCGCGTCAAATCGGCATTAGTCAGGCGGCGCTCCGGCGTGTAAACGCCCATGCCGCGAACATAAACGGACGGTGTTGGAGTTCTCATAAGTTAATGGTTTTATGAAACAGCTTTTCCCGCTAAAATGGAATCATAAAAAAACGATTTCCGCCCTTTCCCGCGAAAATGAGCCAAGTCCTCCACACTCTCCGCTACCGGCGCTACTCCCGACAATTCCGCGTCCCCGTCAACACCTCCCGCGGTCCTTCGGCAACGCGCGAAGGGCTGATCGTCTCGCTTTCCGACGATCTCAGCAATCAGGCGGACGCGGAAATTGCTCCTTGGGAAGGGTTCGGGTGCGAATCCCTCGACGAAGCGGAAAACGCCCTCAAATCCCTCGCGGCGCACCCTTTCCCCGCGAACGAAATAGTAGCCGTGTATAAATCGCTGAAGACGCTCCCGTGCACGCAACACGCCCTTTCCGCCGCATTTTTTCTTTTGGGAAATCCCGAAGCGCGCCACGCTCCCGAACCGCCGGCGACGGCAATCTGCCGCCTAATCCTGCGCGATCCCGCTTCCTCTCCCGAAGCCATCGCCGAAACACTGCGCAACGACCGCGAACACCGTAGCTTCAAAATCAAAATCGGACTCGCGCCGCTTCCGGACGAAATTGAATTCTGTAAAAAAATCCTGAGTCGCGGCGCCGAAATTCGCCCCGATGCCCGCATCCGCTTCGACGCCAACGGCGCTTGGCGAAGCCCCGAGGCGCTCGACGCCCTCGCCCCGCTCTACGCCTTTCCGCAACTCGAATTCATCGAACAGCCGCTCGCCGCAAGCCCGGAAAACGACGACGCCGTTTACGCACTCCCGCCGGAACGTGCCGCCAAAACCGCCCTCGACGAATCGCTTCGCGAGCCGTGGGAAATGCCCGAAAACACAAACGTCATCGCCGTCGTCAAACCGCTGCTCATCGGCGATTTTCCGCGTCTGCGCAATTGGCTCCGGAGAACGCAACACGCCCCGCGCTTTGTCATTTCCTCCGTTTTCGAAACGGAATGCGGGCGCGCCCTGCTACGGGAACTCTGCCGCGCCACCCGAAATAATCCCCGCGCGCTCGCCGCCGGAATCGCCACCACCGCCGCATTCGACGACTAAAACCGCCGCCTTCCTTGGGCGCACCCTCAAAACGAAAAACGCCCCACCAAGGTTCCCGGTGAAGCGTTTTTATTAAGCGGTTGCGGCGAAAAAATCTGCAGCGGCGAGACGATCGAGCCTCAATTGTTCACGCAGAGCATCGACGGATTCAAAACGCTGTTCCGGCCGCAGAAATTTCAGCCATTCGACGACAATAGCGTCGCCGTAGCTCGGCACGCTTGCGCCGGCGGGAATCTCCAACAAGAACGTTTCCAAAAGCGGAGCCGGTGTCCCCTCGCGTTCCACGGTCGGGCGGACACCGTAATTGGCGACTCCCGGAAACAACTGCCCGCCGAATTTGACATTCACGGCATAGACACCAAAGCGAGGACGCAATTCCGGCTCCCAAGGCAAATTCAAAGTCGGGAAACCGATTGTGCGCCCCAAGCGACGCCCCGAAGTAATCGTTCCCGCCGCAAAATAATTTTCGCCGAGCATCGCATCAGCCGCTTCCGTTTCCCCGCGCTCCAAGCATTCGCGGATACGCGTGGAGGAAATTTTCTCGGCCTCGAACAGGACGGGAGTAAGCGCGTTGGCCTCCACCGACTGCGCACAAGCGCTTTCCCGAAGAAGTGCGACATCGCCCCGTCGGCGCGCCCCGAAGCGGAAATTTTCTCCGACAAAAATCCCGGCGAGCGCAGGAATCGCCTTTTTGAGCGCGGGAACAAAATCTTCCGCCGCCAAGCCGGCAATCTCCGGCGTGAACGGGCAAATAATCGCAAAGTCCAAGCCGAGACGTTCGAACAGCGCTGTCTTCGTCGCTTGAGAATAAATCAGTTTTACGGAGCCTTTTCCGCGAAAGAATACTTCCGGATGCGGAGCAAACGTCAGCACGCCGCAACGCCCGCCGCAATCCCGTGCCATCGTCTGCGCCGCCGAAAACAGCGCGCGATGCCCGCGGTGCACGCCATCGAAGTTCCCGATGCAAAGAACGACGGGGCGATCCGAAAGCAAAAGCGGAAAATCCGCGAGTGAACTTAGAGTCTCCATAAAACAAAACTGATAACGGCGTTCCCTTGGGAGGGGCACCGTTATCAGTTACGTTTGCATTCTTAATTAGAAGCGGCAGCGGACACCGACGTTCGCCGAATGCGTCGTCGTGTTATCCAAATCGGATTCCAGCGTATAGCCGGCGGAAACCGCCCATTCGGAGTTGATGCGGTATTCGACGCGCGGACCGACGCTGATTACGTTTTCGTCGCCGAAGTAAGCCGTCGAAGCTGCGCTCATGCCTGCATAGGCGCCGCGGACGAATTTCGCTTCGACTTCCGTGTCGGAATCGAGGAATTCGCGGCGGAGAGCGGCTTCGAGCGTGAAACGCCAATCGGCAGTCGGCAACCAGTTCAGGGTTGCACCAATCGTACCGCGCAGCGAGCTGCGTTCCAGATCATCGACTTCCAACGCGCTTTCCTTGCCGCCGACTTCACGGAAGCCGCCGATTCGGGAATAGGTGTAATCCAAACCGATATAGGGCGAAACGTGCAGACCGTTGGCTTCGCTGAGGACAAACATTCTTCCGAGCGTCGTCGAAAGCGAGAAGTCCGTTCCCGAAGATTCGCTCTTGAGCGTTTCGAGCGCATTCGTGCGCTTCATATCCACTCCGGAAACCCCGAAGCCGGCGCTGAAGCCGAAGTAGGAAACTTCGTCGAGCATCGCCATACCATAGAAGTTCACGCGAGCCGTATCGGTTTCGTGCTTTCCGCCGCCGTTATGGACGTTCGCCTTACCGAAATCGTAAGTAAGGCTTGCGCCGAGGAGGAAATCGTAGGAGATGAGGGAGTCGAAGCCCGCAACGGCGCCGCTGTGGCTCAGGTCGTAGTTCGCAGCCTTGTTCTTACCTTCGCTCGTTTCCGCCGTGCTGCCGATGATGTTCGCATAGCCCTTGATCGTGCCTTCCGCTTCCGGATAAGCGCGATCGTAGCGGCGCTGTTCGAGACGCTGGCGGAGCAAGTCATTTTCAAGCTTCGTCAGCTCGGTCGAGAGTTCAAGCGCACCCGCGAAGGAAACCGGCGAGAAATTCGTCAGCTTCGCACGCTGTTCCGCGTCGTTTCCGGACCAGTAAATCGCCTTGTAGATATCGCTGTCCGTGTTCGAGAAGACGGTCGAGGCAAGCGCTTCCATGCCGCTCGGGACGAGGTTTTCGATCGGCGTTGCCGAGCCGACGAGAATCTTCGTCGCATTGTCGGCAACACGTGCGGAGAGGCGTTCGCCGCTTGCGGTGCGGAAGAGCGCGCCGTTTTCGATTGCCTTGACATCCGAGGAAACGAGAGAGACCTCTCCGCCGTCGGCAATCACGCCGTCGATTTCGACGACTGCCGTCTTCTCGATGACGGCAGTGCCGGTGGCATGGATCGCCGTCGTTCCCGTAGCCGGGAGATCGGCGAAGAGCTTGCCGGCGATAGTCAGATTGCCTTCAACCTCGCGGCTTGCATTCGTCGTGCCGCGCAGTTCGATGGAGCGCGAAGCATTGGATTCGAGACGGAGGCTTGCACCGTCGGCGACATAAAGCCCCGTGGTGAGCGTCGTTCCCTTACCGAGGGTCAGATCGGCACCCGCCGTCAAATGCGTGAGCGAGCCGAAGCCGAAGCTTGCGCCGTTCGCGAGGACGAAACCGCTGTTTTCTCCGGCGGATTCCAGGAAGAACGTTCCGGAAGCCCCGATGTTCTTTGCTCCGAGTGTAGCAAGCGAAAGCGGGCTTGTGCCGTCGTTGCGAAGAGCAAGACCGGAAGCGGCATCCGCGGAAAGCGTAATCGCATTCGTCATCGATTCGAAGCGCGATGCGTTTACAACCAAGCGGCCGCGCTTGATTTCAATGCCGCCCGTGAATGCGTTGTCACTGCCGTAAATCGTGCGGACGTCGGATTGCGTGTTGGCAATCACGAGCTTGCCGTTGCCGCTGAGCTTGTTCAGTGCGGATTCGGCCACCTGGGAATTTTCCAAAGTCCCGAGGACGCGAATGTCGCCGGCGTTACCCAAAGAAGCGTAGGACTTGATGACGAGCTTAGCACCCGCATCGACACGGACGGAACCGGAGAAGTCGCTGTTGAATTCTTCCGGCGTCTGAGCGCCGTTGATGTTTTCAACGAGCACAGTGCCGGCAACGACATTGACGGCCCCGGCGCCCGCGAGAGCCGCGAGCTTGCCCGTCTGGCCGGCCAAGCCGACTTCGAGCGTGCCATTGCCCTGCACTTCGACAATCCCAGTGGTCGGGTTGCTCTTGAAGGATGCAACCTTCAGCGTACCTTCGTCGATGAGCAACAAGCCGTTGAGCTCGACGGAGGAAGCCGTGAGATCCAAGACCCCGGCGCCGCGCTTAACGAGCTTTGCATTGCGCAAATCCAAGAATTCCTTGCTCGTTCCCTGAATCGAGAAGGTCTTGCCTTCGAGTTTCGTAACCGCGCCCGCCGCAACGTCAATGCTGAGCGTACCGCCCGCCTTCTGCGTATCGTTGCTGGAGGAGAGCAAAATGTTGTTGGCGGAAAGACCGCTACCGAACTTAACGGCTGCGTCCGCATCCACGCGCAGAATCCAGTCACTGTCGCCCGTCACGTCGAAGGTAACTTCGCTGGTCGTGACCGAAACGGCCAACATACCGCTTCCAGAGACCTTGCCCTTGACGACCGGAGCGGCGGTACCGCCGAATTCGGCGATTTCCAAAACGCCGTCACGTCCGATGAAGATTTCCTGAGCCGCGTCGCCGACATAGCCGCCGAGCGCCAAAGTGCCGCCGCCGTTTTCAACCTTGATCGAGCCGGCCGAGGAGAACGCGTCGAGGTACCACTTTCCGGCGCCGGTCTTAACGACGTTACCGCTTTCAATTTCCGGGAGGAATTCGGATCCCGTTCCGCCGCCGGCGAAAATCAGGCTACCCGCGGCATCAGCCTTCCACGCGAACGAACCGTCGATTACCGAGTTCGAATTGCGTGCGCTGTGCGAAAAGCGTGCAACACCGTCCGCGACATAATCGGCATCAAAGGTCTGCGTCCCCGTCTTACGGGAAACCACGCGACCGTCTTCGTAAACCTGCGAGAATTCGAGCGTACCGTTGCGGATTTCGAATTGTGCGTTTTCGCCCGTGCCCATGATCGAGAGACCGCCCGTGGAGACCGAGGTCTTCGCGTTGATGACGCCGGCGACAAAGCTCGTTCCGCTCGTATTCTTGACGAGGGTGCCTTCGCCGTAAATTTCGCGATTCGTCAGCACATCCGCCGAAACATTGAGGCTTGCGCCGGAACGGATAGCGACCGCTGCGGTACCGAGGTTGCCTTCTTCGAAGACCCGGACGGAGCCGCCGGCGATTTCGAGTGTACCCGTAATCGCATGCGACGTGTAAACCGAAAGTTCCTGCGTCGCAGCCAAATCCAAAGAGACCGTACCATTGCCGGAGAAGACCGCAGCGCCCATATCGAGCTCGGCGACCGACTTGTCCGTCGTCACAACCAAGCTTGCACCTTCTTCCGCACTCAGGACGAGCGTCTTGGTAGCCAAGACTCCCGAAGCTCCCTTGTCCAGAGTAAAGACTCCGCCGTCAACAGCGACGAGCACTCCGGAGAACGCGTCCAAATCCTTAATCGTTCCGGACTTCCCTTCGAGGGTCCCGACCCCGGAGACAGCCGTCGAAACGACATTGCCTTCGCCGACGTCGAAACGGACAACGGATTTTTCAGCGTTGCTCAGGAAGAGCGTGCCCGTTCCGCCGGCGCTTGCATTTTCGATGACGAGCGTACCGGCATTGACATAGGTATTGCGGTGAGCGTTGTCTGCGCCGGCGAGCGTCAGCGTGCCCGAGAAATCTTCAGCCGTATAGAGGTCGAGTTCGCCCTTGCCGCCCGCATTTTTGGAAATGCTTCCTGCGACCGTTGCCGATCCGGCACCGGAGAAAGTAAGTGCGGCAACGCCCTTCGTGTCGGCGAGAGCCACTGAAGCGATCTTGAGTTCGCGTCCTTCCGCGAGAGCGACTTCATTGCCCTTGCCGGAGACCGAAAGCGTCCCGAGAGCAAGCGCCGTCGCCGTTTCGCCGGCAACATCATTGAGCGCCGCGACACTCAGCATCCCCGCATCCGCCAGCTTAACATTGCGGGCGGTGTCAGCGACAAAGCGGTTGTAAACAAGCGTTCCGCCTTGGCGCGCTTCGAGCGTACCCGTAAAGGCACTTCCGACTGCGTTCATGAAGGTCAGCGAATTTCCGGAACCGATAACGGCCACCGTTCCCGCTCCGCCGATGAGGGCGTTGGCGACAACATCCTTGCCGCTATTACCGATAACGGCCGTGCGTGCAAAGACGACTTCGGCATCGGCAATCATCTGAGCCTGACCCAAGGAACCGTTGCCGTAGAAATACGTCGATCCTTCCTGCGCGTCGAAGGTACCGGCAAAGCTGTCCGCAGATTTCTGCAGGATGTAAAGGTCTCCGCGGCCGGTCTTCTTCAACGTGCCGTCGCCGAGGAACTTGCCGACCTGAACGGTCTTCGCGTTGTCAATCGTAACGCCGGCATCCGCTGCAATATTGACGGTCAGCTTCGTTTCGATTTCGCCGAGAACGACCATTTCCCCGTCGCCGTTGACGTCCATGGTCTGTTCGCCGGTGACATAGACGGAGGAGAAGGTAATCTTGCCGTCATTTTCAAAATTAACGGAGGTGCCCGCCGCATCGACGGTCAGCATACCGGAGGATTCGCTCAGGCGTGCATCGTCAACAACGAGCTCGGCGTTCGTGCCCAGTTTCATCGCTTCGCCCTTGAACGAATCCACGTCGGAGGACAGCGTGAGACGCGAGTTCGAAGCCACGTCAACGGCCTTAAAGGTATTTTCGCTACCGGAGAACGTGATCTCTCCGCTGGCGACCAAGGAACCCGCAACCGTCAGATTGCTGAGAACGGAAAGACCTTCCGAAGACTTCAGATTCAGGGTTGCGCCTTCCGCAACGACCAGGGACTTATTCTTCATCCCGAGCCAGCCGCCGGCGTCCGCCGTGAAGGAAGCATTTCCGCCGACTTCGACGTCGCCCGCCAGATTAACGGAGCCGTCCGCAACGATGCTACCGGAATCCAAGAGGAGCGAAGCCTTCGTATCGATATCGCCCGTAATAACGAGAGCGCCCTTACCCGACTTACGGATGAGGAAG
>JAZRTJ010000079.1:0-3542 GCA_045651925.1 Candidatus Spyradenecus sp. | reverse complement strand
GGAGATAAAAAAAATAAAATGAAACCCACTACCCCCATAAAAAAACATCACGGCCGTTACTTGCCGTGGGCGGCAGGAAAACGTTTGAACTACACCTTCTTCAGACCAACAGCAGATTCGAAATGGAAAGCCATCAACGGGAACGAAATCGAATACTGGTCCACAGGGTATTATGACTTACTCGCCCGAAACGGCAGTTCCGGCATCGCCATTACCGTAGAAAACGTTCCCGCCGGAAAATACACGCTCAAATGGAAACACATGCAACGCCCGGCTTACGGCGTAAAATGTGCAGATTTAATTAGTTGGAAAAATTTATCTGTGGATGGATCCTACAGAAACAGAAAAGTTTAAAGAGCGATTCTAACGGAGAAAACCGTTGAGGTTATTGCGAGACAAATCAGGTAACTATTAACGCCGAAATGAAGAAAATTATTCTCTCTGTCGCAATCGGAAGCCTTGCATTATTTGAGCTTGCTTATAGCGAGATTATCACGAGCTGTGAAGACAACGGGAAAACATACAGTCTTACCTGGGACCTTTCAGAAGCTCCCTCGCAACACGGTCAGAAGAAAGGATGTTTTACCTTGTATGTCCAAAACGAGTCCGGCCACAAATCGGTTTTGGCTAAAATTGAACGTGACGCGATTTATCAACACGAGGGTCCCCGATGGGTAGCCGGAAATGTATCGTTGGTCGTCTCCAACGGAAATGCATGGCTTTCTACAGAGTCCCCAATGAAACGCACAGACTTATTCCGTCTCTCTCCTTCGGGAGAGCGCACGGAATGGCGGGAAATTACGTGGCCGTTCGGCGGAGATATTTTATCCGAAAAGAACGCAAGGTTTTCGCTCAAAAACGGAATTCCTGTTTTAACTCTCTATCCGGCATGGACATATTCATCCGAGCAATTACTCACCTTCGATTTCACGCCTTTGCCAAACGGAACGTAGCTGGAGATTTCAGACGGTTTGAACGAAGTTTTTGTACGTCCGAAAACCCCGCTCGAGTGGGATGCTTGGATAGAAAGAAACATAAAGAAACGCAATGTGCTACGACTAAAGCAAAACCCCGGCGCCATTCCTTACGAGCTTCCGAAAGTAAAAAGCACTGAGGGATTCCTATTAGAGCATCCGGATCAGATTGATGATTTTTTAGGAGCGAAGCTGATTACGGCAGAAACAGCACAAAAGATTCGCAATCTTATCTCTACGCGTTCAAAACAAGAATCTGAAAACACAATCGAAAATACCCCGGTAGAAAAGGACACACAGCGGATTGAGCCTTCCGAGTTGCAGAGACCAATCCTCTTATACGGCATCTTGACCGTACTCTTCCTTGGTGGAATTTTATTTTGGAGACGATTGTACTCCCATAAAACGAAGTCCCCGGGAACAAGATAATCCGGAGTCATTCACAGAACGTTCCCGTACTCGCGACGGCAGGCCGGAATCTGAAGCTTGGGGCGGAGCATTTTCCCCGGGAAATGCCGCGTACTCTCGTATTTTTTATGGCGCTACGCCGTTTTTGCAATTAGTCTTAATTGCTTCGTATAAATCTCGAAATATGAAAAAGATTCTTAGCGCAATCCTGTTTTTTGCAGTCCTCTGCAGTATTCCCGCTTGGGCCGCTCCGAAAAAGGCCTCTGCCGCCGCAGAAACCTCCCCGACCGCGTGGGCCAAAAAGCTCAAAAGCTTCAACCAAAAGCAGGTTTATACTTACGTCGATGAAATCGGCGCGAGCGGCTATGCAACCGACGACGCCGCCTTTGTCGTCATCCCCGTGAAAACGGCGACGGAAAAAGGCCAAAGCAACGGCCGCATCCTCGTGCTCGTTGCTCCGGAAGCGTTCAAGAATTTCGGAAGCGCCTACGCGCCGAAATACGAAAAGGGAGGCAACGCCTTCGGCAAGCGGGCGGAGCTGAAAAAGCTCGCCGGCATCTTTACGGTACACCAAAAGGAGCCCGTACTCCTGGTCGGGCTTCCGCTCGAAGTCCTCAAGAACGCGCCCGCCGCCTCTAAGGTGCTCGAACAGCAGCTCGCCGCCGAAGCTCAGGCAACCGGCGCCGACAAATCCTCCCGCGAAGGCTACACGAAAAAGATTTTCCGCGTCAGCGCCATCGGCAAAGATGCCAAACTCAAAGCCGAATTCAAACGCTTGGTCGGGCTTTACAACAAGGGTAAAAAATCCTCCGAAAAACTCAAAGCCGAGCATATGCAGGCCGGCTTGGAAGACGGCGACGACCCTTACACCGCCTTCGACGAAGCCAAGAAAATCGAGTGGGAAATCCGCCAATAATCATCCGTTCCCGTGAAAGCATATTTGGATTTACTTAAGAACGTCCTCGAAAACGGCGAAAACCGCAGCGACCGCACCGGCGTGGGCACGCGCGGCATTTTCGGGGCACAGATTCGTTTCGATCTTTCGAAGGGCTTTCCCCTCGTCACGACCAAAAAAGTTCACACGCGTTCCATCATTCAGGAATTACTCTGGTTCATCGGCGGGCACACCGACAACGGGTGGCTGCGCGAGCGCGGCGTGACGATTTGGGACGAATGGAGCACCGCCGAGCAATGCGCACGCTTCGGACGCCGGGAGGGCGACCTCGGACCAATTTACGGACACCAATGGCGCAATTTCGGCGCGACGAAAAACGCCGACGGCAGCTTTGCCCGCGACGGCGTCGACCAAATCGCGTCCCTCATTGCGGAAATTAAGCGTAACCCCTCGTCGCGCCGCCTCATCGTCTCCGGCTGGAATCCCGGTGAAGCGGACAAAGTTGCGCTCCCGCCCTGCCACACGCTTTTCCAATTCTACGTCAGCGGCGACAGCAAACTGAGCTGCCAGCTCTACCAACGCAGCGCGGATCTCTTCCTCGGTGTCCCGTTCAACATCGCCAGCTACTCGCTTTTCACGCATATGATTGCGCAGGTCTGCGGGCTCGACGTCGGCGATTTCGTCCACACCTTCGGCGATGCGCACATCTACAACAACCATTTCGAGCAGGTTAAACTTCAGCTCTCCCGCGAACCGCGCGCACTCCCGACACTGAAACTCAATCCGGAAGTGGAAGACATTTTTGCCTTCCGCTACGAAGACATCACAATCGAGCACTACGACCCGCATCCCGGAATCAAAGCTCCCGTCGCCGTCTAAAAACAAACAGCGAGCGCGAATCCGGAGCCGCTTTTCACGCTTTGCCTTCGCGCTCCTTTCCTCCTTATGTCCGATTTTCCGCAACTCTCCCGTCCGCTTGCCGCCATTGCCGCTATGGCGAAAAACCGCGTCATCGGTAACGCGAACGCCATCCCATGGCACGTCCCCGAGGACTTCAAATTTTTCAAGCAAACGACGATGGGCGGCATTCTGCTGATGGGCCGCAAAACCTACGAATCCATCGGCCGCCCGCTTCCGGGACGCATCACCGTCGTCCTCTCCCGCTCCGGCCGGCTCCCCGCAGGCACAACTCCCTCCGAGCAACTCCTTTGTATCCGCAAACTTGCCGAGCTCGAAACCATCGCTCCGGAGCGTAAAATCTTCGT
>JAZRTJ010000078.1:0-15149 GCA_045651925.1 Candidatus Spyradenecus sp. | reverse complement strand
CATGATCGACGAAAAGACCGGCAAGCGCAAACTCTCCTCGCACCCGAACTCCCGCTTCGCTGCTCCGGCTGCTAACTGCCCGTGCATCGACCCGGATTGGCAGAGCCCGGAAGGTGTTCCGGTTGACGTCTTCGTTTACGGCGGCCGCCGCATGAACGACATCCCGCTCGTGTTCCAGGCACACAACTGGGCACACGGTGTCTACCTCGGCGCCACGGTCGGTTCCGAACAGACGGCTGCTGCTGAAGGTCAGGTCGGCGCTCTCCGCCGCGACCCGTTCGCGATGCTTCCGTTCTGCGGCTACCACATGGGCGACTACTTCGCGCACTACCTGTCCATGGCGAAAATCGCCAAGACGCCGGCAGTGTTCCACGTCAACTGGTTCCGCAAGACGCCGGAAGGCAAGTTCATGTGGCCGGGCTACGGCGACAACGCCCGCGTCCTCGCATGGATGATCGGCCGCGTCGAAGGCACCGCCGCTGCGAAGGATTCTCCGTTCGGCTACATTCCGTCCTACGAAGACATGGACTTCACGGGTCTTGACTTCTCCAAGGAAGAATTCGATGCCGTTATGGCTATCGACGCTAACCGCGTCAAGGAACTCGCCGAAGCCAACACCGATTACCTCGCAAACACGATCGGTCACGCTTCGCCGGAACTCCTCGCGGTTTCCGACGAAATCATCGCGCGCTGCAAATAAGCGTTTAGAAAGCTTAAAGAAGAGAGACGCGTTCCGCCAAGGGACGCGTCTCTTTTTTTGTTTGAGTTCACTTGAATAGGGCAAGGAGTTTTGAGAGAATGCCCGCATGAGTCAGGATCGTTTTATTGATGCTTTTTCCGCTTTGGATTTGTCGCAAGTGCCGTCGCCGTGTCATTTGATTCACCGCGGTTTACTCGAGGAAAACTGCCGCGTGTTGCGTTCGGTTATGGATCGCACGGGAGCGAAGATTTTGCTCGCGCTGAAGGGCTTTGCCCAGTTCAGTGAGTTTCCGCTGATTTCAAAGTACCTCGCAGGAACGACGGCGAGCGGCTTGCACGAGGCCTTGCTCGGCAAAGAATTTTTCCCCGGGGAATGCCACGTTTATTCCCCTGCGTTTCCTCCGGCGGATATGGACGAGCTGGTCGGGTTTGTCGATCACATTTCGTTTAATTCGCCGTCACAGTGGAAGCGTTTCCGCGAAGTCGTGAAGGCGAGCGGGCGCAAGATTTCCTGCGGGATGCGCGTTAATCCGCAGTACGCGGAGGTGGAACACGAAATTTACAACCCCTGCGCGACGGGCTCGCGCCTCGGGACGATTCGCTCGGAAATTCAGCCCGGCGATTTGGACGGGTTGGAAGGGCTCCACATGCATACGATGTGCGAGCAGGGGGCTGACGTGCTCGCGCGCACGATTCCGCATTTCGAAGAAAAATTCGGCGAGTTCATTCCGCAGATGAAATGGATTAATTTCGGCGGCGGACATTGGATTACGCATCCGAGCTACGATGTCGATTTGCTCTGCGAAACCATCCTCGCCTTCCGCAAGAAGTGGGGCGAGCACATCCAAATTTATCTGGAGCCGGGCGAAGCGGTGGCGATTCGCACGGGCGTGCTTGTCTGCACGGTTTTGGACATCGTCAACAACGGCGTGCCGATTGCCGTGCTCGACACCTCGGCGAGCGCGCATATGCCGGACACGCTCGAAATGCCGTATCGCGCGGACATCCTCGGTGCCGGCATGCCGGGCGAGTTCCCGCACACCTATCGCCTGGCGGGCGGAACCTGCCTCGCGGGCGACGTGCTCGGCGATTATTCGTTCCCGCAGCCGCTTGTTCCCGGGCAGCGTCTCGCGCTTTTGGACATGTCGCATTACACGATGGTGAAGAACACGACTTTCAACGGCATCTGTCTGCCCGCAATTGCGAGCCACCTCCCCGAGACCGGCGAATACAAACTCATCCGAAAATTCGGTTATGCCGATTATAAAAACAAATTGAGCTAAGAGCGTTACGGCTCTCTAAAAACAAGGCGGCGGGCAGCCAAGTCGTTCATCGGACTTGCTTCCCGCCGCCTTGTTTTGCGACACCTTACGGTTTAGCCTAAAACGCGTTTTTGGATTCCGGAAATTTCCGTAATCCCCTTTTTCGCGAGCGCAATCATCGAGGCGAGCTCTTCCGGCGAGAAGGTCGCTTCTTCACCCGTCGATTGCAGTTCGACGAAGCGTCCCGTGCCCGTCATGACGACATTGGCGTCCACGGCGGCGTCCTTATCTTCGATGTAGCACAGGTCGAGAATCGGCGTCTCCTGATACATGCCGACGCTGGTGGCGGCGACGGAATCCGTGAACGGATCTTCTTTGATTTTTCCGGCTTCCATGAATTTGCGAATCGCCATTTTAGCGGCGACGTAGGCTCCGGAAATCGAAGCCGTGCGCGTTCCGCCGTCGGCCTGAAGCACGTCGCAGTCGATCCAAAGCGTCATGCCTTCGAGTTTTTCCAGGTTGAGCACGGCGCGGAGGGAGCGGCCGATGAGGCGCTGGATTTCCACGGTGCGTCCGTCGAGTTTGCCGCGGGAAATGTCGCGTGCCTTGCGGTCGAGCGTCGAGTAGGGCAGGAGGGAGTATTCCGCCGTGAGCCATCCGCCTTTGACGCCTTGGACGCGCATCCAGGTCGGGACCTTTTCTTCGAGGGTCGCCGCGCAGATGACGCGGGTGTTGCCGAAGCAGGCGAGGACGGAGCCGGCGGCGTGCGGTGCGATGCCGGGCTGGAAGGAGATGGGGCGAAGCTCGTCGGCTTCACGGTTGTCGGGTCGAATAATCATAGGTCTTTGAGTGTTAAATTATTGGGCGCGCTGGCGTACGGCTTCGAAGAGGCAGATGCCCGCCGCCATAGAAACATTGAGCGAGTCGGCCATGCCGCGTTGGGGGATGGCGACCGGGACGACGGATTTGGCCTCCGCGTCTTCCAGCCAGAAGGGCGAAAGTCCGGTGGCTTCGGTGCCGAGCAGAATGGCGCTTGCGCGGCGGAAATCGCAGTTCCAGTAAATTTTTTTGGCATCGGGCGTTGTTGCGAAAATCGTTACGCCTTTTTCTTTTAACCAGGCATAAACGGCTTCGACGGGAGCGACAGCGAGCGGCATGGAGAAAAGGGTGCCCTGCGAGGCGCGCACGGCATTGGGATTGTAAATGTCCGTGCCGGCTCCGCAGCAGATCAGGGCCGTGCAACCCGCGGAATCCGCCGTGCGCAGGAGTGCGCCGAGATTGCCGGGCTTTTCAATGGATTCGGCGACGAGGTAAAGCGGGGCTTCGCCGTTTTTCGGGACCGGGAGTGCTTCCAGGCTGTGTTCGCGCATAGCGGCGACAGCGAGGACGCCCTCGGGCTTGTCGCGGTAGCTGATTTTTTCAAATGCGCTTGCCGAAAGCTCGAAGCAGGCATCTTCGGGAAGCAGGGCCTGCATTTTTTCCGCGATTGCCTGAGCCGCGCGGGAGCGGATTTGCTCCGGGCAGAAATAAAATTCGGTAACGCGGATTCCGCTTGCGACGGCGCGTTCGATTTCGCGGAGGCCTTCGAGCAGGAAGCATTTTTCGCGTTCCCGGGAGGCGCGTTCACGCAGGCGGACAAGGCGCAGGATGCGGGGATTTTGGCGGGATGTAATCAGCATGGTTTAATCTCCCAAAAATTCCGACGGCATGTCGGTGTGGTTGAGGCGTTCGATGTCTGCGCCCAAATGCGCCAATTGGACTTCGAATTTTTCGTAGCCGCGGTCGAGGTGGTAAATACGTTGAACCCAGGTTTCGCCCGCGGCGGCGAGCCCGGCAAGGACGAGGGCGGCGGAGGCGCGCAAATCCGAGGCCATGACCGGTGCGCCCGAGAGTGCCGGAACGCCTTTGATGATGGCGCTCGGACCTTCGATGGCGATATCGGCGCCCATGC
Organism: Candidatus Spyradenecus sp.; assembly: GCA_045651925.1. Lineage (GTDB taxonomy): Bacteria > Verrucomicrobiota > Verrucomicrobiia > Opitutales > UBA953 > Spyradosoma. Next base: position 11,237 of record JAZRTJ010000078.1, on the reverse strand, counting down.
GAAGTAGCTCGGGGACGTGCATGAAGCGGTTCGGATAAATGCGTTCCGTGATGATGCTTAGCCCGGGCGTCAGCGCAAGCACTGCCGAAAACTGCGCCTGCAGGTCGGTCGGGAAACCGGGATGCGGCAAGGTGACGATGTCAATCGGGCGCAGCTCCTTTATCCGGTCGCCGCGCACGCGAATGGTGTCCGGCGAAAGGGTTTCAAAGGGAATGCCGGCTTCGTCCATCTTGTCGAGGAAGGCGCCGAGGTGTTCGGCGACTGCGCCGTGTACGGTGACATCGCCGCGCGTGATGGCGCCGCAGAGCAAAAACGTGCCGGCTTCGATGCGGTCCGGAATAACGGAATATTCGCAGCCGTGCAGCTTTTCGACGCCTTCGATCCGGAGCATCGGCGACCCGATTCCGGTAATCTTGGCGCCCATTTTAACAAGCATGCGGCAGAGGTCCTGCACTTCCGGTTCGCAGGCCGCGCAGTCGATTTGCGTAACGCCCGGTGCGAGTACCGCCGCCATGAGGATATTGGCCGTTCCCGTGACGGTGCTACCGTAGCGCCCGCCGAGGAAAACGTAATCGCCGCGCAGGGCGGAGGCATCGATATGCATCATTCCCGCGTGGTTTTCAATGGAACAACCGAGCTTTTTCAGGCCTTTAATATGCAAATCAATCGGACGCTGCCCGATGACGCAACCGCCCGGAAGCGGAATCTCGGCGCGGCGGAGGCGGCCGACCAAAGCGCCCATGACGCAGATGGACGCACGCATTTTCCGGACGAGCTCGTAAGGCGTTTTCGCTTGTATCGTTTTCGCGGAAATCCGCCATGCGTTGCCGCCGAGAGACTCGACCGTCGCGCCCTGATGGCGCAAAATCTCGATCATGAAGCGCGAATCGCTCAGGTCGGGGACGTTACGCAGGATGCAGGCTTCGTCTGTCAGAAGTGTCGCTGCCAACAACGGAAGGCACGCATTTTTTGCGCCGCCGACCGTGATTTCGCCGTGTAAAGCTTTCCCGCCTCTGATTCGTAAAACGTCCATAAAGATAAAATGGAGACAGTCTGAAGTTTAACTCGCTTTGTCGCGATTCAAAAAACAGGAATTTCTCGGGGCGGGGAGGGGGTGAAGCTCCCTTAAATATTTCTTCCCGCTCGCAATCGCGGGGAGCCTTTGTTAGTCTTGTCCGCATGTTATCCCGTAATCCATTTTCGCGGAGTGTCTGCCGTGCGATTGTTCTGCCTCTGTTGTTTGCGGCATGTCCGCTCGGGGCGGATGAAATCAAGATTGATCCGGAGCTCAACGGCGAAAGCCAGCTCGGCCGCGAGTGGTTGGATGCGAATACGATTTTCAAGGAGCTTGAAAGGAAGATCTTTTCGGCGCTCCCTGCGGAGAAGGCGCGCAATGCGAAAGAGACTGATGCGTTTTTGAAGGATCCGGCGAATCGCATGGCTCTGGCGCGTTGGTACTTTATGAAGGTTGCGGGAGCGGAAGCCGTGGTGGCGCAGATTGACAAGCTGTCGGACCGCCGCGTGTTCTTTCAATTTTTGTCCGATTTGGATTGGCTTGAAGGCTACCTCTATACGGGGCGTCCGGAACGCGCGGACAAGTTTTTGGAGATGTTTCTGGCGATCGCCAAGCGGGATAAGGAAATGCTGAAGGACCCGATGCGGCGCAAGATTGCTCTGGCGACGGCGGCGGAGTTTTCCCGCCACGGGTGGAGCTTGGACACGCCTTCCCGCGCCGTTAAACGTTACAATTTCTTCGTCGAAAGCCGCGAAGAGGGCAAGCTGAATGCGTTGTTTGACGAGCTGGACTACTGGGACATGCGCGTCGTTTGCGGCTGGAAGGGCGACAACGATTACGGGAATGAGTATTCCATGCGCTGGGCTCGCGACAACGTCAAGCTCACGGAGGAAGGCTACGCGAGCGGGCACGACATTCACCAGCTCGATTACCGCCTTTGGAACAAGGCCGGAGACAGTGTTCACAATAGCGACTACTACGCGCCGTTCCGCCCCTATTTCAGCACGAAAAAGGGCGAGGTGAATATGTCGGCGATGGCGCTCGAAGTCGGTGCCGTTTGCGGCGGGATTTCACACTACGGGGTTGCCGGAGCCGTCGCCAACGGGATTCCCGCCGTGACGATGGGCGAGCCCGGGCACTGCGCATTTGCGGTGCGCGTGAACGGCGTTTGGCGGGACAACAATTCCGTTTCTTACAAGCGCGACTTGCACTGGACTTTGCTCGAAGGCCGCACCTGGGCCTTTATCCACTTGGCGCAGGATCTGTTTTCGGACAAGAAGCGGACGCCGCAGTCTTTCCGCAAGGCGGCTCTGGCGCGTTTTTATGAGGATAAAAAACGGGCGGCGGCGCTCTCGCTTTACGGGCAGGCGCTTTCGACTCAACCGAAAAACTATCTGGCTTGGATCGATTACTGCAATTACCTCAAGGAGCAAAAGGCGCCGAAAAAGTATTGGGCGCTCGTGAATAAAAAAATCATCGATGCGTTTACGGAAAAATACCCGGACGTGACGGCGACGGCCCTGCAGAAATACGTTTACCCGAACCTCCTCTCAGCGTTGAAAAGCGACAAGGAGAAGCTCGACGTTTACGCCGAGTTTATGGAAAAAATCAACGCGGTCGGACCGGCGACTTGGGACATGGAAAGCTTTTGGGATTATCAGAACGGGCAATTGTCCGCTGACGGGAAGAAACAGTTTGTCGAACTCGGCAAAAAGCACTTTAAGGGCAAGGGCGAGTTTGAGAAAAATTTCAACGATTGGGCGAGCGGTAATTCCCGCAACAAGGAAAAGGAAGGTTAAAAATGAAACGCATTTTCGGAATATTTTGTCTAATCACAATGCTTGCGGGAACGCTCTGCGCGGGACCGGAACGCAAAACCTACGAACAGGCGATTAAGGGCAATCCGAACGACGGCATTGTCGTTTTCCTTTACGGACCGGACTGGGAAAAAGCGGGGCCGCAGTTTTTGAAAAAACAGTGGCAGAACCCGAAACTTAAGAACGCCTGCGGCGGGGCAAACCTCGTGGCGATTCCGATTTACCAGCGGCCCGACGAGAAAGAAAAAAAGACCGCCGACGACAAGGCGAAGGGCTTTAAGCGTACGAAAAACGTGCGTAGCATTCCCGCGCTCGTGCTCCAGGATTACGCGGGGAGAGATTATTACGTCATCAGCGGGGACGAACTCGCGCAGCCCGTCGAAAAGGTCGTCGAGCTGATGAAGGCGAAATTCGAACTCTACAAGCAGCAGCGCAAATTGCTCCAGCAGGCGGAAAAGGCCAAGGGGCGCGCGAAGGCACGGGCTTACGCGCAGGCGGCGACGATCGAAGGCATTCTTCCGCCGAAAGACCACGTCAAAATCATTAAGGAAAACGACCCGAAGCTCGAAGAGCCGCTTTCGGCCCGTGCCGTTTTCAATATTTATGAATTGCTTGTCGATCAGACGACTTACGACAAGGACAATCCCTCGAAGAAGATTTTGAGCATTGAGGAAACTTTGGAAAAGCTGAAGACGCTGACGAGCGGGGAGACCTACACGCCCGGGCAGAAGCAGGAAATCTATGCTGCTGCGGTCGGCCATTTGCGCCGCAAGGGCTACGACAGCGCGAAAGTGAAAAAGCTTTATCAGGAGATGATCGCATTGAATCCGGACTCGATTTGGGCGGATTACGCCAAGCACGCCATCAAGCTTTGGTGTAAGTAGGGGCACGTGCGGCTTTTTACCGTGAAACTGATTCGTCGATTTTTTACTTGGATTTGTCGGAGGCTTGCCGGGCGTACCGATACGAGCGTTGCGCTTGCATTGCCCGAGGCCTGGAAGGAGACGCAGCCGCCGGCGGGAGAGCGTTTTGTCCGCTACATTTTCGGTGCTCCCTTTTCGGAAGACTTTACGCCGAAATCCTTTTTTTGGCGCTGGGTCGGGCGCATTCTGCTGATTTGGATTTATCTCGGTTTTTTGTGGATACTTTACGAAAGCCTGTGGGCTTGGAATATTTTCGGAGGAGACTGACGCATGAAAATTTTGATTACCGCCGGCGCAACGCGTGAATTTTTTGATCCGGTGCGCTACATTTCCAATCCGTCGAGCGGAAAGATGGGCTATGCCATCGCTGCTGCCGCCCGCGAAAAAGGCTGGGACGTGGAACTCGTTTCCGCCAACGTCTCGCTCACGCCGCCGCCGGGCGTCTGTCTCACCAAAGTGGTCACCGGCGACGATATGCTTGCCGCGGCGCGCGAACGTTTTCCGCATTGTGACATTCTCGTCAAGACCGCCGCCGTCTGCGACTTCCGTCCCAAGCATTATGAAGCGCATAAGCGGAAAAAGGACGGCAAGGGCATGGTCGTCGAATTTGAACCGACGACGGATATTCTGAAGACGCTCGCGGCCGGAAAGACCGCAAGTCAGACCGTGGTCGGGTTTGCTGCGGAAACGCAGGATATCGAAGCGTATGCGCAGAAAAAACTGCGGGAAAAAAATCTGGACCTGATTGTGGCCAATCTCGTCGGACGCGGGAATGTCGGGGCGTTCGGTGCGGACGACAATGCCGTGGTGTTGCTCGGACATGCGAATTTCCGGAAGGCTTTTGAACTTGCGCCGAAAACGGAAATCGCACGTTTGATCATCGACGAAATTGCGCGCTTCCACACTGCAAAAACAGCCTGACTCGCGAAACATTTTTACCGCTAACACGTTTATTTATTACAAATAAAATGCGAACGAATCAATTTTCTCATCTGACACTGCTCGCGCTCGGCTTTCTGCTGGGAGCGGTTCCGGTGTTTTCTGCGGAAACGGTGGTTGCCGCGGACTCTCCGGCGGAACAGGTTTCTCCGGAACGCCGTCGCCTCCGCGTCCAGGAAGTGAACGACGAAGACATCCGAAAGATTGTCCGCGTCGGCAAGTCGCTTTCGTTGCGGGAAGCCGTTCCTTTGGCGTTGCGGGAAAATCTCGGCATTGCCGTGGCGCGTACCGACAAGGCGATCGTGGAGGCGACGCCGGAAATCCAGGAAGCGGAGTTCGATACGAGCTTCTCGTTTTCGTCGATTTACGGAAATACCGGGAATCCGTATTGGGAGGGACAACGCTCGAAGGGGACTTCTTCGCAGTCCTGGACGAATCGGGCCGAGCTGACCAAGCGATTCTCCTACGGGACCGAAGCAACGCTTTACGGGAATTTCAACCGCAACTACAACACGCTTGCGGGCGCGTCTCCGGACTCGGGAGCGGCCGTCGGTTTGGAAATCATCCAACCGCTTATGAGCGGCTTTGATCAGGCCGTCAATTTGGCTCCGCTCGTGAAGGCACGCAAGAATGTCGCGCAAAGCGCCTTGAGCCTGCGCAAACAGACATTGGATCTGATTTACGAAGCGGAGATTGCCTATTGGAATCTTTCCGCGAGTTACGCCTTGGTCAGTGCGCGCCTGAGCAGTGTGCGCTATGCCGAGCTGCTTTTGAATCAGGCGAAGGAACGCCGGGCGCTCAAGGATGCGACGAAGGAAGATGTCTTGCAGGCGGAGGCGGATTTGGCTTCCCGCCGCGTGAATTTGGTGGCGGCGCGCCAATCGGTCGAAGACCGGGATGATGCGTTGCGCAAGCTTTTGGGTGAATACGGAGAGGCTCTGGAAGGTACTTATGCCGTTGCCAAGCTTTCTGCGGACGTGCCGCGGGAAGATCTCGATTTTGCGGACTGGATTGTTCGGGTGCGGGAGTTCGACATCGATGCCCGTATTCAGGAACTGGAACACGAAAAGGCCGAACTCGACTATCGCGTTGCCGAAGATGCCGACCGTCCCGTGCTCGACCTTGTTTTGGGCGCAGAGGCTTCGGGAAGCGAAAGCTCTCCGGCGAAGTCCGTCTCGGGCATTGTCGATCGCACGGGCTACGATTTGTCGGCCGGCATTCGTTTTTCGATGCCGATCGGGTTCCGGCGTGCTCAGGCGGAATTGCGCCAAGCGTCGCTGCGCCGCGGCAACGCGAAGTTGGCTGTCGCCCAAGCGCTTCAGGATGCGATGTTTGAGGCGCGCTCCGCTTGGCGTGCCGCGGAATCCGCGCGTGAACGTCTCGATTCGGCAAAGCTCGCGCTCGAGATGCAGCAGGAAGCCTACGAAGGCCAAGTTGCACGCTACGGCGTCGGCCGCGCAACGATGACGGACGTCCTTTCCGCACAGGATTCGCTCGATACGGCACGCCTTGATTTGATTCAGGCGGCCCTCGACATGGTGACTTCCCGGGCCAAAATCCTGCGCCTCGACGGGCGTATTTTGGAGGAAAACGGCTTCTCCTGGAACGAAATTGACAACGAATCGCCCGCATCTCCGCGCGAGTTTTCCGCTCTTTAATCCCTCTAACACGATTTTAAAATGAAACAGAATCAATCCTCTTTTAAAAAATGGCTTATTGCCGCCGGAATCGGCCTCGGGGCCTGCCTGCTTAGCGCTTGCGGCGATGCCGTCGGCGGCTCCGGAAAGGCGACTCTTCCCGTCGTCGAAACCACTTCGGTTGCCGGGCGCAATCTCGAAGAGCGCATCACCGTTTCCGGCTTCGTCAAGCCCGAGACCGTCACCGAGATTAAGTCCGAGATTAACGGGCGCATCATCCGTATTCTTGTCGAAAACGGACAGACGGTGAAGCGGGGCGACTTGCTCTTGGAAATTGATCCGCAGACCTATCAGACGACCGTCGATTCGAATGAACGCACGACGCGCCAGCGCCGTCTGGATGTCGAAAAGGCCGAGCGCGATATGACGCGTATCAAGCAACTTTTCGAACGCGACTTTGCGACGGAACAGGAATATCTCGATTCCGTTACCGATTACGAGAGCAAAAAGCTCCAGCTCGAAATCGCCCAGGCCGCTCTCGACAACGCGCGAATCGAGCTCGCGAAAACGGCGATTAAGGCGCCGCACGACGGGATGATTTCCGATTTGGATGTTTACGTCGGCAACGTTATTTCCGGCGCCGGATCGTTCTCCAACGGGACGACGCTGATGAAGGTCAACGACATGAGCAATCTGCGCGTCGAGGCCGATTTGAACGAAATCGAAGCCAACAAAATCGCACTGGGGGCGGAAACGCAGCTGACTTTCGATTCGTTGCCGAAGACGAGCTTTAAGGGAACGGTGAATTACCTTTCGTCGTTCGGCGTGCAGGATTCCGCGACGTCCACGCTCTACAAATTCCCCGTGCGCGTCAACTTTACGACGGGCGGCGTTTTGGTGCGTCCGGGCACGAGCGCCAATCTTTCGATTCTCGTTGCGGGAGTCACCGATGCCGTCAGCGTTCCCGCGAGTGCCGTTTTCATCGAAGACGGAGTCCGCTACGTTTTTGTCAAAAAAGGGGAAGGGCAGTTTGAACGCCGTAAGGTCGAAATCGGGATCGGCAACCTGAACTTCATTCAGGTCGTTCAGGGCTTGCAACTCGGTGACGAAATTGCGACCGTCCGTCCGTCCCAATCGGAAATTATCGGCGGCGCTCAAGCTCCCCGAAAGCGTTAAGCTGCGCAAAGCGATAGTCGATAGTTGATAACGGATAGGTGATTAAAGAGGTAAAGCTGATATCTGATAACGGATAAGTGTTTTTTGAAGAGAATCCACCGATTGCACCAATTGCACGAAGTAAGCTCCTTTTTCGGTTCCCGTTCCACAACGCCGCAGGCGCCTTTACTTATCCGCTATCAGCTATTCATTGTCAGTTATCGCTTCTTTAATCTTTATGGCTACCTCTAGAAATTCATTTTTAGATTGTTGTCCTAAGTTTTCTTCTTTCCGCGCATCAGAGTTAGTGCGCCGGAGGTGCACTACATTGGATAACCGCGGGTGCAGGCGAGAGCCGAAACCCGCGGACAGGCCTCCGGACCCATGCGCCGCTAAGTGACTTCGATAACTCTCCGACCTGCTCGCGGCGCAATGGAACAGGCAAAAAAGAGATTAAAGGTTAAAGATTAGAGATTAAAGAAGAGGCTGGCTCATGCGGGGCGAATTCGCGGGGGCGCGTTTTTGTGGCTTGTTCCATTGCGCCGCGGGTGCGTAAACAGGTCTGTCTCCGTCACTTCGCGACGCTTGTTTTTCATGGATTATCCGCGGGTTGCGGCTATTGCCTCCACCCGCGGTTATCCCATGTATTCCCGTTCCACGGGAATTACCCCAAAGCGCGTAATGCCCCTCTCTTTAAGGCTTCTTTCCATCCCGCCAAACGGGGCTAGTTTCATACAAAAAGAGCGTCTCTTTATATACGAGACGCTCTTTTTGTAATGTTTCCTCTAAAAACCGAATCTCTAGAGGGGGCCTTCTTTAATCTTTATCCTCTAATCTTTAATCTCTCTTGCGCTTTGACTGAGAGCGGGTGCGCAACAGCGGGCGTTTGGCTTCGCATGGTGTTCCGCAGGCGCATCCGGAGGCCGCTTTCGGATCGCGTAATGCACGGATCTTCTTGGCGACGATTACCGAGAGGTAAAGCAGGGCACCGAGGATAAAAATCGAAACTAAAAGAATATCGAGCATCGGATGGATTTAATGAATGGTGAACCGTAATCCGTAAATCGCTTTTTGAGGCGTGCTATCCTCCATTCACGATTGCCTGATTACGATTCCCCGTTTCCTGTTAATTATTAAAACAGACTGCCGATTTGATAGCAGAGGACGGCGCCGAGCCAGGCGAGGAACGTCATTTGCGCCCAGGCAATCCCGGCCCATTTCCAGGAGGATTCGCGTGCGATGACGACGATTTCCGCGAGGCATTGACCGCAGAGTGCGAAGAACACCATGATGCCGATGATGACCGGAATCGTGAACACGGGCGTGCCGTCGGCATGCGTCGATTTTTCCATCGATTCGTAAAGGCCTTCGCTTTCTTCATCGACGTCTCCGCCGAGACTGTAGGTGATCCCGAGCGTGGAAACGATGAGTTCGCGCGCCGGGAAAGCGCCGATGACACCGGCGGTGATGCGCCAGTCGAAGCCGCAGGGCGCGAAAATCGGCTGGCAGAATTTGCCGAAGCGTCCGATGTAGGAGTCCTCCATCCAGGCGCCGCCGACTTTGTTGGCGAATGCCCCGATGAGTTCCTCCTGTGCGGCGGTCGGGTTTTCTGCGGATTCCGCCGTCTCGAGGAGCTTTGCGGATTCGGCGAGCGTGATGTTGTGTGCGGCTGCTGTTTCCGCGACGAATTCCGTGCGCGCTCGTTCTTCCGTCGCCTCATTGCGCGGGAAGTACGAGAGCGCCCAGATGATTACCGACATGGCGAAAATAATCGTCCCCGCGCGGCGCGTGTATTCCCAACCGCTTTGCCAGACGCGCAAGCCGATGTCGCGGAAGCGCGGCAGCTGGTAGCGCGGCATTTCGAGGACGAAGGGAGCCGTCTTCGATTTCAGGATGTATTTCGTGTAAAACCAGGAAACGGGCACGGCGACGAGTATGCCGACAAAATACATGCCGATGAACACGAGCGTCGCCGTTGTTGGATTCGTGATGCGGCCAAGCAGGGCGCACATCAGGACGTAAACCGGCATACGCGCGCCGCAACTCATAAACGGAACGGCGAGGATGGTGGCCAAACGTGCTTTCGGATCTTCAATCGTGCGTGCGCCCATGATGCCGGGGATCCCGCAGGCGTAACCGGAAAGCATCGGGACAAAGCTCTTCCCGTTCAAGCCGCACCAACCGAAAAGCTTATCCATCAGAAACGCCGCTCGCGCCATATAGCCGGTCGATTCGAGCAAGCCGAGGAAGAAGAAGAGAATCAGAATTTGCGGGAGGAAGACGAGTACGCCGCCGACGCCGGCAATGATGCCGTCCACTACGAGCGATTGGAAAATCGGGCTGCCTTCCAGCTTGGCGCCGACGCTTTCGCCGAGTGCGCTGAACCAGCCGTCAATCCAGTCCATCGGGAACGAGGCCAGCGCATAGATACACCAGAAAACGCCCCACATGGCGGCGAGGAAAAAGAGGATGCCGAAAACGCGGTTGAGCAGAAATTTATCGACAATCGAGGTAACTGTCGTACGGCCTTTGCCGCGGTGCATGACGCCCGCAAGCACTTCCCGGATGAAGGCGTAGCGCTGGAGTGCTTCCGTGGAATGCGGATTTTCGCCCGCATCGCGGATGCAGGCACGTGCTTTTTTCAAAAGTTCGCCGACGTGTTCGATGTCTTCGCCCTTGAGGCGGTTGGCGACCAAAGACGCGACATCGAAAATCACGCGTTGGAGCTCGGCGTCGCTGACACGCTTACTCACTTCTTCGGAAAGTCCGCTGCGCAGCGTTTCAATCGCCTTGCGAGTCCCCGCATTCCAGGAAACGGTTTTCATTTTGTTACCGTTTTTCAGGACATCGGCAATGGCCTGCTTGAGCGCGTCGATGCCTTCACCCCGGCGGGCGGAAACGGAAATGACGGGAATTCCGAGGCGTTCCCGCAACAAATCCGTGTTGACTTTGAGACCGTCACGGCGTGCCACGTCGATTTGGTTGAGCACGAGGACCATCGGAATGCCGAGTTCGGCAACCTGTGTCGCGAGAAAGAGATTGCGTTGGAGGTTGTTGACGTCCACGACGCAGACGATGGCGTCCGGACGCGGCGTCCCTTTTTTAGCCAGACGTCCGGAGAGGACGTCGATGACGACGCGTTCGTCTTTGGACGTGGCCGCGAGCGAATAAATGCCGGGCAGGTCCGTCAGTTCGATTTTTTCACCGTGAAAAAGTTTGAGCGGTCCGGAATATTTGGTGACGGTTACGCCGGGGTAATTGCCGACATGCTGGCGCAGTCCGGTTAACGAGTTAAACAGCGTGGTTTTTCCGGTATTGGCGTTTCCGATGAGGGCGACGTTCGGTAATCCGCTCGGCTTCGGAGCCGGAAGGTTTTCCGGAATGTCGGTATCGTCGCAACAGCGGTTTTTCCCGCAACAGCAGGTGGGTTCTTCAGAAATATTTTCCATGATACGTGGGAGAAGGAATGTTCGGGAACGCCGCGGGGGCGCCACAAATCGCCGTATGCTCGTGTTTCCTGCGACGTTCCCGATTTTTTTCTAACCTTATGAAATTAGTTTGAAAGCGGTTCGACCATGACGCGTGCGGCATCGCAGCGGCGGATCATCACTTTCTGTGAACAGAACGAGATCGCAATCGGATCCCCCAAAGGTGCAACGTGGACAATGCTCACGTCCGCTCCGGGGGTTAGCCCGAACGCAAGGAGGCGTTGGTTGACGGGTTCATCCACGTCCATGGATTGTACCCGTAC
>JAZRTJ010000077.1:0-46518 GCA_045651925.1 Candidatus Spyradenecus sp. | reverse complement strand
GAGAAGGAGTGAGTGCTTCTTCGAACGATCAGGCCGGAGTCTTTATTAGTGATCTCTCTACGGAAAATCCTGACAGCCTGCGCGATTTGGAAGATTTTTCTCGGCTCCAGATTCTATTTCAAGGCGATAAGGAAGCGATTGCTTGGATTTTCGGAAACTTTGAAAACGACAAAGTGAGAATGATGATTGTTGCACCGGATACGGGAGGTGATACTCCGGAGATAAGGTTCATGCCGCACTTGGACCGGAGTGGCGCTTTGGGTTACCTTGACGGAACTTATTCCGGCAGTTTGGATGCGCAACTAAAGACGAAAATGTGGACTTCACTTTCGGCTGATCCGGAAGACTGGCAGGACGATATTCTCGGTGGAATATGGGGGAACCTTTGGAATCTATACCGAGAGAATTTTATCGAATTCGCTGCGATTAAAAGAAGCGAAAACCAGCTAAATTTTCTCTTCGAGGGAAGTGCGCTCGGAAAAGGAAAGTTTACGCTTGTGTTTTCGACCTTAGAGAAAGACTTTTGTGAGATGACTGCAGTCTGGTTGGAATTGCTGGATGTCCGCGAAATGTTTGAACAGGTAAAGTTATCTTACAGCTCTTCTACGGAAACGAGTTCGTGGGAGCCCAGACAATCTAAACCCTTTAAACGTTCTTGGGACGAGGAAGCGAACAAACAAATTGTTTTTGTCCACGGATGGAATATGAAAGAGGGCTCGACGAATTCCTATGCGGAAACCTCGTTTAAGCGCCTTTGGTGGCAAAACTACAAGGGGCGCTATTCGTCTGTTTATTGGCCGACAGGTTCGAATCCGCTAACTTATGAGACAAGTGAGTTTACTGCTTGGAAATGCGGAACTGCGCTGAAGGCGTATTTCGATGCTTTGGTTACCAACGGGAGAGCGGTAAATGTAATGGCGCATAGCATGGGCAATATTGTCGTGGGGAGTGCGTTGCGTGAAGGAGCCGTAATTAATAATTACGCACTTATGAATGCCGCCGTTCCGGCGGAATGCTATGACGATAGAGCAGATTTACGACAGGCTCCGGAAATAAAAAAACTTAGCTCGACAGGAATAAAATTTGCCAATCTGCTAACCGATTGGTCTTGGTCTGAATTTAAAAATTGGGTCAAACCCTCTGTCGGAGACGATCCTAAGCGGGCGATTGCTTCTCGAGGATATCGCGGATTTTTGAAAAATACCTCTTGCACGATGATCAATTTCTACCTCCCGGAAGATTTTGCAACGACAGAGGCATGGGAGTTTCATAATTCGACCCAGAAACCGTTTTTTGGAATTACTTCGTATAAATATAAAATAGGAGAGAAGATAGAGATGTATCGGGAAGTATACGCAGGGGAGGATTCGATGAACACCCCTGTCAGTAAAATAGAGCTTGTCCAAAGCGATGTTGAAGATCCCCATAGAGTTATGGCCTATGTCGACTCCAGTAAAACGAAAGTCGCCGGAGCAGAAGGACGGATGCAATTAGGCAATCGCCCAATCGAAAGCGTTAATATGAGAAATCAAAAACGAATAGGGGGATATGATTTCAAAGAGGAACATAGTGCTCAGTTTGTATGGCGGATTCAAATGAGTTGGAATTTCTGGAGAGAATTAAGAGAAAAGTTGAATAAATAACATGAAAAATCAAAACCGATTTTTTTTGATAACAGGTGTTGTAAGCGTCGGAGTTGGATTGGTGATGTCTTTGCTTGCTTTGGTAAGTTGCGAAAGTTATAGCCCTCACGTGTCGTTCGAGGATGCGGGAAATATTATTCACAATCGCCCTCCTTTACTTGATGCTATCCTTTCCAATGAGATTGTTTTTTACGGGCGGGTTTTGGACTTAGAGGGGAATCCGGTTCCAAATGCGGAGATTGAGTATTCGAGTTTGAGCTCTAGGAACTTTGATCGGGTTTGGACCGGAGGCATAGGATATAAAAGACTCCGTGCTGATTTTGACGGGAGGTTTGAGATTCACGATGTTGGAGGAAGTTTGTTCGTTAATTGTACTCACCCCGGATACTATGGGACAGACGATCAAGCAGAGTCTTCCCAGCGCAAATTTAGTTATGGTTTTCAAAGTGGCGATGATCCGGCCTGGGATCTGCAGCATCCGGCAATTTTCCGTCTGCGGAAGAAAGGTGTTTGTGAGCCTCTGTACTATTCCTGCGGGAAAATGATAAATCAGGGAGAGTCATGGACAAGGCTCGATAAGGGAGAGAGTATCGTAATCAACCTTGCAAAAGGGAGACGCGGAGAAAGCGACACGAGTGTATCTGTTTCTTACGAGAGCGATAAGGCCCCTGAACAGCGCGAAGGGTATGACTGGGAATATACTTTGCGTATTCCCGGCGGGGGATTTGCCGAAAAGAAAGAATGGTTTGATTTTATTGCACCGGAAGACGGCTACCAAGAAGAGGTTAAAATCGGATATTCCAAAGACGATAAAAATTGGAGCCGTTTTAGGAAATGCTCTTACTTCGTGAAATTTATGAATGGGTTGTATGGCACTTTTGAAATTCATGCAGAACCTGGGAAGAAAGGGGATTTCACTTTTCGTGCGCTCGTTAATCCCAATCCGGAGTCTCGCAATTTGGAGTACGACTACAACAAAATAATAAATAAGCGTTAAGTAATGGAGTTGCGGATGTTTTCCGCTCAATACTTCGATGAACCTACAAATCAGAAAGCGAATTTTCCTTATAATCGGAGCTGCTGCAATTATTGCGGTCGCGGTGCTTGCTTTGGCAAGCTGCGGATACCGTAGCCCTTTACTCAATGCCATTCTTTCCAACAAAATTGTTTTCTACGGTCAGGTTTTGGACTTGGAAGGAAATCCGGTTCCGAATGCAAAAATATCATATTCGAGTCTGAATTCCGGCAATTTTGACGATGTTTGGACCGGAGGTGGTCCACCGAACAAAATCATGTATACAGACGAGAAAGGATGCTTCGAAATTCATGAAATAGGCGGTAGCTTATTTGTTTCTTGTGGGCATCAGGATTACTACGGCACCCATGATCATGCGGAGAAATCCCAGCGCAAATTTGGCTATGGTTTCCAAGTGGGCGATGATCCTGCTTGGGATCCACAAAATCCGGCAATTTTTCGTTTGAGGAAAAAAGGGATTCGCGAGCCACTGTATTATTCGTGTGGTAAAGTAATTGCGAAAGGGAAGCGATGGATTCAAATTCCGGAAGAGCCTTATGCAATCAATCTTGCTAACGGGGAAGCTGAAGAGTCTCCGACGAGCCTTTATATTTCGTATAAAACCGATAGGCAGGAAGGCGAGCGGCGCGGTTTTTCTTGGGAATATACTCTGCGTATTCCGGATGGAGGATTTATAGAAAGAAGTGATGATTTTGACTTCATTGCCCCGGAGGGTGGTTACAAAGAAGAAATTAAGGTCGGGTATTTGCGCGGATCCGAGGATTGGAGTAATTGGAAGAAGGGCTTTTATTTTGTAAGATTGCCTAATGGTTTGTACGGTTTTTTTGAGATCCATGCTGGATCTTTCGGGAGGGTAGTATTCCAGGCGCTTATTAATCCCAATCCGGCTTCCCGAAACTTGGAATATGAGTACGAAAAGCAAATTAATAAAAACCAACGCAGTGGTTCCTATCGGGGGCGATTGTAAAGTTGTACTATGGAGACCAAGAGACCGTTCTCTTCTTCTGCGGGTGTTGAGAACTGCGCTTGCCAAGTCGGCAGGTTTTCCGTAGATTCGACGTACTTTTTGCTCGAGTGGTGAAATTGGCAGACACGTCGGATTTAGGTTCCGATGCCGAAAGGCGTATGGGTTCAAGTCCCTTCTCGAGTACCAAAAAAATCCCTTACGGTTTTCGTAAGGGATTTTTTGTTTCGGGGCTTGAGACTTACATCTTAGCGATGACGGCGTCGGCGAATTCCGAACACTTCAGCTCGGTCGAGCCGGGAATCATTGCCGCAAGGTCAAAGGTCACCGTTTTGGCGGAAATTGCACCTTCGACGCCTTTGACGATTAAGTCTGCCGCTTCATTCCAGCCCATGTGGCGGAACATCATTTCTGCGGAAAGCAAAAGCGAGGACGGATTGGCTTTGTCCAAGCCGGCGAGTTTCGGAGCCGTGCCGTGCGTGGCTTCAAAAATCGCGTGGCCGGATTTCGTGTTAATGTTTCCGCCGGGAGAAATGCCGATACCGCCGACCTGTGCCGCAAGTGCGTCGGAGACGTAGTCGCCGTTCAGATTTAGCGTCGCGATGACGTCGAAGTCTGCCGGGTGGAGCAAAATTTCCTGCAGGAAGGCGTCGCAGATACAATCTTTGATGACGAGGCCTGCGCCGGGTTTGCCTTCGGGAATCTTGAGCCACGGGCCGCCGTCGATTGCTTCCGCGCCGAATTCTTCCTTCGCCACGGCGTAGCCCCAATCGCGGAACGCGCCTTCGGTAAATTTCATGATATTGCCCTTGTGGACAATCGTTACGGACTTGCGGTTTTGTGCAATCGCGTATTCGAGGGCTGCGCGCACGAGGCGTTGCGTTCCCGCCTTGGAAACGGGTTTTACGCCGAAACCGATTTCGTCCGGAGTTTCCCCGCCGAAGCGGATTTTTTTGAAATCGTCCGGAAACTCCGTTTTGAGAAATTCAATCATGCGGAGCGCTTTTGGCGTTCCTGCAGTCCAATCAATGCCCGCGTAAATATCTTCCGTGTTTTCGCGGAATACGACCATATCGACCTGCGACGGATCTTTCACCGGCGTTTCGATGCCGCGGAAATATTTCACCGGGCGCAGGCAGACGAACAGGTCGAGCGTCTGGCGGAGTGTCACGTTAATCGAGCGTACGCCTTTGCCGACGGGGGTTGTCAGCGGACCCTTGATACCGACGAGGTATTCGCGGAAAACATCGACGGTTTCGTCGGGCAACCAAGTGCCGAGCTTCTTAAAAGCGTTTTCTCCGGCGAAGACTTCGCGCCATTCGACTTTGCGGGTACCTGCGTAGGCTTTTTCAACGGCGGCATCCATCACGCGCACGGCGGCGGACCAAATGTCCGGGCCGCTACCGTCGCCGCGGATAAAGGGGATAATCGGATGGGCGGGAACGGCGAGCGAGCCGTCCGCGTTCAGCGCAATTTTTTCGCCCATTGATTAGACCTTGAAGGTGATTTTGAACTGCGCTTCGGCCTGATCGCGGGCCGGGCGTCCGTTTTCGACAACGAAATGGACGACGAGCTTGGCGGATTGGCCGTTCAGGACGTCTTCAA
The DNA here is from genome assembly GCA_045651925.1 of Candidatus Spyradenecus sp. GTDB lineage: Bacteria > Verrucomicrobiota > Verrucomicrobiia > Opitutales > UBA953 > Spyradosoma. The sequence continues at coordinate 41,270 of JAZRTJ010000077.1, read as the reverse complement.
ACATCGGCAAAACGCAATTCGGCAGGAAGAAGCAGAAGCGGCCGTAATCGTAATACGATTTTTCGAGCGGAGCGCCGGTTTGGACAAAATTGATCATCGCGGAACGACCGTTTTCCGGCTTGAAGAACTCGCCTTCGACGAAGACTTCATAGCTGCAAACGTAGTTGTTGTTTGCGGGAAATTTCGTGGAGACGCGGATTTGTGCGCGCTCGGTTTGGACGCCGGATTTCGGGAGAAAATTATTGTCTGCCATGATGCCTGAGAGCATGAAATCTTCCCGCGAGCCTTTCAAATAGAAAAGCTTCCGCGAAGTGCTTTTGCCGAATTAGTCTTCGGAGTCTTGCCAGTCGGCGGGGTCGAGGGCGTAGATTTCTGTGAGGGCGGCGTAGGCTTCCGGATGGGCGCGGCGGAGCGTTCGAGGGGTTCCGAAGAAGGCTTCCGTACATACGGCGAAAAACTCCGCAGGGTCGTCGGCTCCGTATTCGTCCAGAATCGTATCGCTTGCGCCGGAACGCAGGCGTGCCATTTCCTTTTTGAAAAGCGTTCCCCAGCGGGCGAGGCGCTCCTGCGGAAAGTACAGCGGCTCGGTGTCGGCAAATTGGTGTGCGAATTCGTGGATAATGACATTCTGGGCATTTCCGGAAAACGCGGCATCGCGCAAAATCCGTTCTTGAGACAAAATCACGCTTCCGAAAGCCCGTGATTCGCCGTCGTTTTCCGGCGGCTCCTCCTCGGTCGGCAGGGGTGTCGCTTCGCCGTCCGCACTTGCCGCAAGCGTTTCCTGCGGGTCGTGCAAACGAAATGCTCGCGGGTAAACGAGCACGGAATGCAGGGCACGCCAGGCCGGGGCTTCTCGTCCCAGCGCGAGCAACGATGCATTGGCCGCGACGATGACGGCAATTTTATCGGATACTTCGTTGAGTCCGCCGCAGGGTTCAAAGGTTTTTCCCATTAAAAACTCTTTAATGTGCCGGGCGTAACGGGCGCGCAACGGGCGGGGAATTCTCGCGGCGTGCGGGACGTTGACCCGGATGATTTTGGCCCAGTCTTTCGGAAAAGGAGCTGCTAAAAAACGCTCGCGCCGGCGTCGGGCTTGCCATGCGGGAAGGACCGCGACAAGCAGTCCTGCCAACAAAAGCATCCCCGCAATGCAGCAAAAAATCATGCCCGAAGCGTAAATGAATTTGCGGGAAGAAACGATGTTCATTTTTCGAAAACTATGCTAAAACTGAGGCATGAAGTCTCCGAAACAAAGTGCTGAACCCCGTGCGTTCAACGTGATGACCAAGCCGATCGGTTCCATCTGCAATCTGAATTGCACTTATTGCTACTACCTCGAAAAGCAGGCACTTTTCCCGCAAAAAAAGGACTGGCGGATGAACGACACCATCCTTGAAACCTTCATTCGCGATTACATCGAAGCGCAGGAGGTGCCGGAAGTCAGCTTCGTTTGGCAGGGCGGCGAGCCGTCGCTACTCGGCATTGATTTCTTCAGGAAAGTCATCGAGCTCGAAAAAAAATACGCCGGCGGAAAGCGTATCGAAAATGCGTTTCAGACGAACGGCACGCTCATCAATGAAGACTGGGCGGCCTTTTTTGCGGACAACGGATTCCTTGTCGGAATCAGTATCGACGGGCCCCGGGAATGCCACGACGCCAATCGTGTCACGCGTGCGGGCGCACCGTCTTTTGATCTCGTCCTGGAAGGCATCCGCCAGCTCAAGCGCTTCGGTGCGGAGTTCAACACGCTGACGGTGGTCGGGGAGCACAATGTCCGTCGCGGCGTCGAAGTCTATGAGTTTTTGCGGGAAATCGGCTCGGGATTTATCCAGTTCATTCCGCTCGTCGAACGTCCCGCGCCGCCGTCCGATGCTCCGATGCGTTTTGCTTCTGCGCCGGATTTGTTGAGCGGCCGTCTCGGAGGGAGCGAGGTCTTGCCTTGGTCCGTTAAGCCGGAAGACTACGGCAAATTCCTCTGCGATATTTACGACGTTTGGGTGCGGCGGGATGTCGGGAAAACCTTCGTCCAGCTCTTCGACGTCGCTCTCTGCGCGTGGGCGGGCGTGCCTGCGCCGCTTTGCGTTTTCCGGGAAAAATGCGGAAAGGCCCTCGCGCTCGAGCACAACGGCGATGTTTTTTCCTGCGACCACTTCGTCTATCCGCGTTTCAAGCTCGGCAATCTTCTGGAAAAGAAACTCGGGATACTCGCCGATTCCGAAGCTCAAAAACGTTTCGGCGAAATGAAGCTGAAATCGCTTCCGCGCGTCTGCCGCAAGTGTGGTGTGCGCTTTGTCTGCAACGGCGAATGCCCGAAACACCGCTTCTGCGTTTCACCCGACGGCGAACCCGGACTGAACTACTTCTGCGCCGCGTACAAAAAGTTTTTCACGCACGTCTCACCCACGATGACGCGCATGAAAAAGCTCCTCGAAGAAGGACGCGCTCCCGCAGAAATTATGAATGAAGCTTGAACGCGTAGGGCTACCTCTAGAAATTCCTTTTTAGAGATTTATCTACGAAAAGAGCACGTAGCTCGTTCTATGGTGCCGCAGGAATCTGCGTCGCTTAGCGGTGCATAAGGCCAGGGGCTTGTCCGCAGACTTCGGCTCTTACACCTACACCCGCGGTTATCCAATGTAGTGCACCTCCGACGCACATGCCTAATCTTGAGACAGCTTTAAAAAAACGAATTTTAGAGGTTGCCGTAAGCTTTCTGTAGCGTAGTGCGGGTCGGAAGCGAAAGCCGAAAGCGACGACAATCAAAGTCTACACAAAATTCATTTGACAATTCCCACCAATCAAATATCTATTGCGTCTCTAAATGTATAAAATAAGGAAATAAAAAATGAAAACAACTACCCCGATTGAAAAACATCACGGACGTTACTTGCCGTGGGCGGTGGGAAGCGCCGCATTCCTCGGACTCGCCGGAACACTCTGGGCGCTCACCGAAGTCTTAGAAAACGACTCCGACGGCGACGGATGGACCGACGCCGAAGAAATTGTCGCGGAAACCAATCCCACAGACGAAACCGATCCTTGGGATTCCGACGGCGACGGCATCGCCGATTATCTCGAGTTTATCGAGGGAACCGACCCGCTCAACCCGAACGATCCGCCGCAGGCTCGCGGCGCAAGCACGGCATACAGTGTCGCCGCAACGGTAAACGAAGCAACAGAAAGCGGCGACGACTCGGCAACACCCATCCTGAGCTTGCCTGCTCCGACTTGGTCTTCGCAACAGAACATGTGGCATAACACGGCTTGGTTCGGAGAACGCTTGAATTATTCTTTCTACACGCCGGCGGAAAGCTCAAAATGGCAAGCACTCACAGGATCTGAAATCGAATATTGGTCGCCGGGCTATTACGACTTGCTCGCACGTAACGGAAGCAAAGGAATTGCAGTTACGTTGGAAAATCTTTCTGCCGGAAAATATGCATTGAAGTGGAAACATCTGCAGCGTCCGGACGGTGGAGAACCTGCTTACACGGTTTCCGTTAGCGGCACAGCAGCAGTCTCGAAGAGTTTTACGGCTCCGGCGTGCAACTCCGAAGACGAAGCCAAAGAAGTTTATTTGACGTTTGAAGTGAGCGAACGTGGAAATGTCACGCTTTCATTTTCGCCGACAGGAACGGGTACAAGCGGTCCATTAATCGGAAACATTAAGTTCAGAAGCGTTGCCCGCATCTTGAGCATCAACATTGACGCTGAAACGTCCGGATGTAGAGTTGCCGTAAAGCAAGACAATGGGAATCCTTTTACCGGAGATGATTGGGAAGCTTCTCGTGAACGAAAATCAAATCCGATTGCATTTTACGGAGGAACAAATTTGATTCTAAAGCCCAATTTTGAATCGCCGCTTAAAGGTTTCCCTGAGAGCATTCGTGCGCGGGTTAGAATCAATAAAAGGACAATTATTTTAGAGAAAGCATGGGAAACGATTAACGAGGGAATTGTCGTTAGCGCTCCTGTCGGCAACGGAGTCGTTTGCCATTTTGAGAAGAATTTTTCTGTTACGTGGTTCGTGAAATATGAAGGGGAGGAAGAATGGTTTCCCCTAGGACGAAGTCGCCATGAATTATATTTTCTTCATGACAAACCGTCAGCAGATTGTCCGCACCGACAGGAAAGTCTTTTCGGAATCGCATGTATTTCACTCGATTATATCGCAACAGAAAGAGAGATTTTTGATAAAATCTGGGAAAAGTTCACTGCCCACGACATGTACAAGCGCAATGGAGATTTACTCGGCTACTGGGGACGCAAAGTATTCGAGAGTAATTTGGAAGGAAATCCTGAAGATACCGTTACGCTTGAATATTTGCTTGATATCGGAAGTGGTCGTTGTGGAGCATGGGCGGAATTGATGTACCATGCACTAAAGCTGCATGGACTCGAAGATATTAAATTTAAGATATACGGAATTGTCCCTATGTACAGAAACCGATTTCTGATAAACAACTACGAATACAATCCGGAGTTTCGCGATTCTCTCCTCTTAGAAATGCGCAACATTCCTTATGAAGACGCCCGCCAAGAGGGCATTGATTATTCAAAGAGTGTTTTGCTGACATATCCTACAGGGAATTATGTTTTAGATACGGATTACAACTCCGGGAAGGAGATTGAAAATCGAATACGAGATCTCGTTGGTCTGCAGGCAAAAGGAGAACGTGATCCAATTTCTATTTTTTCTGATCATGCAATAGTAATGCATAATGCAAAAATTTATGATCCATCCTATGGTGTAGTTTACGACAATCTACACGAATGGCAGAAAAATGTAGTAGCAGGGTTTCTTTTGGAAGACTTCAAGCTTGGTGTCTCCGAAATAAAGTGTCGCGCTCCCGTAAAAAATGAGGAAGGTGAGGATATTTTGGAGTTTGAACTTATCGACCCTATCGCGTTCCAATAAACAAGAAATATCCATGAAAAGACATTTTCTAGTCATACCTTTTGCCTTGGTGTCGATTAGCACGCACGGAAAAGATGCAGGCAGTATTGTAACGATTTCGGCATCGCATGCGGAAATTATTGAGTTTAGGGATTCTTATTTCGTTTACCCGCGTAGCATTAGAGTGCATTCCGGCCCTTCAGAAGAAAGGATTTATCCTAGCTCAAGGGCTTATTTTATCCCCAAATCGGAATTTCAAAGCGTGGACACTATCAAGAACGCGTTAAAAAAAGGTATCCGAGAAGATCTTTTACAGCGTTGCAAACCTTTTGAAGTTCCGAATTTTGACCTTGTTTTTTGGGGAATAGACCTCCCTCAAGACTGGCATATCTGCTACAAACCGGAAATTTACGGAGAATGCCTTATTGTCCAAGGCAATTATGCTTGGAAGGCCGGAATTTTCGAAGAGGGAGACGCGACGAAAAAGTTCTCGCCGTTCTATTTTTTGTACGATCGGCAGAGACAACAGTGGTATCATGTTTCGGACGGCCTGCGGGAGAAATTAGATTGGCCGCACACGCGTTTTCACGGGAGAGCATGGCTAAGCGAAGCTTTTGTCGCACGTAACCGGATTCGTGCCGAAAAAGGTTTGCCCCTTTTAGAAAGAAACGGGTGGTCGCTGATTTCCAGGGAGCAGGCAGACGCCCTTTACGCGGAACATATAGAACTCAATAGAAAGTACGGCAACCCGAACATCGTAGCGAAGAAACCTGTTCCCGCCAAAACGCCGCAAGCGCCTGCAAATCCTCTAGAAACTCCGGAGAAAATGCAGTGCACCCCGACACTTTCGGGGCTTTGGGTGTGGCTTGCTTTCGGAAGTATTTTCTGCGCGACCGGACTTTTCCTTTGGTTGAAAATCCGCTCCCGCAGGAAGAAAGACTAAGTAAAAAACTCCACGTATTTCAAAATGCATTTTGTGACAATTTTATGACATTGGTCGCAGGGGTGTTGGGACACTTATTCCCGTAACAACTACGCCTCAAAACAAAAGAAAAGTTTATTTGACAAGTCCTACTAATTAAATATCTATTGTGTCTCTAAATGTATAAAATAAGGAGATAAAAAAATGAAAGGACTGTTTATTTTACTGGCAGCTCTCTGCCTGCCTTTCCCGCAGGTCGCATCAGCCGAAGCGCCAACTGTGCGCCGTCATGTTCCTTTTGATCTCTCGGTAGAAGAAATTGCGTCCGACGGAGATCGGCATGTTACCATGGATAGCGCAACTTGCGGAAATACCAAAATCTCTATCGTAGAGATTTTCAAACAGGGACAAACTCCGGAAGATGCAAAACAGCGTATTCGCGGTCCGGTATATACGTACACCGGCTTTTTCTACTTTGAAACGAACACACACGGGAATATTTCGAGAAGCAATATTACCGGTGCGACAAAATTAGAAATTGTCGCCTCAAGCGATAAAAAATGTTGGGTAACGTCTGATTCGATTTTCCCGCGCGACGTAATTCGAATCTATGAAATCGATCTTCGAGAGCCTTTACCGAAAAAGCCGAAAGCACTCCCCCGAGAGCCGCTTCGAGACTTTCTTAACGTGTGCGGGATTCGTTTTTCCCATCCCGGGAACCGGGTTTCTTATTCGGTTTCAGAGGACGGAGAAACGCTGATTCTTACTCCGCACAAGCCCGGAAAGAAACCGGAAGATTTTCCCGTAAAAGAATTCGTTTACAAAGATTCTTCCGAAGAGACTGAAGGCGAAGTACATCCTGCCACATCGGAGCGCCAGGGAAGCCCGGATGTTCCCGCGTCCGAACCGGAAGCGAGTGCTTATAACATTGCTGGAGGAGTTTTGGGACTAATCGCAATCCTCGGTGCACTTTTTATTTGGAAGCGATGTTGCTCCTGTAAGGCCAAGAAAACGAAATAGGAGTTCTCCGCGAACTACACGAATTTGGCCTGCAACGGAAAGTTACTTCATTAGCCGGATTCGCCTTAACACCGCCAATAGGGCTTGGAGTTGATGAGGTTTCGTGCAGGCAAAAACCCCATCAAAAAAGACAAACTTCTTTTGAATATACAGAATAGACACCAAAAAGATCGTTGCAGTACTTACTGCTCTACACTCTCGCGACAGGTTATTCCCGTAAAATCTAGCCTTTAAAGAGATGCTCGCCCGTGAGGTTTTCTGCGGAATCGCCCTTGAAATAAAGCTCCCCGTGACAAAGAAATCCGTACAGCACGTATGTCTGTACGGATTTCTTTTTTTGTGGTTAAAGCCGCTTGTAGGCCTGACGAATCAATCTTTATTTTTCGATTTCGTGGAGAAAGAGTCCGCTGCGGAGTTTCGGCTCAAACCAGGTCGATTTGGGCGGCATGATTTCTCCGGCGTCGGCAACCTTGAAGAGGTCTGCCATCGTAACCGGATAGAGGGCAAAGGCCACCGCATTGCCGTCTTCGCGGCAACGGCGTTCCAGCTCGGGAATGCCGCGGATGCCGCCGACAAAGTCGATGCGGGCGTCCGTGCGCGGGTCGGCGATACCGAGTACCGGCGCAAGCAGATTCGCCTGCAGGATGGCGCAATCGAGCGATTCGATCGGGTGGTCGGCGTCAAAGCTTCCCGCCTTGGCGATTACCGAATACCAGCTTCCGCCGAGGTACATGCCGAATTCGTGCTTCTGCTTCGGGGCGTACCCGTTTCCGGAAACAGTGACCGGAGCGACATCGAATTTTTCCGAAATCTTCGCGAGAAAATCCGCTTCGCTCAAGCCGTTCAAATCCCGGACGACGCGATTGTAATCCATGATGAACAGGTCTTCGTCGCAGAAAATGACGGCCATGAGGAAGTTGAATTCTTCTTCGCCGCTAAAGTCCGGGTGTGCGGCACGGCGGCGTGCGGAAACGGCGGCGGACGATGCCGTGCGGTGGTGTCCGTCGGCAATATAAAGCGCGGGGACTTCCGTGAAGCCTTGGCGGATAGCGGCGATGGCGGCATCGTCATCGACTTTCCAGAGGATGTGCGAAACGCCGTCGTCGGTCTTAAAATCGTAGTCCGGCTTGTGGAACTTAATCCATTCGCGCATGATACAGGCGATGCCTTCGTGCTTGCGGTAGGCGAGGAAGACCGGTTCCGTCTGCGTAGAGCAGGTGTCGAAGTGGCAGATACGGTCGAGCTCCTTTTCCTTGCGCGTGAGCTCGTGCTTTTTAATCGTATTGTCGAGGTATTCATCCACGCTGGCGCAGGCGACGATCCCGGTTTGGACGCGGCCCCACATCATCTGGCGGTAGATGTAGTAGCAGGGCTTTTCATCGCGGACGAGCGTGCCGTCGGCGATGAAAGCTTGCAGATTTTCCGACGATTTCGCGTAGGTGACTTCATCGTGAATCTGCGCTTCGGAGGTGTCGATGTCCGCGCGGCAGATGTGGAGAAACGACTGGGCGTTCCCGCGTGCCATGGCGGCGGCTTCCGCATGATTCATGACGTCATACGGAAGCGAAGAAACTTTTTCGACGAGGCTTTTCGGCGGGCGGAGAGCCGCGAAAGGACGGACGGTTGCCATGGTTGTGCCTTCCGTTACTGGGCGAGTGCCTGGGCGAGGTCGGCAATGATATCGTCCGCGTTCTCAAGTCCGACAGAAATGCGGACGAGGCCCTGCGGAATCCCCGCGGCCGCGAGTTGCTCGTCGGTGAGCTGGCGGTGAGTGGAGCTTGCCGGGTGAAGAGCACAGGTACGGATGTCGGCGACGTGGACGCACTGAGTGGCGAGCTTGAGGGAATCGAGGAACTTGGCGGCTCCTTCGCGCCCGCCCTTGACGACAACGCTCATGACGCCCGCACAGCCGTTCGGCAAGTATTTCTGCGCGAGAGCGTGGTACTTGTCGTTCGGGAGACCCGGGTAGGCGACGGATTCAATCTGCGGGTGAGCCGCGAGGAATTCGGCCACTTTCTGGGCGTTGCGGCTGTACTGCGGCATGCGGACGGCGAGGGTTTCGAGGCCGATGTTCAGCAAAAATGCCGAGTTGGCAGCGGGCGTCATGCCGAGGTCGCGCATCAGCTGGACGCGGGCTTTGACGATGAACGCAGCCTTGCCGAAGGTGTCCGCGTAAACGATTCCGTGGTACGATTCATCCGGTTCGGTAAATTCCGGGAACTTACCGTTGGCCCAGTTAAACTTGCCGGAATCGACAATGACGCCGCCGACGCAGAGCGCGTGGCCGTCCATGTACTTCGTGGTCGAATGCGTGACGATGTCGGCGCCGAAATCAATCGGGCGGCAGAGCACGGGCGTCGGGAAGGTGTTGTCGATGATGAGCGGAATACCGTTGTCGTGAGCGACCTTCGCGAGTTTTTCGATATCGCAGACGGCGAGGGCCGGGTTGGCGAGGGTTTCGCCGAAAAGCGCCTTGGTGTTCGGGCGAATGGCCTTTTGAATTTCTTCTGCGGGAGCGTCGGCGTCCACGAAGGTGCAGTCGATGCCGAAGCGCTTCATCGTTACGGCGAAGAGATTGACGGTCCCGCCGTAGATGGCGGCAGCGGAGACAAAGTGGTCGCCGGCCTTGAGAATGGTCATCAGGGCCATGAAGGATGCGGCTTGTCCGGACGAGGTGCACATAGCGGCGACACCGCCTTCGAGTGCGGCAATTTTCTGTTCGACGGCATCGACGGTCGGGTTGGAAAGTCGGGAATAGAAGTGCCCGGAAGCGGTGAGGTCGAAGAGATCGCCGATGTGTTTCGTGGAGTCGTATTTAAACGTGGTGCTTTGATAAATCGGAAGAGCGCGCGGTTCGCCGTTTTTCGGTGCGTATCCGGCGTGGAGGCATAGAGTTTCTTTTTGCATAGGTGGCTGATATTTTCGCGGGAACATAGGGCAGTTTCAAGCCATTGTTTCCGCATCGTTCGAGTTTGCGGGATAACAAAAAAGCGCGCCGGGGAACTTTGTCCGCCGTACGCGCTTTGTCTGCGTAGGTGAAAGCTTACGCCTGTTCGGTTTTGAGGGCCCGCTTTTCGCCGGTGGCGTAGCGTTCGAGGTCGCTGACCATATTGCTCCAGTCGAATTCGCGGGACATTTTTTCGATATTCGCGCGTAATTCGCCGAGAAGCGCATTGTCGTTAATCAGCGAGAGGGCGATATCCGTCAGGGTGTCGATCTCGGTTTGCGGAATCATGAGGCCGGCACCTTTTTCGCGGAAGAATTTTGCGTTGGCTTCCTGGTGATTATCGGCGGCAAACGGATAGGGGACAAGGATGGCGGGAACGCCGCAGGCGACGAATTCCGCGAGCGAGCCGGCTCCGGAGCGGGAGACGACGAGGTCGGCGGCGGACAGGGCGGCAGCCATGTCGTCGCAGAAAGACGTGAAGCGGACAAAAGCGGGTTCGCCGTCGCGGGAGCGGTATTCCGTCGTGCCGGCATCTGCGGCGTTTTTGTTGGGGCCGGTGACGCAGAAAACGGAGACGCCGTTATCGATGAAGCGTTGGAGATCGCGCGCAATCCAGTCGTTGAGCGGCTTAGCGCCCTGGCTTCCGCCGAAGATGGCAAGGACCTTCCCGTTGCTCGGGACGCCGATCTGTTTGCGGGAGACGGTCTTGTCGTGCGGGAAGATTTCCCGACGGACGGGGAAGCCGGTCGAGCGGACGGCGAGCGGCGTGATGCCCTTGAGGCGGACTCCCGGCGGAAGATAAACGCGTGTGGCGATGCGGCTCATCCAGCGAACGGCCTTGCCGGGAATACGGTTGGCCTCGTGGAGGACGACGGGGATGAAAAGCAGGCGGCTGGCAATCGCGAGCCCGACGGTCAGAAATCCGCCGAAGCTGATAAACGCGACGGGGCGTTTTTTCAGGAAAAGCGAAAAGCCGAAGAGAAGTGAGCGGGCGAGATTCAGCAGGAACGCGAGGAAGCCCTTGGGCGAGAGCGAGAACGCGCAACCCGGAGCTTGCCGGAATTCAAGATCGGTGTATTTCTCGGCAAGGCGCGAGTCGATCTTCTTTTTACTGACAAGGAGAATACAGTGAAACCCCTTTTCCGTGAGACGTTCTGCGAGGGCAATGCCCGGCGAAAGGTGACCGCCGGTTCCGCCGCAGGCGATGATGAAGCTTTTCTTTTTCATTTAAAATTCGGAGGGTTTCGGGAGTACGGATGCGGGCCAATTGCGAATCGCGTTGCAGATCAGCCCGATGAAGACGAACATGATGACGATATTGCTGCCGCCGTAACTGATAAAGGGGAGCGACATGCCCTTGGTCGGGAGCAGGCCGAGATTAACGAGCATGTTGATGAGTGCCTGCAGGAAGATAAAAAGCATCGAGCCCAGACAAATATTGAAGTAGAAGACGTCGGCGATTTTCCGCAGCTGCGAGAGAATGAGTCCGAAAAGGACGAGGAAAAGCATGATGATGAAGGCCGTGCCGCAGAAGCCGAGTTCTTCAGCGATGACGGCGAAGACGCAGTCCGTGTGGGCTTCGGGGAGGAAGCCGCGGTAAATCATGCCGTTGCCGAGGCCTTCCCCGTGGATTCTGCCGCTGGCAATACCGGTAAGGGCCTGCCAGAGCTGGTAGCCTTTGTCGTCCTTAAAGCGCTCCGGATCGAGGAACGAGAGAATGCGGTTCAGGCGGTTTTCCCATTGCCAAACCGCGATCGAGAAGACTGTCAGCCCGCTCAGGACTGTCGGCGCGATGTACAGGAGGCGCCCGCCCGCGAGAAAGAGCATGGCGAGGCCGACCGCCGCGCAGAGCGCCATGGTCCCGAGGTCCGGCTCGACGACGATGCCTGCGCAGATTACGCCGAAAATCCCGCAGGGCAGGAGGAAGCCTCGGAAGAGGTCCGTGAGGGCATCGCGGGTCGGAAGTATGAGGTATTTGCCGCTGCGTTCAAACCACTTGAATTGTGTCGGCAGAAAATAGCGACGGGATACGGCGAGGTAGTGAGCGAGGACGAAAACGAGGATGATTTTTGCGGGGTCGCTGACCTGGAGATTGACGAATCCGAGGTCCACCCAGCGGCGGGAACCGTTGACGACTTTCCCGAAGCCGGGAATGTAGATTGAAAGGAGAAGGAGGACGGCTGCAAGCAACCACCACCAGGCGGTCCTGCGAAAATATTCGAGATTGATGCGGGAGGCGACGACGTAGGCGATTAGGGCCGGAATCAGGTAAATCGCCTGCATGTAGGCTGTGTGAAGCGGCTCCTTGCTGTTGTGGTACTGACCGGCGCTTGTCTGGATAATCAGCCCGAGAATCGAAAGTAGCAGGGCGATAAAAAAGATTAACCCCGCTTCAAACGTGAGGCGGGGAAATCTTGTATCGTGTGCTTCGCCGAGCGACTCGGGCATGCGTCCGAATTATTCGAGCGGTTCTTCGGAGAAGCCGAGTTCGGGTTCGGCTTCTTCGGAAACGGCGACTTCCGGTTCTGCGTTAACGACCGGCTGTTCTTCCGTCTTCGGTGCAACCGGTGCCGGGGCGGGTGCCGCTTCCTGCTTGGCCGGGGCGGCCTTGCCGGGGATAACCAGCTTTTGACCGATGCGGATGTTGTCGCTCGTCAGGTTGTTCGCCTGCTTGAGTGCCTTAACGGTGACACCATGGCGGCGGGCGATGAGGCTGAGCGCGTCGCCCTTCTTCACCGTGTAGCTCGTTCCGTTGGCGCTTTCGGCGTTAGCCGGCTTGGCGGACGATTCCGTAGCCTTCCCGGCGGGAATCTTTAGTTTCGTGCCGACACGGAGGATGGCATTCTTCTTGATACCGTTTGCTTCGCAAATCGCATTTTCCGTCGTCTTGTATTTTCTGGCGATGAGCCAGAGGCTGTCTTTTTGCTTAACAACGTAAACCGTGCCTTCGGGAGCGGCCTTGGGTTCCGGCTTTTCGACTTCTTCCGGCGGCGTCGGGGGAAGCGGTTCCGCAGGAACTTCTTCGGTGACGGCTTGACCGACGCCGGGGGCTTCGTTGTCTGCATTTTGAACCTGACCGACAGTCGGGGCTCCGTTTGCGGGATCCGAATTATACTGGCCTCGGAGCGCGCGGGGCGTGCAGCCGTTCACAAGAACGACAAATGCCAAAACGTGCAGAAAAACGACGCTGGAAACGATGGTTAAGGCTTTCATTTAAGTTTATTTTTCTTTCTGATTTTGAGGGAAAATTGAAATTATTTTGCAAAAATTCTGCTCTACTTTTTGCGTTTGTCGAAACTTTTTTCTCGAAATCATTTTTTTTGTTTCAGCGTTTCGACGAGAGCCTCAAATGTTCTCCCGCGGTCGGCGTAGCTCTTGAACATGTCGAAGCTGGCGAAGCCCGGGCTGAAGAGGACGACGGCGCGCGGGGCTTTCGCCGTCGAAGCCGCTTCGAATGAGGCGTGAACGGCCTCTGCGAGTGTGCCGAAAACCCGTGCGGGTGTACCGTGGTCGGCCAAGTGCGCGGACAGCTCCGGAGCCGTTTCGCCGATCAGTGCCGCGCTCCGGATTCCCGGGGCAATCCGACGGCAAAATGCTCCGAGATTGCCGCCTTTTCCGAGGCCGCCGCCGATCCAATAGACGGGAGTCCGCGGGAAGGTCGCCAAAGCCGCGTAAACGGCGTGAAAATTGGTCCCCTTCGAGTCGTTCCAAAATTCAATCTGCACATTCGCCGTTTCGATGACGGCGCAACGGGCGAGACGGTGAGCCTTGGGGACAAATTGCTTGGCGGCCGCTTCCAGTTCTTCGATCGGATAGCCGCAGGCGAGCCAATAGCGGCGGGCAATCGCGTAGTTTTCCGACTGCGGGAAGCTGTTAAAAATACTGCCCTCGGGGATTTTGTCCCGGACTTCTTCGCGCGTCGCGATCTGCGTGGATTCCGGGAAACGGATTTTGAAACGGCGGGCGGCTTCGGCGACGGATTCTCCGATTACACAAACGCCGTCCGGTCGGGCCGCAATCTGCCGCTCGACGAGGCGGAATTTCGCGCGGAAATAGTTTTCCGACGAGCCGTGGCGGTCGAGGTGATCTTCGTCGAAATTCGTCCACAACACGCTTGCCGGGGCCAAGTACTGCATGCATTCCGCCTGAAACGAGCTGATTTCGCAGACCGGAAAATCTGTTTTCGGCGCGGCGTTCAGGAGCAGTGTTGTCACCGGAATGCCGTTGTTGCCGACGGCCGCCGCGCTGCGTCCGGACAGGCGGTGGGCAAAGGCGAGAAATTCCGTCAGTGTGGTCTTCCCGTTGGTTCCCGTGACGGCGACGGCGTTTGCGAAAGCGCCCGGGCGGATACCGGCGGCGAAATCCGCTTCCGTCAGGCAGGGAAGCTGCGCCGCCCGAGCGATGGCCAACCACGGATGTTCCGGCGGAAAACCCGGGCTGTAAACGACGGCGTCGTGCCGTGCGGCGTTCGCCGGCGTGAAGTCGGCCTGAGTGTCTTCCGCGCCGGAGCGGTCGTAAAGGACAGCGGAAATTCCCTGTTCCGCGGCCCATTGCATCACGGCTTTCCCGCTGACTCCCGCGCCGAGAACGGCGAGCGAGGATAAAACGGTTTTCTGGTCTTTAAAAAGCATAGGCGAACTCTAAAGCGCCCTTCGGGGAAAGTGAACAGCGAATAATGGCTGTTGAATGGTAAGCGGAGACTTATAGCCGGTGAGTCTGCTATTCACCTTCACGGTTCGGTGCTTTCCGGGCATTGTTTCGACTGCTCGGGGCTTCGCCGGGGTTTTCGCGCTTCGGATTGAGATTACTGAAGGGCTTCGGCTTCCATTTGATGTCGTCGAAGCTTCCCGAGAGGCCGATCGGAATGAGCGTCGTCGTTTCCGAGGCCCAATCGATGACTTTTCCGAGGATGGGGATCTGCGTGAAGCGTTTGTTTTTGAAAACGGCGTCGCCCTGCAGTTCCTGCGTGGAGATGTCGGCGTTGAGGCGGATGGTGAGTTCGCCGCTTTCGCCTTTGACTTCCAGGTTGGGCAGGTAAATTCTCCCGTTTTCGATGGTGAAATCCGTGTTTGCGTTTGTGAAAGCAAAGGACGTGAGCGGAATTTTCAGCGTTTCCAGAAAGCGCGAGAAGCCGCCGAAAAGGTGCAGATTGAATAGCGCCGGATCGTAGAGCGAGAAGGTGCCCGTCGCGTTCAGGCTGTTAATTTCGGGCAGGGTGAGCGCTCCCGTGAAGCGGGCGGAAACCTTCGAGAGGTCCGTCGCCCGGGCGGCGGGCTTTTCCGTTCCGCTTGCTTCGGGCGTCTCTTCTCCGAGAGCCTTGAGTCGTTCGGCGCTTGCGGTGAGCGTTGAGAGCGGAACGTCTTCAAGTTCGAGATCTAGCGCCACCTGCGTGCCGTCAACGCCGTCCTCGGGCGGGAAACAGACGAGAATGGAGCCCTCGACGCTGCCGCCGTCGCAACGGGCGGAGAAAGGCGCGATACGCACGTTGCCGCTGTCGTAATTGATTTTTCCGGAGAAGTCCGACGCGTCGATTCCGAGGAAACGGAAAGGGCCCGGAGCCGAAGCGACATCGACCTCGACGAGGATACGTTCGTCCGGATAAAATTGTTCGTCGCCGCTGATGAAACCGCGGGCAAGGGCGGTTCCCGAGGCCTCACGTTCTAAAACGCCGTCGAAAATTTCGGGCAGGCCTTCGCCGACGATTTTGAAAACGGGGGACGGCGGCATGGATCCGGAAAATTCGAATCGGAAGTCCCGGAAATGATATTCGGGTTCGAAGGCGTAATGCCATTGGAGGCTTCCCGCGACGCGGTCGTCTCCGCGGCGGACATGGATGTCGAAGGCCGAAATGACCGCCGGTTCTTCAGCAATCCGGAGGCTGACCTTGTCGATATGGACACCGCCGCCGACCGCATTTTCGCCTGCGATGGCGCCGTAGATGTATTCCCAGCGGGAGTTTTCGTCGATGGTGCCGTGGACGTCGATGTCTACGCGCGGCGCCGGTCCGCTTTCGGGGACGGAAAGATTGTTCCAGATGCGCCACCAGAACCAGCCGAAATAGTCGTCGAGCACTTCCGGATTTGTAGCCGAGCCGAACACCTGGACCCGGTAGTTGCCGCCGGAACTGAAATTGGAGAAGATGCGGGCTTGGGTGCAGTAGCGCTCGCCGGACGCGCGGGCGAGGCGGATATCGAGGGCATCCGGGGTGGCGGTGCCGTGGCTGCAAAGCGTGGCGATTTTGACTCCGTCCCAAACGGCATCTTCAGTTTCCAGCGCGTAGTCGGCGCGCGCGAAGCTGAAGTCGGGAGCGAGGGTAATATTGCTGCGGAGCTCGGGTTTACCGTTGAGGGCGAGTTTGCGGCGGACTTCTTCGGGAACGGCACCGCCGATTTGCGGGACCTTGAGCAGTTGCGGGAAGTCGATTCCCGTATCAAGCACCAGACGCGTACCCGTCGCGGCGTCGTAATCGACTTGGGCGGCGACGAGCGAGCCGAAGGCTGCAGCGTTCAGCGTCACGCTTCCGCGGGCGGTATCGAGGTCGAGAGCGTCGAGCTCCGCGACCGGCATGACAATCGGGAAACTGCCTTGCAGGAAATTGTCGGCGCGAATGCTTCGGGCCCCGACGGCAAGGGCTTGCGGCTGCAGTTCGAAATTTTCCGAGAGCGAAAGCCGGGCGGCGACATCGATTTTTTCTGCCGTAAAATGCCATGCGTCAAAAAGGGAGGGAGTTTCGACGGTGGCGTTGAGCGTTCTTGCCGAGGCGCGTAAGGGAGCCGCGAGAGCGATTTTTCGGGAGAACGGGTCGAAAGCGAGAGTGGTGTGTGCGTGCACTTCGCTCAGCGCGATATCCGGGGCGTTTACTTTCAGGGATCCGCACAAAAAGTCGATTTGCGTTGTCAGCCGATCGTCTTCGTCGGTCTCGATCTGCGTTTGCAGTGAGCAGTTTTTGAGGGTGCCGAATGCTGCGAGCTTGTGCTTGAGCTCGGAGAGCGTGCCGGCAAATTTGAAAAGCGGAGTGAGGACGCTGTCCCGCTTTCCCGTTGCGGGCGGCGGAGGCGTTGCGTCGATCGGAGGAGCGGTGTTGCCGTCGTCTGTCTGCGGGGTGTCCAAGAGGGAAAGATCGAGGCTGCCGGCGGCGTACAGAGGGATGTCGCCGACGCGTGCGACGGCGTCTTTCAGGTAGATTTCTCCGAAGGAATAGGCGGCGTTGATGCGCCCGTCGGCGAGTACGATTTCCGGTTTCCCCGTCTGCGAGAGGCTTGCGGGGCAACGCAGTTTAATCCCGTCGAAAAAGAAGGTTTGTACGTTTTTGTTGGGATTAACGATGTTCTTCCAATTAAAGTACGCGCCGGCCGTGTGTAGCGTGAGCGTGGGTTCGTTGCTGCTGGCGTGGTAGAGCGAGATGTCCCGGAGTTCGAGGAACGCGAGGTGTTTCAGGCTGCCGCCGCTGATTTTGAGGCGCGTGCCTTCCGGAGCTAATTTTTCTGCCGCCCACTTGCAGACGAAGTCCGGCAGCTCGACGCTTCTTTGTGCGAAATAGAGCAGGGCGGCCTGTACGCCGAAGAGAGCCACCAAGATCACGCGAAAAGCCTTAAACAGCTTGGCGCAAAAAGAAGACTTTTTTCGGTGACTCATCGTGGGGCCTATCATGGTTTTTTATTTTGATATTTTCGACGTTTATTTTTGCGTCGGCTTGCGGAAAAAAATCATTTAAAAAACGGCGGAAATAGGAAATACTCGCAGAGAATAAGCAATGGTGAACAAATCAGAGATTAAGGTTACTTTCGGGAATCGCGGTTATATTGCTCCGGTCATTGTCGGCACGGAAGGCGAACACGCGGTCGACATCCGGAAACTGCGCGCGGAGACCGGCTTCATCACTTACGACGAAGGCTACGGAAATACCGGCTCCTGCGAGAGCGCAATCACGTTTATCGACGGAGAAAAAGGCATTTTGCGCTACCGCGGCTATCCGATCGAGGAATTGGCCGAGCGTTCCAATTTCATCGAAAGCGCTTACCTCGTCATCTACGGCGAGTTGCCCACCGCGCGCCAACTCGAAGATTTTCGTAACAGCATCCTCATGAACGCCGGGATTCACGAAGCCCTGCGCACTATGGTTGCCGGCTTCCCGATGACCGCCCACCCCATGGCCGGTCTCTCCGCGATGCTCAACGCCCTCGGGTGCTACTACCCCGAGCTGTCCTCCAACAACCGCAAGCAGGACTTGGAAAACTTCGACCGCACGACCACCGTGCTCATTTCCAAGGTGCGCGCACTCGCCGCAATGGGCTATCGCTACCGCAACGGCCTCCCCGTCACCTATCCCAAGCGCGGATACAGCTACTGCGAAAACTTCCTGCACATGATGTTCTCCTACCCGGGAGAAGATTCTCCGATTCACCCGGACGTCGCAAAAGCCCTCGACACCCTGCTCCTCCTGCACATCGACCACGAGCAGAATTGCTCCACCTCAACGGTGCGCATGGTCGGCTCCGGCGGCGCCAATCTCTTTGCGTCGGTCTCTGCCGGGGTCTGCGCGCTCTGGGGGCCCATGCACGGCGGCGCCAATCAGGCCGTCATCGAAATGCTTACCGAAATCAGCGCCTGCGGAGACGACGGCTCTAAGTTCGTTCAACGCGCCAAGTCCGGTGAAGTCCGCCTCATGGGCTTCGGGCACCGCGTTTATAAAAATTACGATCCGCGCGCAAAGATTCTCCATAAGCAATGCATGAAGATTTTTGACGCCCTCGGAACGGACGATCCGCTTCTGAAAATCGCTCACCGCCTCGAGGATATCGCGCTCAATGACGAGTACTTCAAGTCACGCAACCTCTATCCGAACGTGGACTTCTATAGCGGCATTATCCTGCGCGCACTCGGCATCCCCGTGAACATGTTCCCCGTCATCTTCGCGATGGGGCGTATGCCCGGCTGGATTGCCCAGTGGAAGGAAATGGCGGAACGCCCGGGCGGAAAAATTTATCGCCCGCGCCAGGTCTATATCGGCGAAAACGAACGCCACTTCGTTCCGCTCATGGAACGCGTGTAAATTCAGCGCATCGGGCGAATTGCGGCTTGCGGACTAAGACGACGCAAGCCGCTTTTCGTTTGTTCTGTGGCTTACCGTCTTGCTTAGGCAAGTTTTTTGCCGGTGCAGGTGAGCTCGTCGTGAAAACGGATAATTGCGTTTTCCGAAAAGTCGTTGCCGTAAGTCTTAACGAGCCTGCAGACGGAAAAATCGCGGGAACGTGCTTCGTAGCTTTCGACCCAAGCTTGATTTTTACGATAAGTGTCTTCCGTTTGCGGCCACGTGTAGCGGCAGACGGGAATGCGCATGCGATACGGCTTCGGCGTCAGGCGCGCGCGGAAACAGCGCTGGCGCTTGCAAAGCGAGGCGTAAAGCGGGTCGGCGCGAAGCTCGCGGGAAAACGCAAGGAATGCATCGCTCGCAGGCTCCAAATGCGACGTGTTCAGGATGACACGGAAGCCCGCCCGCGTTTCGTAAACACGTGCATCGAGAATTTGCGCGCTTAGAACGGAATCGATATGCAACAACGTTGTTTGCTTGGGTGTTTGCGCGACGGGGATTTTCTTTCCGAAAATGCGTTTGAAGCAATTGGCAATGAGCGAGGAAAACGATTGCTGAAACACATCGACGTCCAGAATCGTGACATCGCAGGTATTCAGAACGCGTGCGCCGTAGCGGTTGCGGGTGACGATGCTCCGCTCGGAAATTTTTTCGACAAGCTCTTCAATGATGTCGGCTTCGTAGCGGTCGTTGTACGCCGAGGCTCCCTGCATTTTTCGGATAATGCAATCGGCTCGCTTCTGTGCGTCGCATAGAGCGTCTTCATTGCTGAGATTGGAAACACCCCAGCAACAAAATTCTTTTTGAGGATGGTCCGGATTTGTAAATCTCCCGAGTTGCCAATATTTCCCGATTCGCATATCCGCATTCTACAAAATGCGGGCGCGGATTCGATTCAAATTTTTTTATAAAAAGCACTTGCATTAAAAACGAAAAAAGTTCTTAATAAAGGCTCTTTCATTTTATTGCAGGGTGGAGCAGCTCGGTAGCTCGTCAGGCTCATAACCTGAAGGTCTTAGGTTCAAATCCTAACCCTGCACCCAATTTCTAAAGCCCGCAAATCCGCATAAACAAAAGGATTGCGGGCTTTTTCGTGTCTTTGGGATGTTTGCGGGAAGTGTGTGTTTTATGCTCCAAAACACTATAAAAGCATGTAGGAAAACACATTTTAATACATGGACAAAATGTCTCCGGCCCTTTTGTTCGTCTATAGCAATTTGTTTTAGAGATTGGGCTACGAAAAGAGTGTGTCACTTGTTCCATTACACCGTAGGCACGTAAACGGGTCTCTCCCTGTCATTTTGCGGCGCTTGTTTTTCATGGATTATCCGCGGGTTTCGGCTATGGCCTGCACCCGCGGTTATCCCATGTATTCCCGCTCCACGGGAATTGCCCCAAAGCACGTAATGTCCCTTTCTTTAAGCCCTCTTCCTATCCCGCCGACCGGGTCAAGGTCATAAAAAAAGAACGTCTCGCTAAAACCGAGACGCTCTTTTCGTAATGTTTTCTCTAAAAACCGAAGTTCTAGAGGTAGCCTTAAGGTTTATTTGTCCGCATTGTCTGCGGACAAATTGCGCTTTAGTGTTTGGCTTTGGCGAGCTTTTGCGCGATAGCGAAGCGGGCGACAGCCTCGAGACGTTCGAGCTCGGCGGGATCGATTTCCTTTTGGTGGAGGGCGGCCTCAAGAGCGGCTTCAGCGCGGCGTTGCGCGTCTTCCACGGCGGAAAGATCAATTGCTTTGACGTCGATGGCGGCTTCGGCAAGCACGCTTACGCGGTCGGCAAGCACACGCGCATAGCCTTTATCGACGGCGAGCTTGGTCGTTCCCGCTGCAGTTTCGACATCGATTTCTCCGGGTTCTACTTCCGCCGTCAGCGGAATGTGTCCGGGCAAAATCCCCAGCTCCCCGGAAGTTGTCGGAAGCGTCACGGAATTGACGTTTTCCGCCTGATAAACAATCCCCGTCGGGGTGATAATTTCAAAAGAAAGAGCCATAAAAGTAAAAACTGATAACTGATATCTGATAGGTTTTCTTGTTTGACACTGATAACAAATTTTGTCGCAAGGGATTTTATTTCTCGGGGCTCGTTTCTCCTTTTTTCGCCGTCTTTACGGAGGCGGAAAGAATCTTTGCCAGTTCCAAGACCTCCGGATAGATGGACTGAAATTCGCGTTCCGACAGATACTCGCCGGCAGAAAGGAGTGTTAGCCAATACTGAGTTTCGTTTGCTTCCTTCAACGCGATATTAAGTTTGTGTACGAAGTCCTTACGGCTTTGGGCATTCCATGCTTCATGGACGTTTGCGCCGATGCTCGTTGCACTCCTCACAAATTGCTTCGAAAGAATAAACTCTTTTTTCTCTTCCGTCAGATATCGATAGAGCTTTACCGCGCGTATCGCAAAAGACGTTGTCTTTTCTCGCAACATACTCATGGTAAAACCTATCAGATATCAGTTATCAGCTTTTCCCTTAAAAAACTTATTGTTTTTTCGCTGACGCAATCACTTCGTCGATGGAGCCTTTCATGTAGAAATGCTGTTCGGCGATGTCGTCCACTTCGCCCTTAAGGATGGTGTCGAGCGAGCGCACGGTGTCGGCGATTGAGCAGTACGCGCCGTTCATACCCGTAAACTGTTCCGCGACGTGGAACGGCTGGGAAAGGAACTTCTGAATCTTACGCGCACGGGAAACGGTGAGCTTGTCTTCGTCGGAAAGTTCGTCCATCCCGAGAATCGCGATGATGTCCTGCAAATCTTTGTATTTTTGCAAAACGGCTTGGACGGCGCGGGCGACGCGGAAGTGATCTTCGCCGACGATTTGCGGCGTGAGCGCCTGCGAGGTCGAGGCAAGCGGATCGACAGCCGGGTAAATCGCGAGTTCGGCGATTTTTCGATCGAGAACGATCGTCGAGTCCAAGTGCGCGAAGGTATTCGCGGGAGCGGGGTCGGTCAAGTCGTCCGCGGGAACGTAAACAGCCTGGAACGAGGTGATGGAGCCTTTTTTCGTCGAAGTAATACGTTCCTGCAAGTTGCCCATTTCGGTTGCGAGTGTCGGTTGATAACCGACGGCGGACGACGAGCGACCGAGCAACGCGGAAACTTCGGACCCTGCCTGAGAGAAACGGAAAATGTTGTCGATGAACAAAAGCACGTCCTGCCCTTTTTCGTCGCGGAAATATTCCGTCATGGCAAGTGCGGTCAGCGCGACGCGCATACGCGCTCCCGGCGGTTCGTTCATCTGCCCGTAAACGAGTGCGACCTTCGATTTCGAAATATCGTTCGTATCGATAACGCCGGATTCGCACATTTCGCGATAAAGGTCGTTTCCTTCACGGGAACGTTCGCCGACCCCCGCGAACACGGAGTACCCGCCGTGCGCCTTCGCGATGTTGTTAATGAGCTCCATGATGAGAACGGTTTTGCCGACACCCGCGCCGCCGAACGCGCCGACCTTCCCGCCCTTGACGAACGGACAAATCAGGTCGATAACCTTAATCCCCGTTTCGAGCAGCTCCGCGCCCGTGCTTTGTTCAACCAGCGGCGGAGGATTGCGGTGAATCGGGTATTTTTTCGTGAAATTTACGTCGCCCTTACCGTCCACAGGGTCGCCCGTGACGTTGAAAATGCGACCGAGCACGCCTTCTCCGACGGGTGCCTGAATGGGCGCGCCCGTATCGACGGCTTCCATGCCGCGCACGAGTCCGTCCGTCGTGCTCATCGCGACCGCACGCACGACACCCGCGCCGAGGTGCTGCTGGACTTCGAGCACGAGACGCGTCGGAACTCCGTTGAGCACATAATTCACTTCCAACGCGTTGTAAATCGCGGGAATATTTTTTTCGTCAAACTGCGCGTCCACAACCGCGCCGATAATCTGAGTAACTGTTCCTTTGTTCATAAATTTTTTGTTTTGTCCTGTTTATAAAAACGACGAATCCTCGCTCATCCCTTTAAGCTTTAAGCATTAATCACTCAACTTTCATCACCCTGCATTCGAGGCGGCGAGTTCGTTGATTTCGTTGGTGATGGCGGCTTGGCGCGCCTTGTTGTATTCGAGCGAAAGGGATTCGACGAGGTTTTTCGCGTTGTCCGTCGCGGCCTTCATCGCGACCATGCGTGCGGATTGCTCAGAGGCTTTCGCTTCCAAAATCGCCTGATGCAAACTTTGTTTGAAAAACAGCGCTGGCAGCCCTTCGAGAATCGTTTTCGCGTCGGGAGCAAACGACATTTCGCGATCGTCTTCGAGGAGTTTGAAAGCCTCTTTTTTACCCTGCACGGCAAACTGTGCCTGCATGCGTTCTTCCAAATTTACAAGCGGGACGAGCGTCGAAATCGTCGGCACCTGCACAATCGTATTTTTGAACTGCGAGAGAACGATTTCAATCGTGTCAATCGTTCCCGCGAGGTATTCCTTAATCAAAAATTCACCGATCGGGCGCACCTCGGAAAAGTTCACGCGGTCGCTCACGGAAAAATCCGCGACGAGTTCGCGCTTCGAACGCGCCACAAACTGCGTCGCCTTTTTCCCGACGGTGAAAAATTTCGCCGGCGTTCCCGCAGGGACATTTTTGTTCAGGAAGCGGAATAGGTTGGAATTAAGCCCGCCGCAGAGACCTTTGTCGGTCGCGATGACAACGATCCCGCGCGTTTTCACCGGGCGTTCCTGCATGAGTGGATGCGAAAAATCGCCCGACAAATCGAGCCCGCGCAACGCTGTCGCCAAAATCCGCGAAAGCAGGATCGCATACGGGCGACCGGAAGTCGCTGCGTCCTGCGCACGGCGCATTTTCGACGATGCAACCAGCTGCATCGCGCGCGTGATTTGCCCGGTGTTCGTCACCGAACGAATACGATTTCGAATTTCTCGTAAGCCTTTAGCCATTTGAAAAAGAGATTAAAGATTAAAGTTTAAAGATTAAAGAGAGGTTAAAGATTAAAGAATTTTAGCCTGTTTGTTTCGACGCAAGGCGCTAAGCATTTTTGCTAATTCCTCAAACGAAGGCGTAAGGCGATCGAAGTTTTCCTGTGTCAAATATCCCAAATCGACAGCAATTTGAAGTTGGCAAAACGTTTCGATTAAGGAGCCGTATGCAATTTCGAGGAAACGAACCTGATCTCGCTCGGAGCCTCGACTACTTCCCTCCGCAATGTTTGACGGAACCGAAACAACCGCTCGCCGTATCTGAACGGTAAGAGCATATTGCTCAATAGCCGGGAAATCCGAGATGGCGCTATAAACGTCTTTTACGAGTTGGCGCGACTTTTGCCACACCAACAATTTTTGAAACGCAAAAAACGAATTCTCCATTTCGAGGAAATTACGAATTCTTTAATCTTTAACCTCTAATCTTTAATCTTTTTAGCCGGCGTACGCGGCTTTCCACTGCGAGCAGGCGGCTTTGATCTTGCCTTCGAGCTCGTCGTCGAGTTTCGCTTTGGTGCGGATTTCCGTGAGCGTTTCCTTCGCGGAGGTTTCGAGGAATTCCTGAAGCGAAAGCGAGGCAGCAAGCGTCTTTTCGCGCGGGATGTCCGCAAAGAAATCGTGCTGCATCGCCCAAATCAAAGCGATTTGCGAAGCCACCGGTTTCGGTTCGCCCGGACCCTGTTTGAACAATTCGACGAAACGGTCGCCCTTGTCGAGAATCGTCTTTGTTGCCGCATCAAGATCGCTTCCGAACTGCGCGAATGCCGCCATTTCACGATACTGCGCGAGCTCGCCTTTAACCTTCCCCGCAACTTGCTTAAACGCCTTAATCTGCGCGGAAGAACCGACGCGGGAAACCGACAACCCGACCGAGATCGCCGGACGCACGCCTTGGTTGAACAAGTCCGTCTGCAGGAAGATTTGCCCGTCCGTAATCGAAATCACGTTGGTCGGAATGTACGCGGAAACGTCGCCGGCCTGCGTTTCGATAATCGGGAGCGCCGTGAGCGAGCCTTTTCCCGTGAGGCGCGCCGCGCGTTCGAGCAAGCGGGAATGCAGGTAGAAAACGTCGCCCGGATAAGCTTCGCGCCCGGAAGGACGTTTCAGAATCAAAGAAATTTGGCGATACGCAGCGGCGTGCTTTGACAAGTCGTCGTAAACGACGAGCGCGTCCATGCCGTTTTCCATAAACCATTCGCCGATAGCCGCTCCCGCGAACGGTGCGTACATCTGATTTGCGGCGTTTTCCGACGCTCCCGCGACGACGATTACGCAGTATTCGAGCGCTCCCGCCTTTTCGAGCGTCGCGATCAAACGCGCCACGCTGGAATTTTTCTGCCCGACGGCAACATAAATCGAGTAAACCGGGCGGAAATTCGGATCACCGGAAGCCAGGCCTTCGCGATTGATGCGCGCTTGGTTGATGATGGTGTCGGTCGCAATCGTGGTCTTGCCCGTCGAGCGGTCACCGATGATGAGTTCGCGTTGCCCGCGCCCGATCGGAATCATCGCATCAATCGGCATAATGCCGGTTTGAAGCGCTTGGTTGACGGGTTCGCGCGGCATAATCCCCGGAGCGATTTTTTCAATCGGAGCACGCTCGGCGGCGTTAATCGGGCCTTTGCCGTCCACCGGATTCCCGAGTGTATCGACGACACGTCCGAGCAATTCCTTGCCCACGGGAACGCTGAGCAAGCGGCCCGTCGTCTTACAGGTCATGCCTTCCTTGAGCGTTGAAGTGTCGCCCATGACGACGACGCCGACAATGTCCTGCTCCAAGTTGAACGCGATGCCTTCGAGCCCGTTTTCAAACGCAAGCATTTCCGTCATCTGTGTTTTGGAAAGCCCGTCCACCTTCGCCACGCCGTCGGCAAGCTCAATAATCGTGCCGACGTTCGATTTTTCGGGTTTAGCGTCGAGCGAAGCAATCGCCGACCGAATATCATCAAGAATCTGACTCATAGTTGTTATTTCGTTTTAGTTTTTATTTGTTTTGTTAAATGGGTTCAAACTAACATCCGCCGCCGCATCCGACTAAAAAGAAAACGCTTGTTGTTAGAAATTTATTCACTGGATTGTTCCGGACAAAAATCTTGTTTTGTAGAATGGTTTTTGTGGGAGAAATTAAGTTGTTAGCGAACTTCTCAAGAAGCACCACAGTGCGGCAAAAAGAATTGTTATGACAACATTTGCGATTGTCGCGAACGGAAAAAACTTTGGTTTTTCGGGGGCGAAAAGCGCAAGCGACCAAATAGAAAATGCCAAAAATCCGCAGGACGGCGTAACAAAAAACAAAAGCGTGGCGAATAAATTTGACGACAAATCGAAAGACAAAATCGTTCCGAAGGAACTCGCAAGATACGCCAACGTCGTCACCCAAAGCAAGCCGCCGAGAAGCCCGCCGCACGTGCCGTTCGCTCCGCGTTCCCGCGAGACGTTTTCCGCGACCGAAATTCTGTTTTGTTCGTCTCTCATTTTTCCGTCTCCTGTTTCGGGCGTTTTCTCCAGCAGATGAACTGCTTTCCGTCGGGGTCGCCGAGGTATTTTTTGAGGACAATATCTCCGGATTCGTCGGAAACGAAAATCTCAAAAACGCTACCGTTGCCGCGAAATTCCAGAATCGCGTTTTCGTGTGCCGGAAAATCGCTGATTAATTTCCACCTATTTGCTTTCGCCTTGGCGTTGTCTTCACGAAGTTCCGGGAGCCACGTATTGTATTTAGCCAAATCAAGTTCCGTGACGATTGTCGTTCCGTCGGCGTTTAGCGTAAATGCGTCCGTTCCCGGATAAATCACGCCGTCGTCCGTTTCGACAGAGGCAAGAAACCACGTTCCGACGAAGTCCTCCCGCGATACTTTTTCAAGCGGCATCGGTTCGTAGCCGAGCGTTGTGCGACTTACGAAAAGCGCGGCTATTAACAAAACAATGAATCCGACAACGCAAACCGTAAACATCGTGCCTGCGCCGACTATGAAGCCGAGTGTGAACGCAGACATCCGTTTCCACCAAGATTGCTTTGGCGGGAGCTGCGGCGGGACTGTCGGAGTTTCGGACATTGCGTTTTTTTGAAAAACCTTACGCGGAAGCGAGGGAGGCGCGGAGGCGGGCGAGTGTTCCCGCAAGCGAGGCATCGTAAACGTCGTCACCGACTTGAACACGGAGCCCGCCGAGAAGCGCGGGATTTTCTGTCGCAACGGGCGCGACCGGGCGGTTGTAGAGCGCGGAAAAATGCGCGGCGATGGCATTTGCCGTTCCCGTAGCGAGCGTTCCCGCGTATTCGATACGCGCTTCGGAGAAGCGCAGTTCGCGGGCAATTGCGGCGTAAAACGCTTCGAGCATCGGACGCAACTGCGCTGCCGGAAACTCCTTGGGAAGTTCCGCGAGCACGGCTTTGACGCGTCCGGCATCGATTTGTCCGTCCGCCCCGCGCGACAGCTCCGTGAGCCGTGCCGTCACCTTCTGCAAATTTTTATCTTTCTTAGCCATTTTCTTTTAAATTTGTTTTTGAAAATCCACGAATTTCACGCATGAACACGAATTTTATTCCGGAGACTCCGGCGTGAAATTCTCGTTTTGTGTGAGTGCCCGACGCTCCCGTTCAATTTGCGGAATTCCTTTCGGCGGGCACGGCAAATCTTCCGGGAGCGTTCCGCCGAGCTCTTGAATGGTTTCGCGCACCTTTTTGCCGACTTCATAGTGCGCAGTATTGGCTCTCGCTTTACCGACAATATTCTCGCGGCGAATTTTTTCCTCAGCCTGCGTCGCGCGGAAGAGGTTGGCCGCGAGTTCCGTGCTCCCCATGTGGTCGAGAATTTTCTGGCTCTTTTTTAAGCCTTTGTGAGCGTGAATCGCTTTTGCGTCCATGCCGCCGTAAAGCCCCTTGTAGCCGTGATTTTGGAATATCGCGTAGTCCAGCTCGGTGCGAACGCCGGCTTGCTTTGCCGTTTCGACAAGGGCCTTGTTGTGCTCCCGCAGTTCGTTTCGCAAAAACAGGCGGCGGTCTTCTTCGCTGAGCGCCTTAAACGCCGCGTCGTCGGCAAGCTCTTGGCGGCGCGTTTGTATCGCAAAATATGTCTGCCCGAGCGCGATAACCGGCTTCGACGGGTCGCCGTTTTGTACGATGAGGTAACACGCGTAGCGGGAAAGATGATAATCTTCGATTTTGCGTTGTGCGCCTTTCGCGGCAGTGATCAATTTCACCTCAAGGTGAAAATGATCCGAAGCCTTTGCTCCTGCGGTTTCGCAGGCGGTTTGGGCTCGAACGATTAGCTCTTTGAATTTTTCCCAGCGGCTGTATTCCAGTGCGGGGAAAAGCTCACGCGCAGACCAATACTCCCCGCCTTCGGCAGTGGTGTGTCGGAGCGCTTCAAACGTTTGATTATGTTTTCCGGGAACTGTCATGAGTCTTTTATCTACGAATTTTTCAGGATTTTCAAACATTTGTGTTTTACCCCGGAAAATTCGTGCTCATTTGCGGAATTCCTTCCCTTTAATCTCTATCCTTTAACCTTTAATCTCTTTCGCGGCCGCTTCCGAGAGGCGGGATTTTTCCGCGGCGGGAAGTTCGCGGGCAAGGAGCTTGGCTGTGGTTTCAACGACGAGTGCGGCAACTTCGCCCTTGAGTTCGGCGAGCATCTTTTCGCGTTCCCGTGCGATATTTTCCGTAGCGCGCTTTTCGGTTTCCTCGGCACGGGCAATAGCGTCCTGTGCGGCCTTTTCGACGGTTTCCTTGGCGGACTTGCGGGCGGATTCGATGACGGCTGCGGCCTCTTGTGCAGCCTGCGTCATTTTCGCCTTATAGTCGGCTTCGGACTGCGCGAGCTTCGCCTTCATATCCTCGGAAAACTGCAAGCCTTCCGCGATTTTCGCCTGGCGCTCGGCAATCGTTTTCATCAGCGGACGAAAGCCGAAATACCACACGACGAGCGCGAGGACGGAGAAGCTGATGATTTGGACAACAAGCGGCCTGGCTTCGATGCCGAACTTGGTCGTCACCTGCGTAAATTTGTTGCCGCCTTCAGCGGCGGAAACGGCACTAGCAAGAATTTGAGAAAACATTTTTTACGTTTGGGGAAATTGGACAAATAACCGGTAGGGGCAGTGAACAATGAATAGTGAAAACGAATCGTTCATTATTCACTATTCATTGTTCACTAACATTCTTACGCCAAGAAGAGCACGTAGAACGCGATAGCTTCGGCAAGAGCCATGCCGAGAATCGCGAGAACGAGAATCTTCCCGAACGCGCCCGGATTGCGACCGACGGCTTCGACAGCCTTGCTGCCGACCCATCCGACGCCGATAGCTGCCGCAGCGCAACCGAGTGCGATGTGGAGGCTTCCGTCAACGGCTGCTGCCGCTTGTGCGAGGAGTGCTGTAATCATGTTGTTATACCTTTGGTTTGTATTGTTATTGTGGATTCCGGCGTGGACACTCTCGGCATCCTCCCGCGCGGAAAAAGGGAATAAATAAGGCAGAAGTGATAGCTGGTAACTGATAGGGCACTTATCCGTTATCAGATTTGCCTTTTAACTTTCTTCTTCGTGGCTGTCGTCGTGGTTTGTAATCAGGCCGATGTAAACCGCCGAAAGCAGGGTAAACACCAGGGCTTGGACGACGCCGACGAGAATTTCGAGGAAGTAAAATGCCGTAAAATAGCCGGTGGAGTGCATCAGCGTCTCGCCGCCGAAAACGTTCCCGAAAAGACGGAACGAGAGCGAAACCGGGCGGAAGATAATCGAGATGATTTCGATAAAACCGACCGCAAAAAACACGAGCGAGAGGAAGTAGTAAACCGCGGCGGGAACGTCGCGCTTATCCGCCTTATTGCCGAACCAATCGAAAAACACGGCTTTCGGTCCCGCGTATTTGAAAATTAAAATCGCCCACGCTCCGAAGGATACGAGCGCAAGCCCGAGCGTCCCGTTCATATCCGCTCCGAGTGCACGAAACAGCGGGATAAAATGCTCGGTCGTCGTGCCGTCGGCGGCAATCGCCGTTTCGTGCCACCCGATGGTCCCGACTCCCGGAATCAGCCCCGCCCAGTTCTGCGCGAGAATGAAGAAGAAAAGGCAAATCAGCAACGGGAACGCCGCCGGGAACGCTTTTTTCCCGAGGATCGGCTCCAAAATGTCTTTGAACATGCCGATGACGGTTTCGATGGCGTACTGGCCTTTCGAAGGAATCAGCTTTGGCTTTCCGCAAGCGAGGCGAATCAGTACGACAAGCAGAATCCCTACGATCCACGCCGTCACGATACTATTGGTAATCGGCAACGAAAACCCGTCCCAAAGCGGGATTTCAAAGAGTTTTTCTGCGGCTTCCGTTGCTGCCGAAGCGACGGGCGTTGCCATCAGCAACGCCGCGATGCAGGGGAAAAATTTCATCACGCGAGTCATAAATTTGCAGTGCCCATTCTAAGCTCCGCCGGCTATCTGTAAACATGTTTTCGCATCGCCGCGAAGAATAGGGAATCGAATTTAATGCAAATAGAACGTTCGTTTAATAAAACTTTATTCGACTTTCCCTTTAAGGCGACCTCCGGGAATTCGTTTTTAGAGCGTTGTCCTAAGTTTTCTTCTTTCCGCGCATCAGAGTTAGTGCGCCGGAGGTGCACTACATGGGATAACCGCGGGTGCAGGCCGTAGCCGAAACCGCGGATAATCTATGAAAAACAAGCGCCGCGAAATGACAGGGACAGACTCGTTTACGTGCCTGCGGCGTAATGGAACGAATTGCGAGCCGCTGCAAAACCTCTTGAAGCGAATTTTTAGAGGTAGCTTTCAAGGAGAGGATGTTTAAAACAGCGAGAGTTGGCGGTCTTCGCGCGGCGGGACCGGCGGGCGCGCTTCAGCGGCGGCGTCGCGGATTTTTGCTTTGCTCGTACGCGGCTTTCTCTTGGCCGGCTCTTCGGCAACGGCTTGCGCGGAAGAAGCTTCCGGCAAATCGGCGGAAATAGCTTTCGGCGGATGCGGGTTTTTCAGTGAAATCGATGCGCCTTCGAGGTCGGAAAGGATTTCGTTGGCGCGGGAAACGACGCTATCGGGCAGGCCGGCGAGGCGGGCGACGTGAATCCCGTAGGAGCGGTCGGCTGCACCGGGGATGACCTGGCGGACGAAGATGATTTCGTCGTTCCATTCTTTGACGGCGACGCAGAAATTTTTGAGGCGCGGGAGCGTGTCGGCGATGCGCGTCAGCTCGTGATAGTGGGTCGCGAAGAGGGTGCGCGGTCCGGCATCGCCGTTCCCGTGGAGGTACTCGGCAACGGCCCAGGCGATGGAAAGTCCGTCGTAGGTCGAGGTACCGCGGCCGATTTCGTCGAGAATGACGATGCTTTTTTCCGTTGCGTTATTCAGAATATTGGCGGTTTCGTTCATTTCGACCATGAACGTGGAGTTCCCGCGTGCGAGTTCGTCGGAGGCCCCGACGCGGCAGAAAATGCGGTCGGCGAGGCCGATATGCGCGGACTTGGCGGGAACCCAGCAGCCGATTTGAGCGAGCAGGGCGATGAGGGCGACTTGGCGGATATACGTCGATTTACCCGCCATGTTGGGGCCGGTAATCAAGTTGATTTGCGCGTCCGAGGCCTGCAGGGCGGTGTCGTTCGGCACGAAATGCTGGGAAACGCCCGGGCGGTGGAGCATTTGTTCGACGACGGGGTGGCGGCCGAGGGAAATTTCGAGGATGTCGGAATCATCGACGGTCGGGCGGCAGTAATCCCAGACCTGTGCGAGCTGCGCCCATCCGGCAAGGACGTCGATTTGTGACAGGGCGGTGGCGCTTTCCGAAAGGCTTTCGGTTTGGGCGATGGTCGCGGCGACGAGTTCGGCGTACAGATCGGCTTCCTGGGAGGAAACGAGTTCGTCGGCGTGGAGGATTTCGCTTTCTTTTTTGCGGAGTTCGGCGG
This sequence comes from Candidatus Spyradenecus sp., assembly GCA_045651925.1. GTDB lineage: Bacteria > Verrucomicrobiota > Verrucomicrobiia > Opitutales > UBA953 > Spyradosoma. Next base: position 9,562 of record JAZRTJ010000077.1, on the reverse strand, counting down.
TCGTGTAGCGCTCGGCGTTGACGAGGGTCTGGCGGCGGATGAAATCTTCGGGAACGCGTCCGGCGTTGGATTTGGAAACCTCGATGTAGTAGCCGAAAGCGTTGTTGTAGCGGACGCGCAGGTTTTTGATCTGTGTGCTTTCCTGCAGGCCGGCTTCGTACTCGGCGAGCCAGGTTTTGCTGTTCGTGCGGATGTCGCGCAGCTCGTCGAGGCGGGCGTTGTAGCCGCTACGGATGGCGCCTTCGATGGCGGTCGGCAGTTCTTCTTCGAGAGCGGCTTCCAGCAGTTCGCGCAGTTGGGTGTGCTCGGAAATCCTGGAGGCGAGCGCGTCGATGACGGGCGAACCGAGGTAGGCGAGTTCCTGCTTAATTTCGGGGATGCGGCGGAGCGTTTCACGGATGGCTCCGAGTTCCCGTGGCGTACGCATATGGTTTTGCAGGCGCCCCAAAATACGGGCGATGTCCTTGACGTAAGCCAGAGCGGTGCGGACGCGTTCGGCACTCGACGGATGGTCGAAGAATGCGGCGACGCCCTCTTGGCGTTCCCGTGCGACTTCGACTTTGCGCGGCGGTGCGGCGAGCCACTGTTCGAGCAGGCGCGCGCCTGCGGCGGTATGCGTGTAGTCGATCGCCGCCAGGAGCGAGCCTTCGCGGGTGCCTGCAGCGGATTTAAAGAGTTCCAGATTGCGCGTCGAAGCAGCGTCGATCAGCAGGGTCTCGTCGCTACGCAGTTCCGAAATTTTTCGTAAAAAGGAGGGCGATTCGCAGAGCGTCTCCGTCAGGTAGGCCAAAAGTGCGCCCGCCGGGCCGAGGGCCGGATGGCCTTCCGCGACGCCGAAGCCGTCGAGACTGTTGACGTTCAGCGCTTTTTGTACCGAGCGGCGTCCGCCTTCGGCATCGAATTTCCAGTCCGGCAGTCGCGTGATGAGGTTCCACTCGATAATCGGCTCCAGATAATCGGGGGCGTTGCCCTGTTGCCAAGATTCCGGGATGAGGATTTCGCTCGGGCGGATGGCCTGTAGCGTGGCGACCAGCTTCTGTGGCTCTCGCGAAGTAGCGATGTAAAAATCGCCGGTCGTTGCGTCGATCCAGGCGGCGTGAAGCCCGCGCTTGTTTTCATCGACGGCGAGAATGTAATTATTGCTCTTGGCGTCGAGCTGGGTTTCGTCGAAATTGGTGCCCGCGGTGACGATGCGTACGATGGCGCGCGGGACGAGTTTGCCCGCCTGCGGGGTTTCGGTCTGCTCGCAAATGGCGATTTTCACGCCGGCTTTCAGGGCTTTGGCGAGGTAATTGCTCAACGCATGGTAAGGCACGCCGGCGAGGGCTGCGCCGCCGCGCTTCGTCAGCGTAATCCCGAGGATTTCGGCGCCGCGCTCGGCATCTTCGCCGAACATTTCGTAGAAGTCGCCGCAACGGAAGAACAGCAGGGTGTTTGCGGGGAGTTTTTCCCGAAAAGCCCAGTACTGCTTCATCATCGGTGTTGCTGCTGTGTCGTTCGCCATGTTGAGACTGAGTTTCCTTTTTTACGCGTGTTCCCGCAAGCGGAAAGAAACGCACGCCGGAGAGAGCGCTTTTTGCGTAGAATGTTTTTGCCTTTGGTCCGGGGTTTTTGTCAAAATTTCCGCCGATGAGAAGCTTGCTTGAAAAAATATCCCAAGTTCGTGTTTTGGTCGTCGGCGACGTGATGCTCGACCACTATGTCCACGGTGACGCGACGCGTATTTCCCCCGAGGCTCCGGTTCCCGTGGTCCATGTTGCCAAGGACCGCTACGTGACGGGCGGTGCCGCGAATGTCGCGTTGAATATTTGCTCGCTTGGGGCGAAGGCGTCGCTTTGCGGGCTTTGCGGTAACGACGAGGCGGGCAGCAAGCTCCGCTCGATTCTCGGGGCGGCGTCCATCGACTATCCGGAAGCATTCTGCCGCGACGGGCTTTCGACGATTATCAAGTCGCGTGTCGTCGTCCGCAACCAGCAGCTTTGCCGCATCGACCGTGAACAGGCGCCGGAGTATTACGCGCTCTGCGATGCGGCTGTCCGCGAAAAACTTTTTGAGGAAATTCGCCGCGCGGATGCGATTATCGTTTCCGATTACGCGAAGGGAGCTATCGATTTGGATGTTCTTACGCAGATTTTGGCGCTCGCCGAGGAAAGCGGAAAGCTCGTTTCGCTCGACCCGAAGCCGCGCCGTCGCCTGCCGTTCAAAAATGTCGGCCTGATTACGCCGAACAGGAGCGAGGCCATCGAATTGGCGGACCTGCAGAATGAATTGCGGCCGGACGAGTTCCCCGCCGAGGAAATCTGCAAGCGCATCTGGGAAAAGCACCGCCCGAAGGAGCTCGTCATCACCTTGGGCGCAGACGGTATGCTACTCTCCCGCGAAGGCAAAATCTGCAAGTGCATTCCGACTTTCGCGCGGGAAGTCTTCGACGTCTCGGGCGCCGGGGACACCGTAATCGCCTCGCTGACCCTGGCGCTGGCGGCGGGAACGCCTCTTGAAGAGGCCGCGCATTTCGCGAACACGGCGGCGGGCATCGTCGTCGGCAAGTTCGGAACGGCGACCGTCACGCCGGAGGAAATTCTCGCCTTTAAGGCTTAATTGCGAACAACGAAAAGGGAGAAAGCGGGCATGAAGCGTTTCCTATGGGCTTGCGCGTGGGCCGTACTGAGTTGCTTGGGATGGGCGGCCGAGCCCGCGGATTTTTCCGGCGTCAAAAAAAGTGATTTTCAGGCGTCGGAGATGCGTGCGGTGTTTACGGACGAATTTTGCCACAAGCTGAAAAAGGGCGTGAGACCCGAGCAGGTGAAGCGCCTCAAAAATCCCGTCCTGCGGGATATGGCGACGCGGATGCTCAAGGGCAACTATCAGGACAAAATCCATCGCCGGACGCGGAAGTACCGGCCGTACTACCCCGTGGACGAGCTCGCCCGGGAGTTGCGGACAAGCTTTTACAGCCGCTACGAAAATCCGACGGGCGTTTATTTCCGGGAGGGCGAGACGGCGGTTCTTTTTGTCGGCGCGATTCCGAAAGGCGAAAAAGTTGCGTTGAAAGTGCATTGCTTTGATCGTGAGGGCTACGGAGCGGAACGCGTTTATCCGCTCGAAAAGGGCGTGAACGTGATTCCCGTCGAAATTAACGGTCAGAGCTATATTCAATATTATACGGCAAACCCGGACGCGGAGCCCGTTTCGATCAATGTTGCGACCGGACACGCCAACGGCGTCTTTACGAACGGGACGAAGAGCACGAACGAAGATTGGATAAAGATGCTCGAAAACGTGCAGGGCGATTGCATCGACATCGTCGGCAAGCGCGTCCACCTGATTTATTGCGCCGAGACGATGAAAAAGGTTTGTCCGAAAAACGGCTTGGAGCTCATCAACGCGTACGACGAAATTATCCGTTGCCAGCAGGAAGACATCATGGGGCTGACGCAGTTTAAGCGCCGCCGCCCGAATCACATGCTCGGACGCACGATGTGGACGGGTTTTATGCATGCCGACGGCATGGGTGCGGCGTTTCACGACAATACGATGGGCGGCATTGCCGATCCGGCGAAAATTTACGATCAGGCTTGGGGTATTTCGCACGAATTCGGCCACGTTAACCAGACGCGCCCGCTGATGATGTGGGTGTGCACGACGGAAGTGACGAATAATATTTATTCCTGCTGGGCGAATTTTAAGCTGAACCCGCAGTCCATGCGCTTGGAGCACGAACGTTGCCCGTCCCGTGACGGCGACGGCAATTTCATCGGCGGACGTTTCAATTGCTTCCTGAATTCCGCGCTGGTTTACGGCGAGCAGTGGCTCTGCCAAAAGGGGCCCGACAAGATGGAAAACTACGAAAACGGCGGTGACCACTTTGTGAAAGTCGCTCCGATGTGGCAATTGCAGCTTTACATGAACGCGGCCGAACGCGGGCCGAAGGATTTTTACCCGCAAATCTTCGAAATGGCCCGCAAGGATGAGGTGCCGAAAACGAAGGACGGCAAGGCGGACAACGGTGCGATGCAGTGTGCTTTCATGAAAAAGGCCTGCGATGTCGCCAAGCAGAACCTGATGCCCTTCTTTGAAGCCGTCGGAATGCTCAAGCCGATCGACAAGGAACTCGACGACTACGTGCGCGGGCAGCTCACGATTACGGCGGCCGACTGTGCGAAGCTCAAAAAATACGGCGAAAAATACCCCGCTCCCGCCAGTCCGGTTATTTATTACATTACGGCGACGAATGCGGAAATCTTCAAAACGGGTGCGCCGCTCAAAGGCAGCAAGGGTGCGGGTGTCGAAGAAAGTAACGACGGCAGACGCCTGACTTTCTCGCACAAAAAGTGGAAAAACGTCGTCGCGTTTGAAACCTACGCGGGCGACAAATTGGTGCGCGTTTCGATGAGCGGCTTGGACTCCAAGGATAATTCTTCGACGCTGGTCATCTATCCGGAAGGCGCGACGCGCGTGGAAGCCGTCGGCTGGGACGGTAAGCGCGTACTTGCTTACGGAAAGCCGGCACCCAAAAAATCAGCGAGATAATTCGGTTTCCGGTGTTGTGTGATGAGTGCTGAATTCCCCCAGGTGCCCGGCTATCGGATGCTCCGAAAAATCGGGGCCGGCGGTTTCGGCGCTGTTTATCTGGCGAAAAAGGACGGCGATTCCGGCTTCGTTGCCCTCAAATTTATTCAGACCTCACAAGCCCGCCGCGAACGCGATGCGCTGGAAAAATATGTCCGCTTTCCCGACAAGCGCAATTGGGTGCAAATCACGGATTGGGGCGATGTCGGCGATGCGATTTTCTACGTGATGCCGCTTGCCGATGTCTTACCGGGGAGGGAGCTGTTTGCGCCGGAGGACTTTCGCTGGCAGGAGGCCTCGCTTCAGAAGCTCATCGACTGCCGTCTGGCGTCGCCCCATGCCCCGTGGTTTTCCCGCGAGGAAATTCTGAGTTTCATCGAACCGGTTTTTGATGCCGCCATCGCCCTCGGAGAAGGCGGACTGCTCCATCGGGACATCAAGCCCGCTAATATCCTTTTCTTCGGCGGAAAGGCAAAACTCGCCGATTTCGGCCTCCTGGATAAAGACCGCCGCTCGCTTTCCCGTATCGGGACGCCGCTCTATAGCGCGCCTTCGTGGTTCGCCGGCAGCGGCGGGAACCCGGACGCTTACGGCTTGGCGACAACGCTTTATTCTCTGATGACGGGAAACTTGCCCGACACCATCGGGCGCGCCGCGTACCGTTTCCCGGAAAAGTGGCGGGAAGATGTTGCTCCCGAACAGCGCGAACAGTGGTTGCATTGGCACCGCTGTATCCTGCGCGCCATTGCGGAAAATCCCGCCGACCGCTTTGTTACGCTCGAAGATTTCAAGCACGCCGTTCTCTCCGGCGATTTTCGAATGCCTGCGTCGGGAACGCTACCGGGCGAAAGTACGGCCCCCTCGCCGAAGCGTTTTCGTTTTTCCGGAAAGAAGATTCTTGCGGGCTTGGGCGGACTCGCTCTCATTGCCGCCGCCGTCTGGGCCGGAGTGAGTACGATTAAGGAGAAGTCGCCTCCGGAGGGGCGAATCGAGGTCCTCAGGCCGAGCAAAGTGCAATTGGAGGCGGGCACGCAGAGTCGCTTTTACGGGGCGGGGAAAATTTGTGAAGTGCATGTTTACGGCAAGGGGAGCCGGGATTTGCGCGTGGAAGCGCCTTTTGTCGTCGAGCACCTGAAGCTTTATTCGGACGGAGAACTGCGCCTCGCGGGAGCATTTTCCGGAGAAACGGAGGTCGAGATGTCTCTCAGCGGGAATGAGCATCTCCGCTTTGCCGGCAATCCGGACGGCGCGCCGAACAGGTATACATTAAAATCAATTCACGTCAACGGCTCGCGGGATGCCTTTGCGGAGTCCGATATCATTGTCGAAAAAGGAGCCGTCGTCTGCGTCGAAGAATCCTTGCGTTACCTGTTTCACTGCGACTTGCGGGTGGACGGCGTGCTGGAGTTGGGCGAGATCGAGGGGCGCCACTTCATTGATATTTGGGGTGATGGCGTTGTGCGTGTTGACGCGGTGCGTTGCGGCCACGAAGGCTTTTACGTGCAGGACGGCGTTCGCTTCGAAGTCGGCAAGGGCGGGCTTATCGGCAAGCGTTGCGACATCGGCTTTGCTCAGGCAACGCTTGTGGTGGCGGAATCTTGGGAGGCTCCGGCAACGGGCATCAGTCTGATTAACGGAAAGACGGTTACCTTCGAACTCCAAGCGCCGGACGGTTCGCCGACGAGCGCGGAAATCCGGGGACCGGTCGGCGGAAACGGGGCTTTGCTCAAGCGCGGCTCGGGAACTCTGACCCTTTCCGGCAAGAATACTTATTCCGGCGGTACGGAAGTCCGCGCGGGTGTTCTGCACGCCGCCAACGACTTTGCGCTCGGCGGAGACAATGCGCGTGTGCTGATTGCGGACGGCGGGCGGCTGTGTCTCGGGAACGCCCAACGCCCTGTTAAGCTCTGTCCGCTGAAATTATCGCTCGTCCTCTCGGAGTTTTACCAAAAGGAAGCGGCCGTGTTCGGGCAGGGGGCGTTAGCGAAGGAAACGCAAATCACGCTTTGCGCCGACGCGGCTTTTTCGGCGTCGCCCCGTTTGCCCGGGACTCGCCTGAGCTACAGGGTTCTGGACGCCGCCTGTGCCGTTGCGGGCGGACTGACGCGGGAAAATTTTGTCCTCGAAGAAAAATTGGCCCGGACGGCGCGCCTCTGCGATTACTCCGACGGGGTCGTGACGCTCTCGTTCGGATCGGAAAACGCGGAATAGGGCACCGTTTTGATGTTTCGCGTGATTCATTCCGTTCTTTTGCGAATATAGAAGATAATAAGAGTAATGGATTTCCCTCAAACACCCAGAACCGTCATCGAACAGCTGATCAGCCCCGAGCAAAGCGCCGCTTGGAACGGGGCCTGGCGGAAGTTTTTCGATTTTTATCATGCGACCGTCCGCGTGATGATCTGTAATTCCTTTTACAGGCGCGGCTGGTACGGCGTGCCCGACCACGTGGTCGATGAAGTGGTCGAAGAAACGGTGGTTTCGCTGAACCGAACCTTCAACGAGCGGCGTTTTGACCCGGGGAAATCCCGTTTTCGCTTTTTTCTCAAGACCGTTTGCGACCGGCGGGTTGTCGATTACCTTCGGGCAAACGCCGCGTGCCGCAACGCCTCGCTCGATGCAACGGACGGCAATGTGCTGATGGTTGCGGAGATGCAGGCGGCCGCGGAGGCGGAAATGCACTTGGCCGAAGAGGAGATTCGCGTATTTCGTCAGGCGGTTCTGATCGATGCCTATACGTCGATTCGCCATGAATTCGATGCCCGGACCTGCATCGCGTTCGAGATGGTAAAATTTGAAGGTGTGCCCGTGGAAACGGTCGTTCGCGAACTCGGGGTTTCGCCTAACGTCGTTAACAACGCCGTTTACCGCATTACGAAAAAACTGCGGACCATGTTGTCCGAAAATCAGGAATTGAAGGAGCTGATGTGATGGGAAAGGAAGAGGAAAAGCAAATGTCTCACGATTCGGCGGCGGAGTCCCGAAGCTGGGATGCCGAATCGATAATCGAGGAATTGAAGGTGGCCTATCGCTCGATTAACCGCCTGAAGAACACGCCCGTGCACCGGAAGATCACACTCGAAATCGAACGCCGTCTCCGGAGGAAGAGAGATTAAAGATTAGGGCTTAAAGCTTAAAGAGAAGCCGGCGCAACCTTAACCTTAGAAGTGTAACCTATCTCTGGTTTCGCCAACCTTTCTTTAAACTTTGACCTCTAATCATTAAGCTCTCTCTAATCTTTCTCCGGTTGACAACGCGGAGACGCTGAGGCATCATCAGCGTAATTCAATTTTACTTTCAACGGAAAGTGGGGACATTCCCCGCTTTTTTTTGTCGGTAAAAACAACAATTAACGTCAAACAATAGAAGTAATGAACAACGAAATCATCAGTGTTTTTGAATACATGGAAAAAGAGAAGGGCATCGGCCGCGAGTTGCTGATTCCCGTTATCTGTGATGCCATGAAAAGTGCTTCCGAACGAGGCGTGAACGCAGGGCAGAACCTCAAGATCGAGATCGATCCGAGAACCGGCGATATCCGTGCCTGGGCGCTGATGACCGTCGTTGATTCCGTTTCCGATCCGTTGACGGAAATCCACATCAAGAAGGCCGAACTTTATACTTCGGTTCCGCAACTCGGCGAAGTCATCGAAAAGGAAATCAACCCGGGTTCGCTCGGCCGCATTGCCGCTCAGATGGTGCAGCAATCCATCATGCAGTGGGTGCGCTCCTTTGAAAAAGAACGCCTTTACGACGAATACAAAAATCAGGTCGGGCAAATCGTTTCGGGCACGATTCACCGCCGTGAACGCGGCGATCTCATCGTCGAACTCGGCAAGGCGGAAGCCACGCTCCCGTCGCGCGAACGCCCCTACAACGAAGACTTCCAGGTCGGCGACCACATCACGGCGCTTTTGCAGCGCATCGATGCGACGCCGCGCGGTCCGGAAATCATCCTTTCCCGCTCCGATCCCAATTTTGTCCGCCGTATGCTCGAACGCGAAGTCACGGAAATTTCCGACGGATCCGTCCAGATTGTTGCTATCGCCCGCGACGCCGGCAACCGCACCAAGATTGCCGTGGATGCCGAAGATCCGAAAATCGACCCCGTCGGAGCCTGTGTCGGTTCCCGCGGAACGCGCGTGCGCAACCTCGTCAAGGAACTCAACAACGAAAAAATCGACATTATCCGCTACAGCGCCGATCCGGAAACGATGCTCCGCGAAGCCATCAAGCCGGCCGTTCCGCGCAATATCGAAATCGACTACGAACGCCACAGCATTTACTTCGAAGTGACGTCGGAAGATATGTCCATCGCTCTCGGCCGCCGCGGGCAGAATGCGAAGCTCACCTCGAAACTCCTCGGCTGGCGCCTGCAGATCGACAAGGTTTCCAAGCCCGGCTCGAAGATCGACGACAAGCGTGAGGCCGCCGTGCGCGAATTCACGAAGGTCGGTGTTCCCGCCGATATGGCGGCACGTCTCGTCGATGCCGGATTCTCGGGGCTTTCGCTCTTTGACGAAGCGGGTATCGAAGACGACTTGCAGGACGCAGGCTTCTCCGCCGAAGAGGCAAAATTCATCGTTATGACGGTCGCCGCTTCGCGCTAATTCGATCTATTTAAAACCAGAATTGCTAATACGGGAAATATGGCAACACGCGTCAGTGAATTATCCAAGAAGATCGGCGTTTCGAACAAAACGCTCATTCTCTTCTTTGCGGAAAAACATCCGGAGCTGAATATCACGGATCCGAGCAAACACCACGGAAAAAGTTTCTCGTGGTTTCCCGCCGACGGGCACACGATGGAAGACGAAATCCAGGCGGAACTGGACGCGTTTTTCGTCGAGCATCCGGAACTGGCCGAAACGCCGAAGGGCGCTTCCAAGAAACCGGCGGCCAAGGCCAAGACGGCTTCCGACGTAAAGGAAGAGGCCGTTGAATCCGCCGCGCCCGCCGCTGTCGCAACGCCTGCTCCGGCTCCCGCTCCGGT
>JAZRTJ010000076.1:0-41721 GCA_045651925.1 Candidatus Spyradenecus sp. | reverse complement strand
CCAATGGGGGCACGATTTCCGCCCGGACTACCTTCGCCTCGACGCCGCACTGAGGCTTTTTAAAAAACGTCCGATCGTCGCGGCGTTTACGGCGACGGCAACGCCCGACGTGCGCGAAGATATTCAAAAATCGCTCCGCCTGCACCAGCCCGCAGAATTCATCGCCGGATTTGCGCGCCCGAATCTTTCGTTCAACATCCGCCACGTCGAAACCGGCGTAAGCTCCCGCCGCGGCAACGAAGGCCGCGCCACGCTCCACATCAACAAACTGCGGGAAATCCTCAAAATCATCGCCGCCCACCGCACGGGAATCATTTACTGCGCCACCCGGAAAAGCGTTGAACGCGTCGCCGACGACCTGAGCTCCGAGGGCATCAATCTCATCATGTATCACGGCGGCATGAGCGACGACGAACGCTCCGCCGCGCAGGAAAAATTCATGTCCAAGGGCTGCGATATCGCCGTCGCCACCAACGCCTTCGGGATGGGCATCGACCGCGCCGACATCCGCTTCGTCGTCCACTACGAAATGCCCGGCAGCGTCGAAGCCTATTATCAGGAAGCCGGACGCGCGGGGCGTGACGGAGCCCCCGGCTACTGCGAAATGCTCTTTAATTTCTCGGACAAACGCGTGCAGGACTTTTTCATCGAAGGCGCCAATCCCGGCCGGCTCATCATCTGCGCCGTTTACGAAATGCTGCGCAAGCTCGCCGACAACGGCCACGAAGTCCGAATCTCGATGGACGCGCTTTGCGAAGAAATCCTCCGTAATTCCGGGGAAAAAATCAACCCGATGGCCGTCTCCACCGCCGTCGGCATGCTCGCCCGCTACGGCGTCATTGAGCGCTTTGATATTCCCGGGCTGCGCATCCGCGGCACCCGCCTGCTCCAACCGGACCTCCCCGCACGCCAACTCAAAATTCCCTGGGACGGGCTTTTGGAAAAGCAACGCCGCGACGAAAGAAAACTCGACGCCGTCGTCACCCTCGCCTACAGCAACGGCTGCCGCCAGGAAGCCATTTTGAAATACTTCGGCGACCACGAAGCCGCCGTTCCCTGCGGGCAGTGCGATGTCTGCCGCGCCCGCTCAACGGGAACGCGCCGCCGCCCGGACGCGGAGGAACTCGTCGTCGTCAAAAAAATTCTCAGCGCCGTCGCCCGCCTTTCCCGCAAAAACGGGCAGGACGACTGGCAGGCGATTTTCGGCAAGCAGCGTGTCGTTGACTGCCTCGTCGGCTCCCGCAACGCCGAGACGCTCCGCCTGGGGCACGACAAGCTTTCGACCTACGGCATTTTGCGTTCGGAGAAACGGGAATTCATCGTCACGCTCATGGATGCACTGACGCGGGAAGGTCTGCTCGCCGTCGAGCAGGCGAACGATTATCCGCTTTGCAAGCTGACGGCCTTCGGCTCACGCGTCATGCGCGGTTGCGAAAATTTCGAAATGGAATGGCCGACGCCGCCGGCGGAAAAGCCGAGTCCGGTCCTTGATCGCCCGCCGCGCAAGCCTTCGGCATTTGCGGGCATCTCCGTCCCGCGCGATCCCGGCGTCCTCACGCGGGAGGAAGCGGATTTCATGGAACAGATCGGAGCGCCGCGCCCCAAGTCGCAAACGACTTCCGGACCGGGCAACGCCAAGCGCAAACTCCCGCCCTGGCTCGCCCGCAAGATTTTCGCAGGGAAAAAGAAAAAGTCCTGAGGCGGGCGAACGCCTCAGATATTTTTCAGGAAAACGAAAAGCTCTTCCGCGAATTTTTCGCCGATGCCTTCGACGGAACGCAGCTCGTCGAGTGTCGCCGTTTTGAGACGCGGAATCGTGCGGAAGCGCGCGAGCAGCGCCTCTTTCCGGCGCTCGCCCAAGCCGGGCATTTCGTCGAGCACGGACTCGCGGATTTTTTTCGAGCGCAAGTCGGCGTTGTAGGAGTTGGCGAAGCGGTGCGCTTCGTCGCGCAGGCGCTGGACGAGGCGGAGCGCCGGGCAATCGTCCGGCATCTTGAGCGGGTCCCGCCCGTCGTGGAAAATGATGTATTCTTCGCGCTTGGCCATGCCGACCATCATCGGCGGAGTGACGCCGATTTCGTCGAAGGCATCGAGTGCGGCATGGACTTGCCCGATACCGCCGTCGATGACGATTAAGTCCGGGAATGCGCGGTTTTCGCGGTACAGGCGCGAGTAGCGTCGGAAAATCGTTTCCCGCATGGAACGGAAGTCGTCGTTGCCGACATAGCCTTTGATGCGGAAACGGCGGTATTCGTTTTTGTCGGGAAGCCCGTCGCGGAAATGCACGCAGGAGGACACGACGAAGGTTCCGGAAATATGCGAAATGTCGAAACATTCCATCGTGCGCGGCGGCGTTTCCATCGCGAGAATTTCGCCAAGTTGTTCGACGGCGGCAAGCGGCGTCGTCGGGTCCGGAAGCGGGTTCCCGCGGGCGAAACGGCGGGATTTTTCCAAGGTTGCTTCAATCGCGGCGATTTGATCCCGCAACATCGCTGCGCGCTCGTAGTCGCGAATTTCGGCGGCATCCGCCATCGCAGCGCGGAGGCGTTCGACTTCTTCGCGGTCGCGACCCTCGAGAAAATCACAGGCGGCCTCGACGCGGGAACGGTATTCCTCGGCGCTTACTTCGTTTGCATGGCCGTAAATTTCGGCACGCACGTCGTTGTAAAGCCGCCAACGGCCGTCGGGCAATTTCTGCGGATGCGTGTCGCCGAGAATAATGCCGAATTTTTTACGGAGTTGGGCGAGAGTGCGGCGCACGCCGGTGGAATGCGGGAACGGTCCGAAGTAGCGCGCTTTGTCGGTCGTACGCACGCGAACGAGTCGAAATACGGGAAGCTCGGCGTTTAGATCGACGCGAATTTGAATGAACTGCTTGTCGTCGGTAAAGAGTGTGTTGTATTTCGGTTTAAGCTCTTTGATGAGGCGTCCTTCGAGCAAAAGCGCTTCCGTTTCCGAGCGTACGACGTGGTATTCAAAATCGGCGATAAGCTCGACCAGCATACGGATTTTGGGACCGAGCATCGGGCGGCGCCCCGGCTGAAAATACGTGGAAACGCGGTTTTTGAGGTTTTTCGCCTTTCCGACGTAAATAATCGAGCCGAGCCTGTCCTTCATCAGGTACACGCCCGGCTTACGCGGGAGCGCCCGCACCTTTGCCTTCAGCGACTCCTCGTATTTTTCAAGCATCCGATTCGCGGAGCGCCTTATTTTTCTTGGCCGAAAACATCGCTCGGCCAATGCGCGTTAACGCCGTTTTTACGCATATCGCGCACGATCGGCGCTGCGCGGAGCTTGAAACTGTCCCAGTTGCGGCGCGCCATCGGCGTCCATCCGGCTTCGACGAGCGCCAGAGCTCGCGGGAAAGCCTTGTCGTAAATCTGTTCGAGCGTCGGAAGATGTTCCGCCCAAAGCGTGCCTTCGCAGCCGAGAATCGAGGCTTCCTCATTTTTCGGGCGTCCGTAGCCGGGGTCGAATTCGTAAGCGCGGCGGAGCGTCGTCATCGGCATCCAGCCGTGATTCGGCTCACCCGGTGCCTGCGGATAATCCAGGTACGCGTATTCGCCGGGGCAGCAAATGACTTTGTAGCCTTCCTTCAACGCGCGGTCGATGGTCTGCGCCGTCAGCCCCATGCGCCAGGCATACATAACGGCATTTTTCGGGTATTTCGGCACGTCCAATTCATACCAGTAAAGCGCGGTTTTTCCGGCTTTAGCGAGGGCATCGAAATTGCGTTGGAAGAAATATGCCATGAGCTCCTGCGTGTTTTTCAGGCCCTGTTTCTTCATAAACGCCTGACAATCCTTGCAGTGATCCCAGCATTTCGCGGGGGCTTCGTCGCCGCCGAGGTGGAATCGCTTTGAGGGGAAGAGGCAGCAGAGCTCGCCCAAAACATCGTCAAAAAACGCGTAAGTCGATTTCTTCCCCGCACAAAGCAGGGCTTCGGAAACGCCCGCCTTGCTCCAGATTTCGATTTTCATTTTATCATTTTTTGACAGGAGTGCGGGGTCGTTGTTGACACGACGCACGTATTCGCAGGTCAGCTCCGGATAGGCAAAAATCGCGCCCATGTTGTGGCCGGGCATGTCGATTTCCGGAATGACTTCGACGTGGTGGGCGGCGGCAAAGGCGACAAGCTCGCGGATTTCCTTTTGCGTGTAATAGCCGCGCGTGCCCGCCGGTTTGTTTTCCTGCGCTCCGAGGCTCATCAGCTTTTTGTACTTCGGATTTTTGATTTCAACGCGCCAGCCCTGGTCATCGCTCAGGTGGAAGTGCAAAACGTTGAATTTGCAGGACGCCATCGTTTCGACGAAGCGCTTAACGTCTTTCAGCAGAAGAAAATTGCGCGCGGGATCGAGCATCAGACCGCGGTAGGAAAAGCGCGGTTCATCGAGAATTTTCAACTCGGGCAAGCGCTTTTTCTGCGTGATAAACAGCTGCTCCAGAGTGCGAATTCCGTAATACACCCCCGCCGGCGATCCGCCCGCCACGGCAATCCCGTTGCGGGAAATCTTCAGCGCGTAGCCTTCTCGGTTTTTGATACGGGAAGAAACGGAAAGCGTGATCGTTCCCTGTGCGCCCGCCGCCGGCGTCGCCGTCACGTTCAGGCGGGTTTTCAGCAGTTTTTTCAGCAGGCTCGCCTCACGCGAAAGCGCTTTCGGCGTCGCAATCGTCACCGCATCGGGCATTTCGAAACAGCCCTTCCCCGCGAGCTCAATCTGCTTGGGCGCCGGAACCAAAGCTAAATTCTCCGCGGTAACCTCCGCCGCGAAGACATACATCGAGCCGAAAAAGAAGATAAACAACGAGAAAAAAAACTTAGCCATGGCGGATATTAAACTCCTCCCGATCCTCCTTGTCCAAAGTGTTTTTCTCGCTCGAAGCACAGAAACCAAACCTAACCACAATTTCTACCATTTCGCTATTGACAAGTTTTATATAAATTCCATCATTGCACAAAACAACAGATAACATTTCCCCATAACCCTAAAATACAAAAACCATGAAAAAATACATCACACTCATAGCCCTGCTCGCCGCAGGAAGCACGTTCGCTCATGCGGAACAGCTCGCGACCCTATCAACCCTTATGAGCGAAGGAACTACCGTAGGCACAGTCACCGACCTCAGCTTTAACTACGCAGAGCGTGACACCGTCTACAGCTTCGACGGAGCCCAAGTCGGGTTGACAGATGAACAAGTCGTCAACACTCTCGCTGGCAACACCGGCATTATTGTCATCGCCTCTTGGATTAAACTGGATACAAACGCCTCCCAGTATAATACCATCTTCGGATGGGGAGAAGCCGGAACCGGATTCAAATTCGGCACCAAAAATGACGACCTATTCCTCGTGACCAAAAATGTTAAAGAAAGCGTCAAAAATTTTTCCATCGCAAAAGATGTTTGGACCTTAGTCGCTCTCCAATACAACCTTGAAAACAAACAATTCCGCCTAACTGCCACAGAGGCGAACGGACAGTTCTACACTGTCACAGACAACACTGTCGTAAACCCTGTTACGACACAGCAATTCTCCATTGGCTCAGCTAACGGCAACGCAACTTCCGGCAATGAAAATTTTGACGGATTAATCGGCAACCTCACAATCTACACGGTCTCTGGATGGCAAAACAATAGTGACATCTACAATGTACTCGGCGGAGCCCCGACGCTCATTCCGGAGCCGTCGGCTTTCGGTCTGCTCGCGGGCTTGGGTGCAATCGCGCTCGTCGGCACGCGCCGCCGCAAAAATTTCAAAGCTTAAGTCGACCTCCGGAAATTCGTTTTTTTAGAGGTTTACCTACGAAAAGAGCGTCTCGGAACACCCGAGACGCTCTTTTTTGGGGAATAGCTGTCTTACCGTAGCTTCGCGTACGCGCCTCGAACAGATGAAAACAACGACCCCGGGTGAAAAACATCACAAACGTTACTTGCCGTGGGCGGCGCGTACTACTCGCCGATCACCGCCGTAGGCAAAACTCGTAGATTTCCTTCGGGGAAAACTAAATTTTTCAAAAAAAAAATGCATTTTGTGACAATTTTGTGAGGATTGGTTTCCAAGATTGGGATAAAATTGAAGCACACAGTCGGGCAAAAGACATCGTTATACGAAGTTTATTTTAATTTTATGAGATACTTATTCTTTTTATTGACCATCGCGCAGTCGTGCGGATTCCTGCACGGAGCAATCATTTTCGAGTCCAAAGACGAGCGGGGACAGCTCTGGCAAGTCGATGCCGCCGTAGAAGCAAGCGGAAGGCAAAGCGTTCGTATTTTCCGAGACGGAAAAACCGTTTCGACTTTCCCCGGCGGATGGATTGCCTCCAATGCACGTAGAGACTTGCAGAAGAAACCTTCCCCCATTAAGGATTTTTTTGTGGGAGAAGAAAACCTTTGGATCGTGAGTCGTCAACACGCGGATTTTTCAGTGCTTCGGAAGGTAAATTTGAATTCCGGAAAGTGTGAAATCGTGGAAATCCCCCGAGTCGGACACGAGCAGATGTTGAGAATTGTGAGACTGGATGATTCCGGTTTTCCCGTTATTCGATTACCGAAAGCATTTTCGGACAATGTTGACGATTGGTACGAATTTTTGCTTCGGGCCGATCATTCCTGGGTGGACGTTTCCGAGGGAATTTTTTATCCGTTTAAGAATCCCGAAACTTATTCGGATGGCATGAAATGGTGCTATGAAACGATAATTGCCCGAAACGAGCAGAGAAAAGCCAAAGACCCGAATGCGAGGCTAATTCCCGTTCCCGCCTATAAGAATATTGTAGAGTATTGCCGCTTAAATCCGAATGAGGCAAAAATGTTTCTGGGTTCAGGAAACAAGCGTCATCCGATGGTTACGGAGGAGGAATGGAAGCAAATCCAACCCTTGCTTAGAGGAAATGCGCCGACAGGCAATAATGCCGAAACGCAACCTTCGGACTCCGCCCCTTCTCAAGCCTCGTCGAAAAAGTAAAAATTTTTCAAAAAATGCATTTCGCAACAAGTTTTGTAAAGATTGCCGCGCCGTTTCTGATTCTTTCGGGCGTGCTTCAGGCTGAAATCATCAACGAGTTTTCCTACGGAGAAGAAACGTACTACTTTGATTGGTCGGGCACTTTGCCTCCGGCGGAAATAAAGCATGCTTCCGGCTTATCCGGAAAGCTTTCTCTGCACGTTCGGAATAAGCAAGGCGCATCACGCTTAATCTTTTCGGAGTCGCATCCGGCGTTTTTTGTCAACGGCACTCTGCCGGGACAAGCACGGATTACGAGCCTCGTTTTTGACGGAACCCATGCCTGGTTTACACAAAAAACAAACGACTTCAGGACTGAATTTTTTTGCATTGATGTGAATTCCGAAAATCCGTCGAAGCAGAGACTCCCTTGGGCTTTCGGAACCGGCGGGATGTTGGAAAGCGGAGCCCGATTTGAATCTAAGGACGGAAAGCCTGTTCTCATTGTTAAACGGCATTGGAATTATGAGCAAGATATCCAACACGAATTTATTCCTTTAGGCGGAAACAAATGGCTGGAAATCTCTGATGGACTCAATGAAATATTTGTTTGCCCTAAAAACGGTTTGGAGTGGGATGAGTGGATTGCCCACAACACCCGTAAGCGAAACGAGTTGCGCCTAAAGCAAGATCCGAAAGCAACGCTTTATCCAATGCCTAAGGGCAAAAGCCTTATGGGTGTTTTACTGGAACATCCGGAAAGAATTGATGACTTTCTGAAGACTAAGGTAATCACAGAAGAATACGCCGAAGAAATTCGAAGGCTTGCCCGCTCCAAGACGCGAAGCTCTAAGCCGATATCTCTTCCTCAAGCTCAAAACGAAAAGGAAGAAGAAAATCCGCTCCCGCAGGAGGAAAACTAAGTAAAAGCCCTCCACGAGTTTTGCCTGCGGCGGTGAGCTGTGAATGGTGAGCGGAAAATTGCTCTGCTTACTACTCACCGATCAGCGCCGTAGGCAAAACTCGTGAATCTCCTCCGAAAAACTAAATCGGTTTCCGCAAATCGGAAGCAATAAGACGAATTGCGAATTCGCGGGAACGTTTTTTGTGTTTGGGAGGCATTCCAAAGCTTGCGGGAACAGCGGCGGAAGGCTACGATTTTTGCCCTGTTTTACCCATGAGCTCCGACCTGAATTTCAATCCTTCCGCCCAAGCGAAAAACTACCGCGTTGAGTCGCCTTCCGAACCGGAGACGCTGAACGAGAGCGCAGTTCCTGCGGACGAAATTCCGGACTTCGTTCACCTGCACGTCCACTCGCAGTATTCGATGCTCGACGGCGCGACCCGCATTGCCAGTAGCTTCGACAAAAAAAGTAAAACGCTGCTCGCCAAGGGGCTCGTCCAAAAGGCCAAGGAAGAAGGCATGCGCGCCGTTGCGCTGACCGACCACGGCAACATGTTCGGCACCAAGCTTTTCTACGACACCTGCCGCGCCGAAAAAATCAAACCGATTATCGGTTGCGAAGTTTACGTCGCCCGACGCACGCGCTTCGACAAGGGGAAAAACATCCCCGCAGACGCCGACCCCAAAATCGACCGCTCCGGCGACCACCTGATCCTCCTCGCCAAAAATCAGACCGGCTATAAAAACCTCGTCAAAATCGTCTCCTGTGGCTGGGTGGACGGCTTTTACCACCGCCCGCGCATCGACAAGGAAATCCTGGAAAAATTCCACGAAGGCCTCATCGCCTCAAGCGCCTGTATCGCGGGGGAAATTCCGAAGGCGATTCTAAAAAACGACTTTGAAAAAGCGGAAGCCGCCGCGCGCTGGTATAAAAACGTTTTCGGCGAAGATTTTTACTTCGAAATCCAACGCCACCCGAACAACGGCGAACACAGCACGGAGGAAACGCGCGATGTTTACATGCGGGAGATCCGCGCCGCGCAGGGGCTCTTCGAACTCGCCAAGAAATTGGACATCAAAGTCATCGCGACGAACGACGTCCACTTTCTCGACGAGGCGGACGCGGATTCGCATGAAATTCTGCTCTGCCTGAGCACGGGGAAAAAGCTCTCCGACGAAAATCGCATGCGCTACACGCGCCAGGAATGGTTTAAGAGCAAAGAGGAAATGTACCGCCTGTTCAGGGACTGCCCGGAAGTCCTGAGCAATACGACGGAAATTGCGGACAAGGTAGAGGAATACGATTTGAACTCGCCGCCGATTATGCCGTTCTTCCCGATTCCCGCGGAATTCGGCTCGGAAGAGGAATACGCCAAGCGATTCAGCGAAGCCGACCTGATTGCGCTTTGGGGCGAAGATCGCTTCAAGAAACTCGGAGGCTACGAAAAAGTCCTCCGCATTAAATTCGAATGCGACTACTTGGAGCACATCACGCTCGAAGGCGCCGCCAAACGCTGGCCCGACGGCATTCCCGCGGACGTGCGCGAACGCATCGATTTCGAGCTGAA
The DNA here is from genome assembly GCA_045651925.1 of Candidatus Spyradenecus sp. Lineage (GTDB taxonomy): Bacteria > Verrucomicrobiota > Verrucomicrobiia > Opitutales > UBA953 > Spyradosoma. The sequence goes on along the minus strand of JAZRTJ010000076.1, from coordinate 32,300 downwards.
CACGATTCGGACAATGGGCTTTCCGGGCTACTTCCTCATCGTTCAGGACTTTATCGCCGCGGCAAGAAAACTCGGCGTCATCGTCGGCCCCGGACGCGGGAGCGCCGCCGGCTGCGTCGTCGCCTACTGCCTCGGCATCACGGGGATTGACCCGACGAAATACGATTTGCTCTTCGAACGCTTTTTGAATCCGGATCGTATTTCGATGCCCGATATCGATATCGACTTCGACGACGCGGGCCGCCAAAGCGTGCTCGAATGGGTGACGCAGAAATACGGCGCGGACCACGTTTCCCACATCGTCACCTTCGGCGTCATGGCTCCGAAGAGTGCGATTAAGGACGTCGCCCGCGTCATCGAACTCCCGTTGGCGGAATCGAACAATCTCGCCAAACTGGTTCCCGCAACGCCGAAAATCACGATGTTTAAGGCGATGCAGGAAGTTCCGGAACTGCGGGAAAAGCTTTCCTCGCCCGACCCGGTCGTCGCCCGTACGATGCAACTCGCGGAAAAGCTCGACGGCACGGTGCGCCAAAGCGGCGTCCACGCCTGCGGGATTCTCATCAGCCGCGACCCGCTGACGGAGACGATTCCCGTCATGCCGACGGCAGGCGAAAGCCTTCTGACAACGCAGTACGACGGGCACTTCGTCGAACCGATCGGGCTCATCAAGATGGACTTCCTCGGTCTGCGCACGCTGACGATTATCAAATCCGCGCTCGCCAACATCCGCGAGTCCTCCGGCAAGATCATCGACATCGATAAAATCCCGATGGACGACGCCAAGACTTTCGAACTTTTCTCGGCGGGACGAACGACGGCACTTTTCCAATTTGAATCCGGCGGGATGAAGAAGCATCTCATGGCATTGAAGCCGAACCGCTTTGAAGACCTCGTCGCGATGAACGCGCTTTATCGCCCGGGACCGATGGCGTACATTCCGCAATTTATTAAGCGCAAGCACGGCGAAGAACCGATTGTTTACGACCACCCGCTGATGGAATCCTACCTGAAGGACACCTACGGCATCACGGTTTATCAGGAACAGGTCATGCTTCAGTCCCGCGCCCTCGGGCAATTCACACGCGGGGAATCCGACACGCTCCGCAAGGCGATGGGGAAAAAGATGGCCGATGTCATGGCCAAGCTGAAGGAAAAATTTATCAACGGCTGCCTGACGAATCCGAAATTCATGGAGGCCGAGGTCTGCGGCAACGACCCGAAGAAAGCGACGGCGCTCTGTAACAAAATCTGGGGCGACTGGGAAGCGTTCGCGCAGTACGCGTTCAACAAATCCCACTCCGTCTGTTACGCCTACATCGCCTACCAAACGGGCTGGCTCAAGGCCCATTATCCCGTGGAATTCATGGCATCGGTGCTCGACTCCGAAACCGGCAACCCGGAAAAAATGCTCTTCTTTATCGCCGAATGCGAAAGCATGGGCATCCGCGTACTCGGGCCGGACATCAACACCTCCAACATCGGCTTCGCCCCCGATCCGAAAAACAACGCCATCCGTTTCGGCTTCGGCGGTCTCAAAGGCCTCGGCGAAAAAGTCGCCGAAGAAGTCATCAAGGAACGCAAGGCCAACGGTCCGTATAAGAGCTTCATCGACTTTATGCAGCGCATGGCGCGTGTCCGCGTAGTCACCGTCGATGAAAACAACGTCCGACGGGAACAAAAACTCGTTCTCGGCCGCGGGCTCCAGGCACTTATCGTCACAGGCGCTTTCGACGGCTGCGAAGTTTTCGAAGACCGCCGCCACCTGCTCGACTCCGCCGATGCCGTCCGCAATTCGTTTTCCAAGGAAGAAGAAGACGCGAGCCAGCTCGGGCTTTTCGACATGCTCGGCGGCAACGTCGGCGACGAGCTCAACCGCGACCTCATTACGCGCACGGGCACGCCGATGTCCGAAGCCGAAAAGCTCCGCCACGAACGCGAACTGCTCGGGCTTTACATTTCCGGACACCCGCTCAACGCCTTCGTCAAGCTCGACCGCGCACTCACGACGTACAAAGGCACCTTCGAGGACTGCAAACTTTCCCGCTACGAAAAACACAATATCCGCCTCTGCGGCATGTGCTCGGAAGTCAAAGTCAAAAAAACGAAAGACGGCCAAAAGCTGTTTATGACGCTGATGCTGGAAACGCATTCCGACGCCTATGACATTTTCTGCTTCAGCGATGTCGTAAACCTCAAGCTCATGCCCGCGGGCACCAAGCTTCCGGACGGCACCATTGTCAAAAACGGAGCGATGCTCGAAGACGGCACCGTACTCGAAGACGGCACGATTTTGGCGATCGACGGCGAACTGCGTTTTTCGAAGCGCAAAAAAGACGATGTCGAAATCGCGGAATGGCGCTTCAACGCGACGCGGATCTCCGCGCTGAAAAGGCAACTGCCCGTCCTCCTGAAAAAAATCACCTTCATTCTCGACGGAAACGCACCGGACGAAATGCAGCGTTTCCTCGAAGAAAAACTCGTCCCGCACATCGCATCAAACAGCGGCGGAACCGCGATTTCGCTGGCCGTCGCAGTCAACGGCGACATCAACAATCTCCTCGAAGCGGAACTCGGCGAAGCGCTGACGGCGTTTTTCCCGGCACCGGCATTCCGCGAACTGGCGGAAGACCCGGCGGTCGTCGGCTACGAAATCGTTCCCGTCGAGCCGTACAAGCGCCCCTCGCGCTTCCCCTCCCGCGGCTGATGCGTCACAACGGAATCAAGCGACCATGAACACTTCGCATCTGCCGCGCGCCTGGGCCGAAATCAGGCTCTCGCATTTCGAGCGCAATATTCAAAAAATCAAATCCGTGCTTCCGGACGGTATCTGCTACATCGCCGTCGTTAAGGCGGACGGTTACGGCCACGGCGTCGGCCACATCGTCGAACGCCTGCTCCAGTGCGGCGTCCATGCCTTTGCCGTCGCCAATGTGCGGGAAGGCTCCGATGTACGTTATGTCGCTCCGCAATCCGAAATTTTCGTACTCGGACCGACGCTCCCGGAAGAGATGGAAGCAGCCGTCGCGGATCGTCTCACCGTCGCGCTGTCCGACATCGCCGAAGCCGAGGCCTTTAATGCGCTCGCCCTTGCCCGCGGGAAACGCATTCCCGTCAGCCTGAAAATCGATACCGGCATGGGCCGCATGGGCGTATGGCATGAAACCGCGCAACCGCTCATAGACCGCCTCACCACCCTGCCCGCGCTCGAATTCCGGAGCATCTTTACGCATTTTTCCAGCGCCGACACCTCGCTCGAATACACTCAGCTCCAGCGCGAACGCTTCCTCGCCGTTGTCGAAAAAATCCCCGCCTCCGTCCGGGAAAATCTGCTGATCCACGCCGACAATTCCGCCGGCCTGGAAAGTTTTTCCTGTCGGGCGCCTTTCAACGCCGTCCGCGTCGGCATCCTCCAATACGGACTTCCGCCCGCCGAAGGAAGCTTTTTTTCCAAAATTTCCCCGGAACCCGTCCTCGCGTTTCGTTCACGTATCGGCCTGATCAAAACGCTCCCGGCAGGCGCCGCCGTCAGCTACAACCGCACGAAAATTCTTTCCCGCGAAACGCGCGTCGCAATCGTCACCGCCGGCTACGGCGACGGCATTCCCACCGCCGCCAGCAACCGGGCCCAATTCATTGTGCGCGGCCGACGCGTGCCCGTCATCGGCCGCGCCACCATGGACCAAACCCTGATCGACGTCAGCGACCTCCCCGAAGCCCGCGTCGGCGACGTCGTCACGCTCATCGGCGAGGCCGACGGCGAAGCAATCTCCGTCGAATCTTTTTGCGCTTGGGGCGACTGCATCCCCTGGGAAGCCCTGGTCTCCATCACCAAACGCGTGCCGCGCATTTACGAAGGCCTGCGTAGCCAATAGCCGGAATATCTTTCACTATCCCGCAAACTTTCGACGCTTTTAATTTGCATGAAATCCCCTAAGCTCGTCGTCGGTCTCGGAGAAATTCTCTGGGACATTTTTGAGTCCCGCAAAACGCTCGGCGGTGCGCCCGCGAATTTTGCCTACCATGCGTCCCGCGCCGGTGCCGAAGGGATGGCGATTTCCGCAATCGGCCGCGATGCGCTCGGCGATGCCGTCGTCGCTCTTTTGGCAGAAAAGCAATTGCCCGCCCTGCTTCAGCGCAATGACCGGGATACGGGGACGGTACGCGTCTCGCTCGATGCCGGCGGAAGCGCCCGCTATGTTTTCCCGCCGGATGTCGCGTGGGATAATCTCGCGTTCACGGACGAACTGCGCCGGGTTGCCGCAACCTGCGACGCCGCTGCTTTCGGCACACTCGCCCAGCGCTCGGAGATGTCCCGCAATACCATTCGCGCATTTCTGAACGCCATGCCGCCCGAAGCCCTGCGCGTGTTCGACGTCAATCTCCGCCAGCATTTTTACTCGGAAACACTCGTACGCGAATCCCTCGCACTCGCCGATGTGCTCAAAATCAACGAAAGCGAACTCGCCGTCCTTGCCGGCTATTTTCTCCCGAAAACCGACGGCGATTTTCACGCACAAAAAGACGCGTTTTTTGAAATCGTGTTCGCGGCATTTCCGCGTCTGCGCTACATCGTGCTGAGTTGCGGAGCCGAAGGCAGTTTTGCCGCAACACGCGACGGTGAACGCTCTTTCATTCCTGCCGACAAAACAATCCGTGTCGTCGATACCGTCGGCGCCGGAGACGCGTTCACCGCCGCATTCACCGTGGCTGTTCTTGACGGAAAAAGCCTTTACGAGGCCCATCGCCTCGCCGCCGAACGCGCCGGATTCGTCTGCTCCCGCGCCGGGGCCATGCCTTAATTTCAAGCCGTTTCGAGGACCGCTTTCAAATCGTTCAACGTCGTACAATCCGCAATGGCGGCCCGCAATTTCTTGCCGCCGGAAATGCCGGCCGTAAACGGGAAAAGGCGTGCCAACATCCAACGCAGATTCTGCGCGCCGTCCGCTCCGCGTGTTGCACAGAGCCTGGCCGCATAGTCAAAAATCATAGCGCGCGTTTCCGCGGCATCGGGACGTTCCGGCAGAGGCTCTCCCGCAATCGCCGCCTTGATTTCGCGGAAGATCCAGGGCTTGCCGAGCGCCCCTCGCCCGATCATCAGCCCCGCAACGCCGGTCTCGCGCACACGCCGCGCCGCCGTTGCCGCATCGCGAATGTCGCCGTTGCCGATAACCGGCACCGTCAGCGCCTGCGCCACTTCTGCGATTTTTTCCCAATCCGCCTCACCGGAATAGCCTTGCGCACGCGTGCGCCCGTGAACCGCAACGGCTCGCATGCCCGCATCTTCAAGACGTTTGGCGGCTTCGAGATGCACGAGCGACTGCGAATCCCAGCCCAAGCGCATCTTCGCCGTCACCGGAGTCGCAGGAACGGCACGCGCCACGGCACGCGCGATTTTTTCCGCCAAGGGAAGATCTTTAAGCAGACTCGAACCGGCGTTGCACTCGACAACTTTGCGCGCCGGGCACCCGAAATTGATATCGATAAAATCGGGCTTCAGACGCTCCTCAAGCAAGGCGGCGGCACGTGCCATCGAATCGGGCACGGCCCCGAAAATCTGAATCCCCATCGGGCGTTGCTCCGGCGTAAAATCGACGTCACGCCAAGTCCGCTCGCGGTCGCGAATCAACGGTTCGCTTTGGACAAACTCAGACACGAGCACGTCTGCACCGAAACGTTTGCAGAGCGCGCGAAAACCGATATCGGTAAAGCCCGACATCGGTGCGAGATAAAGCGGAACCTTGCCCCCGCCGAAAAATGTCAACGCCGCGGCACTCAAAACGCCGATTACTGATAGCCGAGCTTACGCAGTTCCTGTGAAAGCAAAACCTGCACTTCGGCGACGTCCTGCTGGGACGGACGATAGCCCTGCGGCAAGCCGTCGAGCCCGAGACGCCCGGTCGCATCGATCAGCCAGCGCCCGCGCACGCCGTCGGAAAAACGAATCCCGCCGCCCACGATAACGCCGGGCTGTTGTACCGGATCCACCGTCACGGAAACCTTCGCGACTTCCTCTGCGGCCGCATCCGCTGCCGGCGTTCCCGCAGGCACTTCGTCCTCATCGGCGTAGGCATAAGGATTCGCCTGAGCCGCTTGCGGCGGCACGGAAGCCGCGCCCTGTGATGCCGTAGGAGCTTCCGGCGCCGGTGCGCTCTTGTCGCAAAGCTCCAAATCCAAATCGTCGACGAGAAAACGTACATCCATATACGTCATCTTAATACCGAATTCCTCGGCAATTTTCGTCTGCACTTCGGAAAGAGAAGCCCCGTCGTTGACCCATTGAGCGACGGCATTTTTTTGAGAGGCATCGAGTTTCATATCTTAAAAAAGCTTGTTCGGCATCCTAAAGACGCAATTTTTTTCCCGCAATCGGAATTTTATTCTTGTAATCATTACAAATTTAAACAAAATACAATTAAAAATACGCTTAATTTCTAAAACAATAAAACAGACAACAAAGGAAATAAAAAATGAAGACAACAGACTACCTCCACATTAACGAAGCAGCGGCGAATCAGGTCGCAGAAGCCTTGGCAGCCCTCTTGGCGGACTTCCAGGTTTTCTACACGAATCTCCGCGGATTCCATTGGAACATCAAGGGGCACGCCTTCTTCACGCTCCACGCAAAGTTTGAAGAGCTGTACAACGATGCCGCCGAAAAGGTCGATGAAATCGCGGAACGCATCCTGATGCTCGGGAATGAACCGGAAAACCGCTTCAGCGAGTACCTCAAGGTCGCCCGCGTCCAAGAAGTCTCCGGCGTCTCCTGCGCCAGCGCCGCCTTGGACAACGTCCTCGAGACCCTCTCCCACCTGATCAAGGAAGAACGCCGCATCATCGCGCTCGCGAGCGAACTCAACGACGAATCGACGCTGGCTCAGATCAGCGGCTACCTCCAGGAGCAAGAAAAGACCGTTTGGATGCTCGTCGCTTGGGCAAAGAACGAATGCTGCAAGGCATAACCCGAGTTCCGACTGAGAACTCTACAAAAAAGCGTTCCCGAACCCTCGGGAACGCTTTTTTATCCGAAAAATTCCGGGAATGAACTCAACGTAAGAAACCAATCGGAAACTCTCACGGAGACACAGAGACACGGAGCCTCACAGAAACGCAAAACGACACGCGCCCAATTACGATTTATTCGGAGCAATGTGTTCAGCTTTCCGTAATCAGACCTTCGCGCTTGAGAAGAGCAACGGGATCGGGTTCGCGGCCCATGAAATCGCGGAAGAGCGTCTCGGCAGGCGCAGCGTTTCCGCGCGCGAGGATTTTTTCGCGGAATTCGCGCCCGGTCTGCGGATTCAGAATGCCTTCGTTTAAAAAGCGCGTAAAGCAGTCCGCTTCGAGCATTTCCGCCCATTTGTAGGAATAATAGCCTGCCGCATAGCCGGTCGATTCGGAGAAGAGGTGCAGGAATTTGCGCGCCATCGAAACCTGCGGGAACGCCGTCGGCACGAGGTAATCGGCAAGGGTTTCATTCCAGTAGCCTTCCGGATCACAATCGCGGTATTTGTCGGTTTCGACGTGGAAATCCAAGTCCATCTTTCCGAAGGAGAGCTGTCGAACGCAGGCGCTGGCGGCACGGAAATTCTGGGCACGCAACAGCTTTTCCAAAAGCTCCTGCGGGAGCGGCTCTGCCGTCTCGAAGTGCTTGGCGAAAACGTTCAAGGATTCCGCATGCTTACACCAGTTTTCCATGATTTGCGAAGGCAGCTCGACGAAATCCCAGGCGACGTTTGTTCCCGCGAGTTCCGGAATTTCGACCTCGCTCAGCACATGGTGCAATAAATGCCCGAATTCGTGGAAAATCGTCAGCACTTCGTTGAAAGAAAGCAAGGCCGGCTTGCCGTCCACGGCGGGCGACATATTGCCGCAAATCAACCCGAGGTGGGCGGGCACGCCTTCGCCGCGCGTCGCGAGGAAATTCATCCACGCTCCGGCACGCTTGGTTTCACGCGGATGCCAGTCCGTGTAAAAAGCGCCGAGCATTTTTTCGCCGTCAAAAATTTCGTAGGTTTTCACTTCCGGATGCCACGCGGAAACTCCCGTTTTTTCTGTGATCTTTACACCGAAAAGTCTTTCCGCGATGGCGAAAGCGCCGGCAATGACGGCGTTGACCTCGAAGTACGGGCGCAGGCATTCTTCGTCGAAATCATAGCGCTCGCGACGCAGTTTCTCCGCCCAGAATCCGACAGCCCAAGGGGCGAGTTTCCCCGTTTCGGCCGAGACGGCATCTCCGTGTTTCCGGGCAAACACCGCCAAGTCTTCCGTTTCTTTTTTGAAAAATGAATCAACGCGGGCACGTAGGTTTTCGACAAAATCGCGGGCGTTTTTCCCGCTCTTTGCCATACGGCGCGACGTCGTGTAATCGGCAAAATGCGCGAAGCCCAGCAATTTCGCTTTTTCGTCGCGCAACGCGAGAATTTCGCGGACGAGCGGCGTGTTGTCGAACTTGCCGTCGCGGGCAACGGCGTTGGATGCCTCCCACACTTCGCGGCGCAGACTGTCGTTTTCCGCGTACTGCATCACAGGTACGAGTGAAGGTGCTTGGAGCGTAAAGCGGAATTCGCCCTCGCGGTTTTTCGTTTTCGCCGAAGCTGCGGCGGCCGCTTTGGCACCCGCGGGAATGCCGGCAAGCAGGCTTTCGTCGGCAACAAATTTTTCCCAAGCATTGGTGGAATCGAGGACGTTTTCGCCGAATTTCGTCGTGAGTTCGGCGAGCTTGGCATTGATTTCGGCGAGACGCTTTTTCTGCGCATCCGGCAAATCCGCTCCGTTTTCGCGGAAATCGGCAAGCGTTTCGTCCCAAAAGCGTTGTTGCACTGCGTTGAGTGTTCCTGCGGGAACGGCTTCGGCAGCGGCTTTGATTTTTTCCCAAAGGCGGGCATTGAGCGTAAGCGAGCTGAAGAATTCCGTCACCTTCGGCAAAACGGCATTGTAGGCTTCGCGGAGCGCGGGCGTGTTTTCGACGCTTTCGAGATGGCTGACACGTCCCCAAGCACGTCCAAGCTCACGCGTCGCGCGGGCAAAACCGAGCAGCGTGGCATCGAAGGAAACGGCGTCCGGAGCCTGCGTACAAATCTGCTCGATGTTTTCGCGGGCACGTTCAAGTGCCAATTCGATGTCGGGAACGATGCGTTCCGGCGTCAGCTGCGCCCAATCAACATAAAAATCTTCCGAAAGAAAAGGGTGTTCCGTATTCATATTTTCAAAAAATCTACCCTGCCTGCTCCACCGAAACAAAACTAAAAATTGAAGGCCTCTTTCACGGAAGCATGAGTGATTTCCCGCTTCGATTTGCGACGAATCCGACCGATTTGCCGTCACCTAAACGGAGCTTTTCAATAATGCGAAAATTCGGAGTCACGCCTCAAAACGTTTATCGGCTAAAAGCAGGTATCGTTCGCGAGCTCCTTGCCCGCAAAACCAAAATCCTTTACCGCAAAAATGGAGAGCTCTTTTTTCAGTAAGGAATCTTTTTTCCCGGGAGGAAGAAGCATCGCGGGGCGCACCACGAGAGTTTTTTGAGCGTAGCGAAAAAAACTTGTAGAGATACACCGATGAAGAGTAAAAATAACGCATGCCCCAAAATATCATCCGGATTTATAAGTTGACGTTGCTCTGCTGGCTGTCAGTCCCTGTCTCGATTTTGCTTGTCGGTTGGGCGATTGTCCTTGGAGCATTGCTCTCTTTCTTTGGGGTTTCTGCCGAGGCAAAAATATATTCCTTGTTCTTGTCTACTCTCGGGTTTTCGGTTCTCGGGGTTTTGTGGGAGTACTTCCATGAGAAGACGCAGAAAAAAAAGAAACCTGACGATTCCGAGAAAGATTTAGAGATTCTTTAGCGCCTGCGGGCCTTTCGAGCTGTATTTTTAATGATTTTTTCGGCGGCGTTGAATGCCGACAAGCTCGTTGACATCCATTCCCGTACCGGCGGCGAGGTTGTGGAACGCGGAGGTCCATTGCTTGATTTCGGAACTCGATTTAAAGCCGGTTGCGAGCCGGCCGGCAATAGAGGTGAGTTGCTCAAGTGAGAGGTAGCCGTTGGCGGCTTCGTCTCGTAGCTCCTTCGTGAGGGTTTTGGCGGCATCGAGTCCGCCCACGAGCGGTGCAAGTCGGGTGGCCGCATCCTCGTAGCGGGAAAACTGACGAAGCGGCTCAGCAAAAACTTTAGCGGCAAAACCCGCGATATCTTTCCACCCATTAAAAGCACTCGCCACGTATGAAGCCATCTCAACTCCGGCGGCTTTTGTTTTGGAAATCGTCGCGTTAAACTGATTAAACTGCGCGTTGATATTGTTGACGGTGTTCGAAACGGAATTACGAACACCGACCATGCCCGCCTGGAAGTCGGAGATGTTGGCGCCGATCGCGATGCTGAAATCTGTGGAACTCATTTTTTTAATCCTTGATTTGTCTCTTTTGTTTAAATACTTTTGTGTTATGCATTTGCCTGCTGCTATTGCTTTTATTTTCTGCCCTTGCCCATGGTCGCCTGCGGCAGCGCTTATTGTTTTTCCGTTAGTGGTAGCCGTTATAGTTAAGCACTTTTATTTTCCGGACGAAGATTGGAAATCGTTTACGTTCTCCTTCGTTTTGAACTGCGTTCTTATTTTCGTTGCGCTTCTTTTGGTGGCTTTAATTGTTCCTCCCTGCTTTAAGTGGGCGCTCGACACATTCTATTCTATGTACTAAGCACTTTTTTGATTTGCCGGTTTTAGATTTGTTCGAGAGGCGTTTGGAACGCGAACCGCGTTTCGACGCCTTCGAAGCATAGGGCGCAGTGAAGAAACTGGAATGCGTGGGAGGCCGGCATTTCGTTAATTTCGTCTAAGGTAAAGCCCGCTCGCCGTAGCGTGTAGAGGATAAACGCGACGCCTGCGGGCGTTACGCGTTTTTTGAGCTGTCGGCGTCGGTGCTGCGGGCCTGCCCGGCAACAATTGCCTTGGCATCTCTGTTCAGGAACCACGTCCAAGCCCCGATAAGGTCTTGCTCGGTGAGCGAGAGCGCAAAAGCGGTGTAACGGCAAGTCTGCTCACGGCGGGAAAGCATTTGGAGATACTCGGCCGCCTGTTCGCGGGAGAGCGAAAGCATGTAAACGATTTCGGAAATCGCGCTCCATTGCTCCGGTGTGCCTTCAAATTCGAGCTTTCCGGCCCGGTCAAAAATTCCGGAATTGCCTTGGAATGGGAACTGGTTGCTTACAAAAGAAGATTTCACTTGGAAGGAAAGCCTCCGGAAGTGGGAGCGAAAGCGAGAGTTTAGCTCTTCCGACAACGGACACAAATGGGACGAAGAAATTTACAGTATCTAACGCGGTCCTTCTCCTGCTCCAACAAAGCGGATTGAAATATCTTCTCCGGCCTCCACAAAGCGAATCTCAAAATCTTCGCCAGCCGTAACAAATTCCCATTGTCCGGGTGTAGTTGGAGCACATCCGACTACACGAACTCCAAGATCTTCTCCCGCACCAACTACTCTGACGCTGTAGTCTTCTCCTGCAGAAACAACACGAATCCTTCCGTAAAGCTTTTTTGCGATTTCGCTGCGGGAATCACTTGCGAAGAGCACGACGGAGGCGAAGGCAAACAAGGCAAAGAGGAGTTTTTTCATAATACCCAATAGAACACGCATTTACCCAAAAAGTTTCAAATTTTTATTCAACCCAAACAAGGACAACCATCATGGCAGCAGAACAACACGGAAAAACGGTCCGCTGGGGCGTGGAAGCGCTCGACGACAATCACCCTCACGTCGTCCGCTCTGAACGAGGTTTACACCATTCAAATCACCCAAGCCGGAGCGTAAGATGAGCGACGAAAAAGAGAAAAAGGTCGTCTCTAAGAGCTTTTCGAGAAGCCTGGAAGGCTCGAGAGATTTTACGGGAACGCTGACGTATCAGCAAAAAGGAAGCTATGACGAGATCTTGGCGGATTCGCCGGATCTCGGCGTGCACAGCAAACATTTCCCGAGCGATTGCGTCTTGCAGACTGTGGACGCAAATTCCTCGGACGGAAACCTGTGGACCGTCGTCTGCAAGTTTTTCAAGCGTGCCGTCGAAACCTCAAAATTCAAACACGGCGGTCCATCCGAAAGGAATGTGAAAATCAAGACAACCGAAAACCAAGTGTCGATTTTGAATCACCCCCGCTATCGCAATAAGATTCCGGGAGGATTGCGCGGCGTACTCGAAAAGCTTTCAAAGTCAAACATTAACGAGCAAATCTGCTTTCCTAAATCGACAAATGAAAATCCAGAGATGCCGGGCGCCTATGATTATCTTCCGGATACAGACAGGAAAGACAAGATTGCAATTGGGGATTTCTTTAGGAATTACATTTGTAATGGAGGCTGGCAACGAAGTTTCTTTTACGATGTAAACATCGAAATAGTAGAAGAACTGTACAGGGTAATTGCAGAAAAAGGCATTAAAACTTTCCCTATTTCTTGTTATGAGGTTATAGAGACAGAGCTCGTCAGTGAGTACAACTTTTCAAAAGAACTCGGCAAGATTAGCAAACCCAACTGGTCAAAAATCCCTAAGCTACCCAATAATGGGAATTGGCGACTTGCCAAAGAAGACGTAAGTTGGAAGGAGGCTCTCCAGAAATGGGAACGCGTTCGAACCTTTGAGTCTCACAAAGAGGGGGAAAAGTGGGACGAATTAATTTTTAAGGTGTAAGACCTGGATAATCTTGTACAAAGCAGATGGATATATCCTCGCCTTCGGTAACGAAGCGAATCTTGAAATGGTAGGATTCGTCAGTAATCTTCCATTCTCCAATGTTAGATGGATGACCGTCTTCGACAATTTTCACGCGGAGATCTTCTCGGCCCCATCCGTACTGAACGATGCGGACTTTGTAGTCAGGATAATCGTCTGAGCCATTAACGATTCTAATCCTTCCATAAAGCTTTTTCGCAAGTTCCTCTCTTGAATCGCTTGCGAAAAGCACGACGGAGGCAAAGGCGAACAAGGCAAAGAGTATTTTCTTCATAATGCCTATTAAAACGCCGCTCTCACGGAAAAGTTTCAAGACCTTTTCGCCAGGAGCACACACAAATCCCGGTAAAAATTTCTCGTCCCGGACGCAAAGCGCATTTCCATTTCTGCCAGGAAATCATTGATCCGGTGACGATACCCGCCGCAAAAGCGGACAAAATGCCGCCGGCACGCACTCCAAACGGATTCAATCGCATTCGTACAAGCGCCGTTTTTAGCCTTATACTCTTTCGAGTGGTTTACGGACAAATGAGCAAATCCGGCAGCGCTCAGGCGATTGTATCCTCTGAACGAATCGGTGTGAATAACCGCTCCGGGGGAAGCCGTGCGCTTGGCAAAACCGACTAAAATCTTCGATTTCGCAGAGGAAATCCGCTCGATCCGGACGCGTTTTACGCCGTTTTCGATTTGGCAGGCTCCGACAACAGGAATTTTTCCGGAAGTACTGCGCCCGCGCAACCGCTTCGCCTTGCCGAATCCTTGAAAATAGGCTTCATCGATGGCAATCGTCCCGGCGATTTTCTTGAGCCGCTCCCGCTCTCTTTCAACCCGAATCACAGCACGCAACTTGCGGAAAAACAGCTTGGCCGTGTTGTGTTGCACGCCCGCCATGTCGGCCGCAACACGTGCTGTACTCCCAGTACAAAACAGCTGGAGAAGCAGTTTTTGCACAGCAAATTTTAGTTTACAACGATAGACAAGTGTTTTTCTCATAGTCTAAAAGCTCTCAAAAAAACTCGCGATGCGCAAAAAACTAAAAAAGACGTTCCCGCAAGTCACCCTACGGGAACGTCTTTTTCGGGCGCCGGGCCCGTTGCTCCGTAATCCGAAAATTACTCGCGCGTCGGCTCGTAAATGCGGAGCACGAGCGGCGCGGTAAGAATCTGCGGGAGCTGTTTGAGTTCATCAACAACGCGCTCCATAATCGCTTCCGAGGTCGGATAGGTCGCGAGCGTAATCGTGCCGCGGCGTTCGCCCTGATGTTCGTAGGTGACGACGCGTGCGACGGAAACGCCGTGTTTTGCGAGCACGGAATAGAATCCGACGAGGGTGCCGGGTTCGTCCAAAATCGAAATACGCAGATAGAACTTCGAGCGGATTTCGTCCATCGTCGCCATGCGGGCGGATTCGCCGAGGCGGTAGCAGGCATCGATGTCGCTGGGCGTGAGGAATTTGTGAGCGTCGTCGCGAATCCCGATCATGGCATCGACGATATCGCTGATGACGGCGGAAGACGTCGCGTCCTGGCCGGCGCCGCGACCGATGAGAATCGTCGTTCCCGCAACGTCGCCGGAGAGCTTGATAGCGTTGTAAACGCCGTCCACACGGGCGAGCGTCTTGTCGAGCGGGATGAGGGCCGGGTAAACGCCGAGCGAGAGTGCGCCGGTCTTGAAATTGCGGCGAATCATGCCGATCAGCTTGATGCGATAACCGAAATCGCGGGCGCGGTGCATGTCTTCGAGCGTAACATTGCGAATCCCTTCGACGAGGGCATCGCGCTCGGAAACCCATTTCCCGTGGGCGAGGAAGGCGAGAATAACGGCCTTGTGGAAGGCGTCCCAACCGTCGAGGTCGAGGCGGTCGTCCGCTTCAACATAGCCGAGCTTCTTCGCGTCCTGAAGAATTTCTTCGTAGGATTTGCCCTCCGCTTCCATGCGCGAGAGGATGTAATTGCAGGTCCCGTTGATAATCCCGGCGATGGAAGCGAAGCGGTTGGCGACAAGGCCTTCACGCAGGGTTTTGATAATCGGAATCCCGCCGGCGACGGAAGCTTCGAAGTAGTAGTGGCCGCCGAATTCCTTGACCGTGTCAAAGAGCTCGCGTCCGAATTCGTAAATGAGTGCCTTGTTGGCGGAGACGACGACCTTGCCGAGCTTGAGTGCGGCGAGAGTGTAGTCCTTGGCCTTGGTGGTGCCGCCCATGAGTTCGCAGACGATGTTGACGTCGGGGTGGTTGACGACTTCCATCGGGTCGAGCGTCAGGGTGTCTGCCGGAACGCTTACGCCTCGTTCGCGTTTGAGGTCGCGCACGGCGATTTTCGGGAAAGAAATGGAAACGCCGAGGCGCTCTTCGAGTTCTTCCCGCTGGGACTGCAGGTGTTTCCAAACGCCCTGCCCGACCGTGCCGAATCCGATAAATCCGATACCGATTTTTGTTTTATTCATTCTGAGTGTAAATGGTAGTTAATTTTGTTTTACGCGTTTCCGCAGTGCGAGCGCCTATTTCTTGAAGGAATTTTCTTCTCCCTTGAGCAGGCGTGCGATGTTCGAACGGTGCATGATGATGATGAAAACGGCGACGACGAGACAGAATCCGACATGGATTCCCGTGTAGCCGAACTGCGGAAAGAATTTAGCCAGGACCATGGAGGTCAGCGGAAGCGAGAGCCCAAAGACCATGGAGGCAATAGCGACAATGCGCGTCGGGAAATAAACCGCGAGCCATACGACAACGCCGACGAGAACGGCGATCGGCATGGCGCCGAGCAAGCCGCCGATGGTCGTCGAAACGCCCTTACCGCCCTTGAATTTCAGGAAAATCGAGAAGCAGTGGCCGAGAAGCGCGCCGGCGAAGCCGCAGAGCTGGGCGACGGCGATGGCGTGCGGCCAGTTGGCGGCCTCGGCGGAATCGGTCGGAACGAGCGCGCCCATGACGATCCAAGGCCAAAACGAGGCGGCGAAGCCCTTGAACATATCAAGGAAAAATACGAGGTTGCCGGCGGCTTTTCCGCAGGTGCGCTTAACGTTGGTGGCGCCGGGATTACCGCTTCCCGCCTTGAGAATATCCACGCCGTAGCGCTTTGCGACGATTACCGCAAACGGGATTGCGCCCAAAATATAGCCGATTACAAGTGCCAGTGCCGAAAAGAAGATTTCTGTCATATTCGGAGCATTTTAGCCCATCTCAGCCCGCGCCCGCAAATCTGAATTTAGCGGAAAAGCTCAAAGACGGGCTTTCGCCGTTTCGCAGTCGGCGCTAAGCCCGACGGGCGGGTGCAGCTAAAGTCCGGAGGCGCTGCGCAGAAGCTCCAGGGCTTCGTCGAGTTTATTCCCTGCAGGGTTGTCTGCGGCGGGCGAAACACGGTTCCCCGGCTCAATCCAAGCGCGTTCCCACTGCGGGAAATCAAAAGGTTTTCCGCTTTTTTTCATCTCGAAATAATGTTTCCATCGCGGAAGGTAATAAGTCCCGATGAGGCCGCTCCAAAGCCGTGCGGAATAATCTTCGACGGGAGGTCCCCAAATCGTCACGATGCGACGCGCATTCCGCTCGTAGTAATCCGCAAGCGCCTCATTTCCGCCGGCGCAGTTGCGGGCCATGCGAATCCAGCGGTCCAGCGATTTCGTCGGATGCGCCGCGAGTACCCGATCCGCCTTTTCCAAAATTCTGATGAACCGCTTCTCCGCGGCCTCGGCTTCTTTCCGGCGGCCTTGCGCGTAAGCACGTTCGATTTCGCGGGTAAGCACCTCGGCCTTCCCTCCGGCGTACGCAACCGCCCATTCGCAAAAATCATTTTCGAAATTTACATTGCCCTTCATCGCTCCGGCGTATTCGGCAAGGGCCTCGATTCCGCGATAAAATGCCGCATTCGCGTTGATTGTACCCTTGCCCGCCAAGCCCGGCCGCAACTGCCAATTGTAGCGCGGATGATCCGTAAACGATCCGTAAACGGACTGTAGCATGCCCTGCCAAAACGCCTTCATCCCCTGCGGCACGGTCCCGTAGCGGCACTGCGTGTAATTTTCCAGCCACGCTTCGACATCTATCGCCGTGCGACTCCAGCCCGCATCCGCAATGAGCTCGTAAATGACTTCGTTGTTTTCGAGCCCTTCCGGCGCCATGCCGAAGGCCGTCAGCTTGCCCTTGTTTGCGGAATTCAAAGCGGACAAATGCCCGTTGGCATAGAACGCAAGCATCCCCGTCATCCCGGATTTTCCGCCCATGTTCGGAATAACGCTGTACACCCAGGGCTTATTGAAAAATCCTTTGTAAAACTCCCAATTCGCGCCGTTTCTCCAAAAGCACTGATTATAATCGACCGCCAAATCGAGCAGAAGCATGCGGTCGTCGGGCACGCGGCTTAATAAGGCACGCAAGGTCGCAGCATCCCAAATATTTCGCTGGTAGCCGAACATCCATCCCTGCATGACCCAAACAGCCTCCCGATTGCCTGCTTCGATCGAACGGTAAACTTTTTCGCCGTAATCCGCCAGCAACGCATAGCGCTCGGGATTTCCGTGCGGCGGGAAAGGGAGCTCCATCTCGTTGAAACTATCGACGAGATAATAGTCGTTTTTGCCGAATTCCTTTTCCCATTCCTCGATAAATAATTTTCCGATTTCGCAAAACAGCGGTTCCTCGGGTGAAAGCATCCAATTGCGGAACGCCCCGCCCCACGACGTCTCCGTTATTTTGACCTCCGGAAACAAGCGCGTAACAGCTTGCGGAACAAATCCCGCAAAACCGGGGCCAATCGGTTTCATACCCAAGCTGCGCATCCGCGACAAAATCCGATGTTGGAGCTCAATCTGACGCGCGTGCCACTCGGCGGGAAGCGGCGAATCGATGCCGCTGATATTGCCCATACGCATCCACGGCAAATGGGCCGGTCCGACGAAATAATCGGCAATTTCCTTTTCCGTAAAACCGAGCCTGCGCCAGACTCTGGCGGTAATCGCTTCGTTTGCCGCCAAAGCCAGAGGCATGTCGATTCCGTGAAGCGCCATCCAGTCGATTTCGCGCTCCCAACGCGCCCAGTCCCAGTAAGGCAACGTGTAACCGTAAGTAACGACGTTGAAATAATAATGATGGCGGAACGGCGAAACGCATTCCCGCGTGCGCGCATGCTTCAGGTTCTCCGGAAGCTCCAAGCGATCGCCCGACCAATGCACGATCCCGTAGCCGTTGTTGCGGACAAAATCATACACGCCGCGGCACAGGGCGACGGGATTACTCCCGCGCACGCGCAATTTCCCGGATTCAATTTCCTGACAGAAATAATCGCCGGAGTCCCCGCATTTCTCCGAAAGCTCCACAATCAGGCGGGCTTCCAAGTCCGGAAAAACACGCCCTACAACCGCCCGCGCCGCAGCCTCAGGCGTCGTATCGTCTTGTGCGAAAACGCCCGTCCACACGACAAAAAAGCTCAGCGACGAGAGAAAAATTCGCTTCATAAAATCACAATGCCGCCGAACACGAAATTCGCCGTTAGCGTTTCTGCGATACTCCGTGTCTCCGTGAAAGTTCCCTATTTGTCTCTCACGGGGTCGCGGGGCCTCAGATGACGTTTTTTGTTTCTTGCTACAAAGTACACTCATTCGTTCTTTTTTGCCGGAACTCGCGAAAAGCACGGCGGAGGCAAGGGCGAACAAAGCAAAGAGAATTTTCTTCATAATGCCTCTTGGAACGCCACTCTTACGGATAAGCTTCAAGACCTTTTTGCCAGGAGCATACATAAATCTCGGTAAAAATTTCTCGTCCCGGACTCAAAGCGCATTTCCATTCCGGCCAAAAATCGTAATTGCAAGCAGGTCGTTTTGCGTTTTTCGCAACGCGTGCCGTTAATTTTCGTCGAGGTTTCGCGGAGCCCGCAACATCAACTGCGCCTCGAGCTTCTTGTTGTTTTTCAAAAGCGCCTCCCAAAGCCCGCGCCCGGGATTATTTTCCCAGGCCGCAAAATCGGCGCGAACGACGAGCCAGGTGCCCGCCGCCAATTCGTCTTCCAATTGCTTCGGGGCCCAAGCAGCCGATCCGGCAAACGCGAAAAGACGCGCGGAAGTATCGTTCATCAAATCGCGGATGCGGTCCGGCGGAAGTCCCAGCTGGAGCATGCGATCGCCCGTGATCAAATTTCTGACGCTCGCGAGCACGGAAAGGCGCATTTCATCGACGGGGCCGCCGATATGCATCGGGATGCGCGCAAACGGCGTTCCCGCGAAAGTCGGCGAACACTCGCCCAGCATTTTTCCCATCGGCGCATTCAAAATCAGTCCGCGGGCGCCCTCCTCACGGGAGAAACGTGAAATCCAAACCACGGAGCGCTCGAAGATGCCGCGCACATTCAGGCGGGCGAGCAGGAAATTCCCGCAAACCTTCTCATAAATGATGTCGGAACCTTCGAGCTTCATGGCCGTTCATTAAGCGTCCTTCGAGGAGAGCGGCAGATGTTCGACGCGAATTTTCGCTTCGGCCAAGAGCGTTTCGACCAGCGGATCGTTGTGATAATCGTGCAGATACTTAATCGTACCGACACCGGCAGAGGCCAAAATTTTCGCGCAATTAATGCAGGGGAAGTGCGTGACGTAAACGGTCGCGCCCATGACGGAAACACCGCGCTTGGCGGCGTCGGCAATCGCGTTCTGCTCGGCGTGAACGGTCGCCTGCTCGTGTCCTTCCCGCACGCAGGAGCAATGCGGCGCGCCGGGCAAAAAGCCGTTGTACCCGGCGGCAATCACGCGGTTCGGATGCGTCCCCGCCGAAACGAGCACGCAACCGACATGCAGGCGCTCACAGGCGGAACGCGAGGCGATCAGGATAGCCATCGCCATGAAATACGCGTCCCAAGACGGGCGCTCGATTCCGGCGACTAAGGCGTCTAATTCAGAAACCAGCTTACTCACGACGACAAGCCGAGAACGCGCTTACGCAATTTCCAAAATGACCTGCACTTCAGCCGTCGCATGAAGCGGCACGCCGCCGAGCGCAACCGCCGCGCGGGCATGCTTGCCGTTTTCACCGAAGAGCTCGAGGAAGAGTTCCGAGGCGCCGTTGATGACCTTCGGAGCATCGGCAAAACCTTCGGGAGCGTAAACGAAGCCGTTGACGTTGACGATGCGCTTGATGCGTTCGAGCGAACCGAGATAGGCCTTGGCATTGGCAAGAGCCGCAAGCGCGCATTGGCGGGCCGCCGCGTAGCCGTAAGCAATATCTTTTTCGGGCGACGAACCGATCATGCCGGAATGCGTCATTTTGCCGTCGGCCATCGGGAGCGTTCCCGAAAGGAAAAGCAGATTGCCGCTTTGAACTGCGGGGACATAGGCGCCGGCGGGAGCCGGGGGTTGGGGAAGCGTTAAGCCGAGGGCTGCAATTTTTTCTTCAATGCTCATAAGTGCCGGAAATTCTGAACCGATTTCCGCTCACACGCGAGGCGAAATTATGGCTCCGAAGAGCCGCGATCCGCACTAATCCAACCGCGCTCTCGGATGTGTGCGACGGTGTTCGTCGCTGAGACGCGTTTTCTCGACGGCGGTGTAAATCTGCGTCGTGCTGATATCGGCGTGCCCGAGCATTTCCTGAATGGAACGCAGGTCGGCGCCGTTGGCGAGCAGGTGTGTCGCAAAGGCATGCCGCAATTGGTGCGGATGGATTTTTCTTCGGATACCGGCGCGTTGAACTTCCTTTTGGAGTATCACCCAAAGCATTTTGCGCGAAATCGCCTTGCCCCATTGGCTGATGAAAAGCGCACTGCCGGTCTTCGGCTTAGCGAGCAAAGGGCGCCCGGCCTCCGAAAGGTAGTTTTTCAATGCGTGAATTGCTTCGTCTCCCACGGGAACGATGCGTTCCTTGCTCCCCTTCCCGCGCACACGCACCAATCCTTCCTCGAAATTGACGGACTGAATGTCGAGCGTGCAGAGCTCCGAAGCGCGCAGGCCGCTTCCGTAAGCAAGCTCAAGCATCGCGCGGTTGCGGAGGCCTTGCGGCGAGTGTCCGACGGGAAGTTCTAAAATCTTGCTCACTTCTTCGACGGAAAGCGAATCCGGCAGTTTCCGCGCAACTTTCGGACGCGCAATCACTTCACAGAAATCGTCCGAACGCCGCCCTACAGCCACAAGCCGTTTGGAAAAAACGCGCAACGCCGTGAGCTTTCGGGCCGCGCTCTTGGCGGAGAGCCCTTCGTCGTCAAGCTCCCGCAACCATTCGGTCACATCTTCAGCCTCAACGAAGCGCCAGTCTCCCTTTCGCCCTTCCCGTCGGATAAAATCGGCAAACTGCGTCAAATCCTTCCGATAGGCCGCTAGAGTATTTTTTGAGAGCCCGCGTTCCAAATCAAGGAAGGCGATAAAATCCTCCAGTTCCCCGCTCATGCCGGCGGGCGCGATAAAATTCGGCTCGGATTTCGCTTTTGTCATACAAAAAAATGAGGGTCCGAAACCTCGAACCCTCAATTTTAATTACTTGGCGCGGTAGTAGCCCTTGCTGTCGGAGAGCCACCAGCAGTCGAAGGGATTCGTCAGCGTCGGCAGTTCGACGTAGCGGCGACCTTCGGCATCGGTCTTTTCCGCCAACGCACGCGGCATTCCCATCGGCGGCGGCGTAGCTTCGTTGTTAGCAATCGAGACCGTCGCCGTTTCGTCCACTCGGTCGACCAGATAGTCAATCCAGCGGCTTTTCACGGCTTCGGAACCAAACTGCTGCCAATCACCGTCGGAGTTATTGGCGTACATCTGCTTGGTGAATTCTTCAATCGTGATTCCCAGCTTGTCGGCAACCGGACCGATGAACATTTTGTAAACCTGTTCGGCAACGGCCAGGCCTTCGCGCAGAACCGTCAGATTCGAGCGGTTGAAACCGGAGGAAATCTGGTGGTGGAGAATCTTCGTGTTTTCAAAGCAGTAAGAGCGTTCCGCCGTCGTTGCGATAACGGCCGCCATACTTGCAGCCATACCCTTGACAACGACATAGACCGGAGCACGGGAGCTCTGCATCGCCTTCTGAATCTGGTAGCCGGCAAAAACCGAGCCGCCCGGCGAATTGTCGATGACAATGAAAATCGGGTATTCCGTGCTACGGTTGTTGTAGAAATGAATCTGATCGCAGACCCACGAAGCCAGATTCGGCGTCACCGGACCATTGAAGTCGATGCGGCGGTCGGAGATATAAAGCGTACCGTCCACGAGCGGTTCCTTGAGGTACTTCGGCTGGGCGAGCGCGACTTTAGAGAGTTCCTGTTTCTTGGCGAGCAGGGCCTGCGGAGCGGTGAACTGCGCATTCAGCGTCGCGAGATCCATCTGCAGTTCGCGGGAAGCGGCTTCCAATTCCGTCGCACGCAACTGCTTTTCGCGTAGCTTGGCATTTCCGCGACCGGTTGCGAGAGCCAAATCGCGTTCGAGCTTGGCGCGCTCGGTATCGATTTCGGCCAACTTAGCCGTCAGCGTCGTCATGCGCTGCGCATTCGCGGCATCCAAGCGCATTTTTTCCAATTGCTTCGGAAGGAGTTCGCGGTCGCGTTCGGCATTGGCGAGAGCGAGTTCCGCTTCGATCTTGGCACGTTCGGCGGCAATTTTTTCGGTCGCTTCGCCGAGCGCCTTCAATTCCTCTTCGAGAAGCTGAACCGGCGTTTTGGCGGGAGCGGCCGGTGCTTCCGGGACAGCGGCTTGCTCGGGCGCAACGGGAGTCGTTTCGGATTCCTGAGCCCACAGATTTCCGCCGAAGCAAAGAGCGGCGGAGAAGCAAGCTGCGGAGAATAAATCACGTTTCGAGAAAATCATTTTTTTACCTTTCTTGAGGAGGATTAACGGGCAAAGCGATAGCGATTCTGCGGATCGTAAATCAGCCAGGCATCGCCGGCTTCGAGCGGCGGCAATTCGACGTAGGCGTTTCCGCGCTCATCCGTTTTCTCTTCTGCCGACATGAAAATCAGTTGCGGCATCAACTGCGCCTTTTGCGGCTTTTTAACCACCGAGGTTTCGACGATGCGATCGGCGATATTGTTGACCCAGCGCATTTTCACGGCATCCGTGCCCCACGCGGCCCAGTCACCGGTCGAGACGTGCGCATACATATCCTTGACGAATTCTTCCTGCGTTTTTCCGATCTTTTTGCAAATCGGTTCGAAGAGGCGCGAAATCCAGGTTTTGAGATCCTTGTACTGCTCCGCCATCGAGGTCATGTTGCCGGAAACTCCCGACGAGGCTTGGTGGTGCAGAATGATTGTGTTTTCGTAGCAGAACGAATTCGGCGCAAGCGTCGTGACGATAGCCGCCATGCTCGCCGCCATGCCCTTAACCACGACATAGACCGGAGCCTTGCTGCTTTCCATCGCCTTCAGGATTTGGTAGCCCGCAAAGGCCGATCCGCCCGGCGAGTCGTCGATAACGATGAAAATCGGGTATTCCGCGCTTTGGTTATTGTAAAAATAAAGTCGTTCGGTAACGTGCTCGGCGAGTGCCTGAGTCACCGGCCCGTTGAAATCGATACGGCGGTCGGAAATGTAAAGCGTCCCGTCAACAAAAGGTTCCTTCAGGTATTCGGCAGGAGCTTCGACGAGATTGCGGCTGCCCTGTTCGAGGCGGGAGCGGGTCAGCTCCAAATTGCATTTCCCGAGTTCGAGTTCCTGCTCCAGACGCGTGATACGCGCATCCAAGTCGCGTTCGCGCAGGCGGAGATTGCGTTCGAAAGAAGCGAGGTTGTCGCGCACCGAATCACGGGCGGCAACGGCATCAAGCGTACGCTTGGCTTCGTCGATTTCGGCGAATTCCGCAGCGAGCTTCGACTGGCGCAACGCGTTTTCGACTTCGAGGCGGGCGCGCATGTCGTTAGCGGGAGCCATTTCGCGACGCAGTTTCGCCTGTTCAAGAGCGATTTCGGCATCGATTTTAGCCTTTTCCATCTGCAACTTGCGAATGCTGAGCTGCTCAAATTTCTTCTTTTCCATTTCGGCTTTCTTGGCTTCAGCCTCCGCTTTACGCTTCGCTTCCGCCTCGGCCTTCTGAGCGTCTTCCGCCGAAACTTCCGGAGCCGGAGCACTTGCTTCGCTCACCGTCGCCTCCTTCTCGGCCGCAACCGATTCGGTGGCCTCCGGATTCGCCCAAACAGCGGTAAACGGCATCAATGCCGCCGCCAACCAAAAACACAAATTTTGTTTCTTCATAAAGGTAACAATACAGATTGAAATCCCTATTAAATGCCATGCGCAAAAGCACTGCGAGCTTTTTTACGGCTCGCAGTCAACGGGATTGACTTAAGCGCGGATTAAAGTTCCGTGCCGGCAAAAATCATCAGCAGCGTATTCAGATTGAAGAGACCGTGCAAAATAACGGGAACGGCGAGCTTACCCGTACGCTCGTAAGCGTAACAAAGCACGCAACTGAGCACTGCCAAGGGAAGGATTCCCGAAAACGAGTCGTGTAAAATCGCGAAGCAAAATCCGGTCAGCAGTGCGGCGGGAATCGCGGGCATTTTCGATTTGAGCAGGCGATAAACCCCCGCCCGGAAAAAGATTTCTTCGACAATCGGCGTAAAAACGACAATCGAAGGCACGGTAAAAAAGAGGACTGACGGGTATTCCAAGTCCCGCAAATTATCAACCAGAATCTGATTTTGCGCCCACAATGCCTTCAGGCTCGGAAAAAGCAGGGGAACGCATTGGGAAATCAGGCCCGCGAAGCAAACACAAATCAGCAAAATGCCAAAGAATCCCCAAACGTTTCCTCCTGTCCTCAGAGACAAGCGTGAGAGCAACGGAGGCGACTCCGCGGCATTCCAGCCCGCTGCAAGTGTCAATCTCGAACATTTTGGCAAAACGGTCCCCAAAACCAAAGCGAGCACCAGCGGTTGGTAAAAACCGACGGCATAGACCGGATTTGCCCTCAGATCGACCTCGGGATAAGCCAGTCCCGCGATTTTGAAGCCAATCTGCGGCAAAACCAAAAACGACAGTAGCCACACGCCGAGAAAGATGAAAAGCTCCCCGCCCCCGGCAGTCCACGGTTTTAACGTTCCCGCCGACAAGCGACCCGCCGCCTTTATGCGACGCCACTCACCGACGAGACCGTAAACGCCGATTAACAGGAAGATTAAGTACAGCGCCCAGACGCCGATTTGCAGAATCTCCGGCGGGAGCTTCATCGCTAACGATTAAATCTTTTCGAGAATCGCCGCCGCCATAGCCTTTGTACCGACGGCATTGCCGCCGAAGGCGATGTCCGCCGTGCGCGTTCCCGCGTCAATCGTCGCACGCACCGCCGATTCGATATCGGCTGCGACATCGTGCAAGCCGAAGCTGTGGCGCAGCATAAGCGCGGCGGAAAGAATCTGGGCGCAGGGATTGGCCTTGTCCTGACCGGCGATATCGGGTGCGCTTCCGCCGGACGGCTCGTAAAGCCCGAACGGAAAGCCGTAGCGGTTTTTCTGTGCCCCGAGCGAAGCAGAAGAGAGCATGCCGAGCGAACCGCAGACGACCGCCATCTCGTCGGACAAAATGTCGCCGAACATATTTTCCGTCAGCAAAACATCAAACTGCCCCGGATTGGAGACAAGCTGCATTGCGGCGTTGTCGACGAGCAGATGCGTCAGCGTGACGTCGGGCGCAAGCGCGGCGACGCGTTCAGTGACGACTTTGTTCCACAGAACGGAGGTTTCGAGAACGTTAGATTTATCGACAAGGCAAATCGTTTTGCGTTCACGCCCGCGCGCCGTTGCAATGGCAACGTCAGTGATGCGTTCGATTTCGCTCGTGCGGTAGCGCATGGTATCGACGGCTTCGAGTTCGCCGTTCGGGAGCGTCGTCGTCTGTTTCGGTTGTCCGAAATAAATCCCGCCGGTCAGTTCGCGGATGCAAACCATGTCGATGCCGTTCGGGATGCGTGCGGGAGCAATCGGCGACGATTCCATGAGAGCGGGCAGGAGCAGGCCCGGACGCACGTTAGCAAAGAGCTCGAAATTTTTGCGCAGCGGCAAAAGCGCGCCGCGTTCAGGTTGTTCGTTGCGCGGCACGTCCTTCCATTTGGGGCCGCCGACGGAACCGAATAAAATCGCATCTGCGGCGCGGCAGGCCTCGAGCGTCGCGTCGGGAAGCGCCTTTCCGCAGGCGTCGATTCCCGCGCCGCCGACGGGGTGGACGGAGTATTCGAGCGTGTGTCCGTGTTTTTTAAGTGCCTTTTCAAGAATCGGCAAAGTGGCTTCCATGACTTCCGGACCGATGTAGTCGCCCGGCAAAACGGCAATTTTCAATTCCATAATGGCAAAAAAGCCTAAGTGCGTTCGAGCGTTCCCGCAAATTGAAATTTGTCGCGGGAGCGTTTAAATTTGTGAAACCTTTTCCGGAAAATTGCGTTTTACGTCACAAAGCATGAACGATAACGAGACGGATATTTTGTTGATGACGCGGATCGCGGCGGGCGACTCCGCGGCGGCACGCGTACTCGTGCTCAAGTGGCAAAAGCCGCTAATCAACTTTTTTTACCGTTCGCTCAACAACGTTCACTCCGCCGAGGATCTTGCGCAGCAAACCTTCGTCAAGATTCTCCGAAGTGCGGGGAAATACACGCCTACGGCGAGTTTTTCCTCCTATCTGTTTCACATTGCGCACAACGTACTCATCAGCGATTTCCGCAAGCGTTCCCGCCGGCATGCCGAAGTCACCGATCCGGCGGAGCTTCCCGCCGTCGCCGACGAAACAGATCCGATTAACCAAAACGAACTGAAAAAATCGTTTTCCGAAGCTGTTCAAAAGCTTCCCGAAAATCACCGCACCGCTATTCTGCTTTTCTGCCAGCAGGAACTTTCCTACGCAGAAATCGCCGAAGCCATGGGAGCGAGCGTTCCCAATGTAAAAAATTGGGTCCACCGCGCCCGCCAAGCCCTGAAGCAGTCGCTTGCCGGTTTCCTCGAACACTGAAGCATGAAACATTTTCTTCCCGACGCCGTTAAAGAAAGGAATCCCATGAAAGAAAAATCCGCAGAAAACGTCCGCACCGTCGAAGCCCTGCTCTCCGAAATGCCCGTAGAGCCGAGCAAGGATTTTGCCGACCGCGTTCTCGCGGATTTCCCGATCGACACGCTCCTGCGCGAAATGCCGATTGAGCCGAGTAAGGATTTTGCGGCAAAAACACTCGCCGCCGCACGCACGCCGCGCACGACGAATGTCATCCGCTTCCTGAGCCGATTCGCCGTCGCCGCGAGTGTCGCCGTTGTCGCCGCCTCCGCCCTTTGGCTGAAACACGAGACCGGAATCCGCCCGGAAAAAGCCCTGGCATTCCGCATCGAGCAGGCCGTTCAAAGCGATCCCGAACTTTCGCTGCTCGCCAGCGCGGACGATGATTCGCTCTTGCTCGACGAACTCCTCGCCGCCTCCGAAATTCTTTCCACCATCGACCCTTCCGTTTTAGAAATTTTCGCCTACAATGACTAAAAAATACATTTTCCCCGCCCTGCTCCTCCTCGGATGCTTGTCTTTCGGGACACTTTCCGCAGCTCCTGCGCCCGAAGAAAAGGCTCCGCCTCCTAGCCCCGAAATCGGAAAATGCGAAATGCCGCCTCCGCCGCGTATGCGCAAGGTTTCCCAAAAGGAAGTGCAAATGCTCAAGACGCTTTTTCTGATGTCCGACAAGGAATTGGCCCGCATGCGCGAGCTCATAACCAAGCTTGAGCAGATGCCCGTCGCCAAGCGCCGGAAAATGGCAGAAGCCCTTGAACGCGCCGGCTCCGACAATCCCGCCGAACGCGAGAAACTAATGGAAGAAATGCGCCACCGCTTCGAAGCCCGACGCAAGAATCTCCTCGAACGCTATTACGCGACGCTTCCGGAAGACAAAGCCAAGGCCGAAGCCGAGGCCTTTCTCAAGATGTCGCGCCGCGAACAATTCGAATACATGAACGCCGTCCGGAAAAAGCTGGGACTTCCGTCTCCGCGCCGCAACGGCGAACGCATCCCGGAACCGGCAACCCGTCCGGATGCTCCTTAAAAAAAAGCGTTCCCGTGGTGGTTACTCACGGGAACGCCGGATCTAACTTCATCAATCCCCCGACAAGCGTACTTCAGCCCGCCATCGGGAAGATCCTATCTATTTATCTCTATGTTTATCTCGACTACTACTAACTAAGACTAACTCATCGTTAATCTACATCGAATAAATAGGAATAAATAAGAGTAGGCAAGCTTTTTTTGCTAAATGGCGGGAACAGCGGCGAGCAGGGTGCGCGTATATGCGTGTTGCGGCTGCGAATAAACCGTATCGGGGTGCCCGCGCTCCACAATTTCCCCGCGGTGCATGACCAATACTTCGTCGGCAATGTCGCCGACCACCGCCAAGTCGTGAGCGATAAAAAGGTAGGCGACGCCAAGCTGCTCACGGATTTTTTTCAGTAGCCGGATGATCTGCGCCTGCACGGAGACGTCGAGCGCGGAAACGGGTTCGTCGCAAACAATGAGTTCGGCTTCGGTCGCCAAGGCCCGGGCGATAGCAATGCGTTGGCGTTGCCCGCCGGAAAATTCGTGCGGGAAACGCGCAGAGACATCCGGAGACAAGCCGACGAGCTCGAGCAATTCGGCGACACGCTCGCGACGGCGAGCGGCATTCATCTGCGGAAAATGAATTTCAAGCGGTTCGGAAAGAATACCGTCAATCGTCTGGCGCGGATTCAGCGAAGCGTACGGATTTTGGAAAACCATCTGCACCTTGCGGCGCAATTCCCGGGGCATCTTAGCCGAATAGGCCGACACCTCCGTGGCGCCGTAGAAAATGCGGCCGGCATTGATCGTCTGAAGGCGCATAATCGCCCGCGAAAGCGTCGATTTCCCGCAACCGCTCTCGCCGACGATGCCGACAGTTTTTCCGCACCCGATTTCGAGTGAAACCCCGTTGACCGCACGCAAACGCTCCGTCTCGCTTCTCAGGGAAAAGCCCCTGCGGGTCAATCGACGTTCAAATTCGACGACCAAATTTTCGACGCGCAGTACCGGTGTTTCCATAGCCATTAAAAACGAATGCCCGCCTGCAATGAAAGCTCGACGCTCGAGCTAAGGCTAAAATGTAAATCGCTTTCGTGACCGCTTTCCCACAGGCGATAATCCGTCCAAAGCAATGTTTTGGCTCCGGCGGTCACGAAAAAGTTTTTCCCGATATTGCGGCGGACGCTCAGCGAGAGCGGAATACTTTGGACATACCAAGCCTCTCCGCGGCCGACCGTAATCGCGTCAAAGCCATATGCGATGCCGGCGGAAAGCAACCATTCGTTTTTGGCATCGACGTCCCAAGTGATTTCCGCGCCGTTGCCGATGCGCAAATTCAGATCCGGCGAAAGAGCAAAATCGAGCAGGATTGCCGGCATTGCACTCCAACGTTCGCGGTGACGGGAATAGAAAACCGAGGCGCCCAGCCAGACGGATCGCGTACGGGAAAAATACTGTTTGTAGCCGAGCGCAAAGGCACCGTGCGTCCCGGCGGAGAGCGAAGTCGAATCCGAAGAAAGGAGACTACCGGAAATCATCCCCGCAATGGCGCGGCCGTTCGCCTTGTCGTAAACATACTCCGTCCAATTAAAAATCCTGAGCATATCGACATGCTTAAACGCGGCTCCGGCCAAAAGATTTTCCGGCGTCCCGGAAAAACGGTAGTCCGTCCGCTGGTAATCCATATTGGCGAGGAAAATGATATCTTCCTCGGCACCGACGTGCGTCCAGGAAACCCCGCTTCCGTAAACCGATGCCGCAAGCCGCCCGCCCTTGTTTATCGACGCGGGAAGCCGCTGCCCGTAATACGCGTAAAACGGCATCACCGAATTCGTCCCGCGCATAAATGCCGCACGGGCCGGTGTGTAAATTGCTTCCCACCACGCCATCGCGTCCGGCAATTCCGCGGCGCACAAGGTTCCCGCAGACAGGAGCGTCCCAAGGAACCACCGCTTAAATCCGATAAACATCCGTACCTCTAAAAGTTTACAATCAATGAATTAAAGGGGAAGCAACCCCGTTGTCGCTTCCCCTTTAATTTAGCGTCGCACCGTACACTTTGCGGCGCGTTCGATATCCACCTGAATCTTATCGAACACCTTGCCGACTTCCGCGTCCGTCAGCGTCTTCGTTTCCGAACGGAAGACGATTTCGAACGCGAGCGACTTCTTTCCTTCCGGCAGGCCCTTGCCGCGATAAACGTCGAAGCAGTTGACCTTTTCGACGAGGAATTGCTTGGAAGCAGCCTTGTTCGCCGTGGCTTTCAGGCGGTCGGCGATTTCTCCGGCGGGAACGCTTTCGTCCACGACCAACGCGAGGTCGCGCGCCACCGGCGGGAAAGTCGAAAACGCCTTGAAGCGTGCGCGCTTCGGGGCATTCTTGAACGCATCCTGCAGGAGCAGGACCTCCCCGGCGATAACGGTTTCGGAAATATCCCAGGAAAGTGCAAGCTTGGCATCGATCAGACCGAGCTCAATCGTCAGCGCACGTGCGCGGTCGGTCGCCAAAGCGGAATGGCCCTTCTGCCAAAGCGGCGTCTGTTCCGTGTCCAAAGCGCCGAAGAGCAGGCGCTGCTCGGCAATACCTGCTGCGGCGGCGATTTCGGTGCAAAGTTTCTTGGCGAAGAAGACGTCGAGCTTCTCACGCGACTTCCAGGAGCGCGTCGTCGGTTCGGCGAGCACGACGAAGGCAACGGAAACCACTTCGCGCAATGCGCCCGTGCGGTCGGGGCGGAACACGCGGCCGATTTCAAAGAAGCGGCGCGGCTCGTTGTGCGCGGAAAGGTTCAGGCGCAATGCGTCGAGCAAGCCCGGAATCAGCGACGGGCGGATATGGGACTGGTCGCTCGTGAGCGGATTCGCAAGCGCAAGTGCGTCCGTCATTTTTTCGCCGAAGCACTTTTTCACTTCGGCGGAATCGCGCAACGTGTAATGCACACATTCCGCAAACCCGCGGCCGGCGAGCAGATTTGCCGCCTTGCGCGTAAACTGAGCGCTCTGCGCATCGGCATCGACCGTATTCGGCGCAACAATGGCTTCGGACGGAATCGTGTCCGTGCCGTAAATGCGGACAAATTCTTCCACGAGGTCAATCGGGCGATCGACTTCCGGACGGAACGCGGGAACGAGCACGTTCCAGCAGCTGTTGCCCTTGTCTTCCACGCCGAATCCGAGGCGCTTGAAAATGTCGAGAATCGCGGCATCTTCGACGGCGTATCCGCAGCGGGCACGCACGTAGTCGCCGGAAATTTCAATCGTGCGGTCGGCGCGCGGGAAAGCTCCGAGCGCGACGGGATCGCCTTCGAGCGTACCGCCGGCAAGCTCGCAAATGAGCTGCGCGGCGCGGGCGCCTGCGACATCGACGAGCGTCGGATCGACATCACGCGTAAAGCGCGTCGAGCTGTCGGTCGAAACGGCCAAAGCGCGGGAAGTTTTGCGGACCGAACCCGGGTCGAACCAAGCGGCTTCGAGCACAACATCGGTCGTCGCATCGGTCACGCCGGAGTTTTCTCCGCCCATGACACCGGCCACCACCATCGGCTTTTCCGCGTCGGCGATGACACACATATCCGCCGTCAGCGTACATTCCTTGCCGTCGAGCAATTTGATTTTTTCGCCTTCAACAGCCTGGCGAATCTTAATCGTGTTTCCGCCAATCGTGGCCGCATCGAACGCATGGAGCGGCGAACCGAGTTCCGCCATCACCCAATTCGTGATGTCGACGACATTGTTAATCGGACGCATGCCGGCCGCAAGCAGGTCGCGCTGCATCCATTCCGGTGACGGTGCAATCTTCACGCCGCGAATCGTACGAGCCGTGTAAAGCGCGCAGTTCGGCGTTTCAAGCGAAACGGACAAAAATGCGTTGGATGCATTTCCGTTCGGTGCCTTGCGTTCCGCGCCGGCAACGGGATTTTTAAGCGTCTTGTTGAAATACGCCGCGAGATCGCGCGCAACACCAACGTGCGAAAGGCAGTCACCGCGGTTGGCCGTAATCGAGATGTCGAAAACAGTGTCCGCCGGCGGGAAGCAATCGTTAATCGGGGTACCGAGTGCCAAGTCGCGTCCGGTCATGATAAGCAGACCGCCGTGGTCGTCGTTGAGACCAAGCTCGCGACCGGAGCACATCATGCCCTGCGAAACTTCCCCGCGCATCGTCGTTTCGTTGATGGCAAATCCTCCCGGCATCACGGCGCCCGGAAGCGCGACGGGGACGATGTCGTTGGCCTTAAAATTCTTCGCGCCGCAGACGATTTGGCGGATAACGCCGTCGCCCACGTCCACTTGGCAAACGCTGAGGTGGTCGGAGTTCGTGTGCGGGACAAAAGAGAGGATTTTACCGACGACGATGTGCTTGAGCGGAACGAGTCCGGCCGAGAGCACTTCTTCGACTTCGAGGCCGATCATCGGCAGTGCATCCGCAATTTTTTCGGCGGGCACATCGCTCAGGTCCACGTATTGGTTCAACCACTGAAGAGAAATTTTCATAGCAAAATACTTTTCGTTTTTTCGAATTTTCGTAGCGTCGCTTAGGCGAACTGGCGGAGGAAACGCAAGTCGTTCGCGTAGAAATGGCGGATGTCATCGATACCGTGAACGAGCATGGCGATGCGCTCGATACCCATACCGAA
>JAZRTJ010000075.1:0-2539 GCA_045651925.1 Candidatus Spyradenecus sp. | reverse complement strand
GACCGCTTGGCCTCCGACTTAGAGCAGGGAACGCATTTTATGCGCGAGAATTTCCCGCAACCCGTTGATAAATGCTCCGTAAAAATTCATTGCAGGTAGTCCTCCAAAATCTTGCCGTCACGCATCGAAACTACGCGGCTCGTGGCCTTGGCCACTTCCAAATCGTGCGTCACCATGACCACGGGAAGCCCGCTGTCGCGCAGGGAGCGTAACAAATCCAGCGTGCGTGCGACGTTTTTACTGTCGAGATTGCCCGTCGGTTCGTCCGCCAAGACAACGCCCGGATTGTTGACGAGCGCACGGGCCGTCGCGACGCGTTGGCGTTCCCCGCCGGAAAGTTGCGAGGGAATGTGCCCGATGCGGTGGTCGAGCGCGACGCGGGAAAGCGCCTCGCGGGCACGTTCTTCGGCCTCTTTGCGGGAGACGCGCGAATACGTCAGCGGCAACATGACGTTTTCCAAAACGGTCAGTCGCGGAAGCAAATTAAACGCCTGGAAAATGAAGCCGATGCGGTTGGCGCGATACCACGCACGCTTGGAGGCGCCGATGGCGGAGACATCCTCGCCTTCGAAAAACATCTTCCCGCTCGTCAGCGTATCCATGAAACCGAGCATATTCATCATCGTCGATTTCCCGGAACCGGACGGGCCGAGAATCGCGATGAATTCCCCGCGGTGAATTTTGACGCTTACGCCGTCGAGCGCGTTAACGTCTTCGTCGCCCATGCGATAAATTTTTCGGGCATCGACCAATTCGATGACGGGCGTGTTATCTGTTTTTTCGGAGTCAGGCATTGGAAAGATTCTACACTATTGCCGTAAGAACGCCGCGCCGAGAAAAAAGTTTCGGGGAATCTTCCTTCGTGAGGAGCTTTGAGTGGTCTATGTGTCCAAGCTCTTAGGCGTTTTTGCTTCTCTGTCCGGGGTCTCCATCAGCGCTCGGATTTCGGCGTGAAGCAGGGCGGCGTCTTTGCGGGCGGCTTCGACTTTCTGCCATTGCGCGCGCAGGGCGGAAGTTTCGATTTTGTTGCGCGTACCGCGTTCCGGGGCCCAGATGGAGCTGCCTTCCTTCAGTTCGCCGGAGGTGTCTTCGCGGATTACGATCATTTCGAGGAAGACTCCGAGTTCGACGAAGGCGTTATGCCAGACGGGGTTGGTCGAGGAAAGGGCTTCGTTGAGTTCCCGCAGGCGGATGTAGGCGAGTTTTTTGATGTCGAGCGAGTGGCGGTATTCAATCAGGGCTTCAGCAGAGATAATTTTTTCCGCTTCGCCGATTTGAACGTGAAAGCGATTGGATTTTTCGAAACGTGCCTGCGAGTCGGCGAGCGATTCGGTGCCGGCGGGTGTTTTATCGATTGCGGAGAAAAAAGCGGTCGCCCAAGTTAAGTCGACGGATTTTTCGGCCGCATCTTTTTTCTGCGGGAAGGCTTCGGCGGCGTTTTGAAGGATGTTACGGAAATAATTCGGAAAGTTTTGCCAGGAGGCGAGTTCGCGTTTGCGCAGGCTCCGGTAAAACCAAAATGCGTTGATTTGGAAGGTGTCGTCGGGGATTTGGCTGACGTGGTTTTGGCAACGCGGTTCGACGAGTTTTTCGAAGGGGAGCGGCGAGGTCTTTCCGGAACGTCGGCGCAGGAGCAGGAGGCGTCCGCTGTTGTGCGCGATTGCGGTTTCCGTGGCGAGTGCCGAGGCGGCCCAGAGCGGAGCCTGCGTGTCTTTGAATTCCAATTTAAAATCGCTACCGTATTGCCACAGGACGCTTTGAGCCAAGCCGAGGGCGACGGCATAATCGCTGAGGCGTGTGGTGTCTGCGCGGAAGGTGCAGGTCGCATTGCGGCGGAAATCGTATCCGGTTTCAAAGAGGATGCCTGCGTCGGTATCGGGGGTGGCCCAGACGGAGAGCTTGGCGCCGTCGGCAACGAGCTTCCAGCCGAGCACGGAGGACAAGTGGCCTTCGAGCTTTTTGGCGATGGCGGCGACCCGGCGCATTTGCGCGAGGTCTTCCGAGAGGATCGTAAAGACGCGGGTGCGCGTTTCGTAGATATTCGGCAGGGACTCCAGTGCGGCTTTTACGAGGGCATCTTCGTCCGTTGCGGCAGGCGGCGTTTCCTGTGCCGACGAAAAAATCGCCGCGAGCGCGAGAACGGGCAGGGCTGCGAGCGATTTTTTCATAGGGACGCAATTTAGGCGTTAGGAGAAAACGCGAGCGTCGTTATTTTCCCCGCGCGCAGTTTAAACGGTGCGCCGAGCGCTTCGTTGGAGTCGTTGCGGAAGATGGTGATTTCCGTATCCGCCTTCATCGGACCGAAGTCGAAGCGCCAAAGATTGGAGCCGGAGTAGTCCATCGGGACGGATTTTTTGAGCGAGAGCCCGGGTGCGTTGCCGCGTAGATAGGGGCGTTCGCCGGGACCGAATTGGGCTTTGAGAATCAGCGCGGTGTGCGGCAAATCTTCGATTAGCGGCAATTCGCCTTCGGCAATCGGGCGCTGTTCGGGAATGCTTTCTTCGGAGACTTTTTGCGGCTCTGAGGCGACCGTGTCAGG
>JAZRTJ010000074.1:0-13722 GCA_045651925.1 Candidatus Spyradenecus sp. | reverse complement strand
CTCCATCGGGATCGTCATGCCGGGTCTGAACAAGCTCGATTACGACAAGGGCTACTGGCCGGTCAAAATCACGCCGAACCGCGATGCGGATTTGCTCGCGTGGATCGAAAAACGCCTTTGGCTCGTGCCGCTCTACCCGCGTCGTGCCGAATACGATGTATTCACGGGAACGGACGTTAATGCCGAAAACGCCAAGGCGCTTGCCGATGCGACGGAGGCCGTCTGGGAAGCCTTGCTCGCAAAAGATGCCGTTGCCTGGGGGAAAGCGACGACGGCCGCCTTCAAAGCACAAATCGCGATGTTCCCGAACATGGCTCCGCCGGACGTCCACGAAATGATTGCCAAATACGCCCCGGTCTCGCTCGGTCACAAAATCTCCGGCGCGGGCGGCGGCGGCTACCTCATCCTCATCTCGGAAACGCCCGTCGAAAACGCCCTGCAGATTCGCATCCGGAGATAATCTAACCCGTGAAAAAAGTCCTCATCGAGCCGCCTATGGCGTTCTCCCGGATGGAGGAAGCCGGGAAATCAGGGCTTCGATGATGACCGAAACGCAAGATTGCTCTGCCACGCAAAGTCGAACATGCACTCCTATCCCTCACAAAACGCTCCGGTGAAGATAAGGATACAAGACGACCAAGACTTCTAATCCGTTCTACAATCCAGTAGTTTATGAATAAATTTTTCGCGAGTCTGCTCGTTGCTCTTATTCCCAATAAAGCCCGTCGCAAGGCCTTAAGACAAAAATTTGCAGTGAAGAAAGTCCGGATTCCATCCGGGAATACCGTATCTATAGAAGGGGACGGGAGCACAAAAAACATTCATATCAATGGGACCGGCAACCAAGTTCTTGTAAAAAAACCGGAGACTCCGCTTCACCTTGAAATCGCCATCACGGGCAACAACAACCAAATTATAATAGAAGAAGGGCTTCGCACTGAAACCCTGTGCAGAATCTTCATCGGAACAGCACCATACCCGTGCAACAATGCAAAAATTCACATCGGTAAAAATGTACGGATCAACGACGTTTATTTTCTTCTAATGGAAGATTGTTCAACAATCGAAGTTGGAACTGACTGTCTTTTTTCATGGGGGATTTACGTCTGGGCAAGCGACTCACATGCTATTTTTGAAGTTCCGGCCGGATGCCCTTACGATAAATTTGAAGAAATAAAAAATAAAAAGGCGATAAATCCGGGACACTTTGTCAAAATAGGAAATCATGTCTGGGTTGGGATGGACGTAAAAATCGGAAAAGATACTGAAATCGGAGATGGAAGCGTCATTGGCTGGGGCAGTGTCGTCACCAAAAAGTTTTCTCAAAAGAATTGTATTATCGCCGGCAATCCGGCCAAAATTGTTAAAGAAAATCGTTCGTGGGAACACTCCTCTGCCAATATGTATTCCTAAAGAAACTTTTTAACCTCAATGAAAATCTCTATTATTACCGTAAACTACAACGATTCCGACGGAATTGAGAAAACGCTTCGGAGCAACGTTGAGTTGCGCGTTCCCGCAAACGTTGAAAAGGAAATCATCGTAATCGACGGCGGTAGCACGGACGGGAGCGTCGAAGCCATAAAAAAATATGAACAATCAATTTCCTACTGGTGCTCCGAGCGGGACCGCGGAATTTTCCACGCAATGAATAAAGGCGTGGCCGCCGCGACGGGAGACTATTGCATTTTCATGAATTCCGGAGATGCCTTTGCCTCAGAGGAGGTTTTGGAAAAAATATTTACCGAAAGCTTTCTTTCCGGGGAACAAGCGGACGTTCTCTCAGGCGCTACCTATTATTACGACGCCCAAACACAAACGAAAGAACTCGGCTTCCCGCCGGAAAAAGTTTCGATGGGATTTTTCTACAGCAAGACTCTCCAACACCAATCCTCGTTTATTAAAACCGAGCAACTGCGTAAATTCCCCTACGACGAAACCTTAAAAATTATCGGCGACATTAAGTTTTGGATCCAGTGCCTTATCTTAAACGGCGGCACCTATGCTTCGAGTAGCGTTCCCGTCGCCGAATTTAACCTTTCCGGAGTAGCGGCGCGCCCGAAAGGGGCCGAGAAGAAAGAGCTTCGTCGCGTTTTTTCGGATTTAAATTTGGACAAAATCATCCTCGATTACGATTTGATTATGAAGCCGAAGAATCTGAAGATGAGGATCTGCAAACATTTCTTCAAGCAGGCGTTAAGAGAAATCTTAAAATTTTAACATCATGAAAATTTCAATTATCACCGTCTGCTATAACGCTCGTGCAACCATCGAGCGGACTCTTAAGTCCGTTATCGGACAGACCTACGCCGACAAAGAATTTGTCGTCATCGACGGAGGTTCTACGGACGGAACCCTCGATATTTTGAAACGATACGAAGACAAAATAGACGTTCTCATTTCCGAACCGGACAAAGGAATCTACGACGCAATGAACAAGGGCGTTGCAAAAGCGTCCGGAGATTACGTGATTTTCATCAACGCAGACGATTATTTTTACGACGACAACGTCTTGTCCGAAGTCTCGAAATGTCCTCCCGCAGACTTTATTTTCGGAGACCAATACGACGAGGAAGACGGGGAACGCAGGATTGCCGAAAACCTCGACGCGCTTGACATTTATCACATGTT
The DNA here is from genome assembly GCA_045651925.1 of Candidatus Spyradenecus sp. Classification (GTDB taxonomy): domain Bacteria; phylum Verrucomicrobiota; class Verrucomicrobiia; order Opitutales; family UBA953; genus Spyradosoma. The sequence goes on along the minus strand of JAZRTJ010000074.1, from coordinate 11,091 downwards.
TCGCGGGTATTTCGCTCACCAATCTATTTTGGCGAAGAGGGAACTTTTCGAAAAATACGGCTCCTTTGATTTAAGCTACAAAATCTGCGCAGATTGGGATTGGATTCTGCGATGTCTCGTGAACGGAGCGTCAACCGCCCGTATAAATTCTCCGATTGCCGTCTTCACTGTCGGCGGAGCTTCCGGAATCGCCGGGAGAAAGGGATTACTTTCTGCTGAGCGTAATCGCCTGTTGACACAAAATCTCGGCGGACTTCCGCTCGAAAACGCGCTGATAAAGGTTGAAAAAATTTTTAGAAATTTACTTAAAAAATTTAAATTGGACAAAATTATCGACGGAGTAATTCAATCACGCTTACGGTCGAAATATCCTCCGAAAAACTTCTAACTGCCAATTTCATGCTTTTTAATTCCCTTGAATTCGGGATTTTTCTGCCAATTACTCTCTTGCTTTATTGGTATTTGTTCAGTGGAACATTCAAGAAGCAGAATTTATTTTTACTTATTACGAGTTGGTTTTTCTACGCATGGTGGGATTGGCGATTTCTTGGTCTATTGATCTTTGCCGGAATAACGTCTTATCTCTCCGCCGTTAGCATTTCGAAAAACAAAGCGATTCCTCGAGCACGTTTAATTTGGCTCCTCTTCGGAATTCTGACGAATCTCGGTGTCCTTCTTACATTCAAATATTACGATTTCTTCGTATCGTCTTTTGCTTCTGCATTTCTCGGGGGAAATGACTCCGGGCTTCTCCTCAACCTTATCTTGCCTGTAGGCATCTCATTTTATTCATTTCAGGCAATCGGATACTGCGTAGATGTTTTCCGGAATAACGTTCCCGCAGAGAAAAGCTTCCTTCTTCACCTTGCTTTTATCAGTTTCTTCCCTCAATTGCTAGCCGGTCCAATCGGCCGAGCCCAAAATCTAATTCCCCAATTTAAACAAACAAGAACCTTTGATTCACGACTCGCAGCAGACGGATTAAGGCAAATCCTTTGGGGCCTTTTCAAAAAAATGGTTGTTGCGGACAACTGCGCCACCGTTGTGAATTCTGTTTGGGAAAGCGGAATCGAAACCGCCGGTGCCAGCACTCTTGTAGGTGTTGCCATCCTTTATTCTTTTCAAATTTACGGAGATTTCAGCGGATACAGCGACATGGCAATCGGAACCGCAAAATTATTCGGAATCCGGCTCGGCGATAATTTCCTATTCCCGTATTTTAGCAGAAATCCGCAGGAATTTTGGAGACGTTGGCATATTTCATTGAACGAATGGTTTCGGGATATCATCTACATCCCGCTTGGAGGATCTCGTAATGGGAAAGCCAAAACACTACGCAACCTCTTTGTTGTTTTTAGCTTGAGTGGACTTTGGCACGGAGCAAATTGGACCTTTATCGCATGGGGTATTTTTCACTGGCTCCTCTTCATTCCCAGGACGATTTTCAAAGTAAAACAAAAACCAAGTGAAATGGTCGCTAAAAGCAGAATTTTCCCGAATTTTGTTGAAATCCGGGAAATGGCATTAACTTTTTCAGCAATCACCGTAGGCTGGGTCTTTTTCCGAGCGGATACCATCCAAGATGCGTTTAGCTTTTTGAAAAACTGTTTCCGCCCATCCATCCTCTCTGTTCCGGAATTTAGCGGAACCCCATTTATTTTCATTGGAATTATGCTTCTCGTCGAATGGCTTCAACGCCAGGGCACACATGGCCTTTCCAGAATGCCGGCACTTCCTCGGACACTTCTGTGGACTTTCTACATTTTGTTTATTTTTGTCATATTCCAAAATGACGGGATGCAGGAAAACTTTATCTATTTTAAGTTTTAATCTTTACCATGAATAGACCGTCCTCGAAAAATCACTTTTTCGGAAAGCTACTCTTGTTTGTATGCATATTTTGCATCGTCTCCTTTTGCGCTCCCGCTATCGCAACCTGGAAGATGCAAACGCATAAGTTCGCGCTCCCTGAAGGCACCCGGACACTTTTAATCGGGGACTCTCATATCGCCCAAGGTGTAGACGACGGAGTAATTCCGGGTGCATTCAATTCTTCCGTTAGTGCCGACACCTATTTGACAGCATTCTTGCGATTGCAACTAATTCTGCGAGATAATCCCGGAATCCGCACCGTCCTACTCGGAGTTTCGCCGTATTCTCTTGCCAGAGGATCTGACGAAACAATATTTCGTCCCTCCCTTATTTCGATGAAAGTACCTTATTATCTCCCGTTTTTTGGTATCGAAGAATGGCAACTTTACCTTTCTCGTGATGCTAAAAATTTTTTACGGGCGGTCCTTCTCGCCCCAAGTGAATATTTACGCGGGAGTAAATTAAACAATAAAAAATACCTAAAAAAACTCGGAAAATTTAACCCACGGCCCTACCAATCTCTCGACAAAGCGATAGCAGCTACAAAAACATTGGAAAAACCATTCTCTTGGGGAAATTCCGCCGAATTACATTATCTCGAAAAAATATGCGCATACTGCCACGAGAAAAACCTACGTCTTATCTTTTTGAATACGCCTATTTACAACGCTGAAAAATACCTCGACACCTCCTATTTCTATAAAGTACTCAACGAAAAATTTCCCAATATCGAGCTTTGGGATTACATGAAATTGAACATCCCTGATTCTCATCGAGAAGACATCAACCACCTGAATGAGCAAGGTGCTCGGGCGTTTTCTCAGATTATTGCGAAACGCCTTGAAAACCAAGAGCCCGAATTCTCGCACGCGCTCAATATTCAAGCTCCGGGAAGGAATCAAGCGTCCAGCGGAGAGTAAAGCGGGAGCCGTCGCGACGGGAAAATTCGAGAGCCCAAGTTCCTTCGGGAACGTCGCTGATGCGCCGCTCAAAGCGTGCTCCCGCAAGCTGCGAGAGTAGTTTTTGCAAGGCGACAAACGCCGCGCGCGGACGCGGATTTTCCGGATCGGCATCGTCCACCAACCCGAAGCCCCGGTGCAAAAGCCGCCACCAATAAACGCGCGAAACGTGCCCGCTCGCAATCGCTAGCAGGAAATAGCGGCACATGAATTTGGCGCAATCTTCCTCGGAGACGCGAGGCGGCTCCGTCGTCCACGGAGCGGCAGGACGCGTTTCCCACGGACCATACATCACAAACGGGGAATCGATCGGGCCGTAAACTCCGGCATTCAAAAGCGGCCAATTGACTTCGGAAACGATAATCCGTTCTTCCTCAAAACCGTAAGTTTTTGCGAACGCCCGGTGAATCGCACATTTTTCCACCGTGTCGAATTTTCCTTGGAAATTCTCGGGCGCCCCGCGACGATCGACATAAAGATGCTGCGAGAGCGCATGAAACGTTCCCGCGGGAACGCCCGACATCAAGCCCGGAAGTTGATGTAAATCAAAATCGATGCACGCCGGTCCGCTCAGCTTTATCTGAGGGAATTTCTTCTTCGCTTCAATCGCCGCAGAGAGCAATTTCTCGTAATCGGAAAAATCCCAAACGCCCCATTTTCCTCGATTCGTTGCATGTCCGACTTCGTAAAAATCCGCAAAATCACAGGTTTTTTCAATGACGGTAAAAACCATTTCGCGCCAGCTTTCCGCATTGCGAATCGCGGCACGATCCTGCACCAGCGCAAGAGCAACGGCATTCCCGCGCCTGTGAAGCTCGTTTGCTTTTTCCGCAACATCGCGCCAATGCTCCCGCCCTTTATGGTGATACGCACGCAATAACACCGGAAGGGACGCTCCCGCCGATTTTTCCAGCTCGCCGAGCCAATGCAGTTGTGCCTCCCACGCCACATCGACTTCGAGCGACAAACCGATTATTCCCGCCGCATTAACAGGTTCTCCGAACGAGCGAGCCGAAAGTGCCTTGTAGTTTTTCCAAAGCGCCTTCCCGTGAAGCAAAAATTCCTTCGCTATTTTCAGAATATTTCCCGGCGAACGGAATTTTCTCCGATCCTTTGACATGTAGGCGGGAATCGCCTGCTCCGAACGCCCGTCCCAAATCCAGAGCTCTTTTCCGAGCGGAAGGATCTCCGATGACGGCGCCGCCTGCGCAATGCGACGCTCCTCCCGGCGAATTTTCCATTCGCGAATCGGATGCCGCCACGGGCGCAATTTTGCATGCCGCCCGAACGCATCCCGCGCCTTTCGTTCCGCATCATGAAAACCTCCCGGCTCTCCGTACCCCATATAGTACATGGAGTGAAACACTCGGCGAAGATCCGACGGCAAATCCAAGCGTGCTAAATCCGCTCCGCGTTGCGCGTCCGTCAGCGTTCCCGCAGGGAAAATACGAACACGATCCAAGTCGATTAAAAGCGCGTGCCACGTTCCCGCCGGCGTTTTTTTCAGGGCAATGTTCTGATTTCCCAAATCACGATGGATAATCCCGCAGTCATGCATTGCCCGACACGCATCGGCAACCGTTTGCATCAGCGACATCAAGGCTTCGCAGTCCGGATTTTTCGCGTAAATGTAAAAAAGCTCGTCGCGGAAATTCGACATCGCAGGAACAAATTCCGTAATCAGACGGCTCTCGAGCAAGTGCCCTTTCGCGTCGCGTCTCTCGGCAACGGCGACCGGCGACGGAGTCCCTACGTCGCTGTTTCCCAAAATCCACGCCGCTCGAAACGCCCGAAACGCCTTCGACCCCTTGCCCTTTTTTTCGAAAAACTCACGCAGACGCCCCGGCGAACGGTAGGTTTTTACGACCACCTCGCATTGCGTTCCGCCGCAATCGCAAGCCACTTTCACGACACGCTCACGCCCCTGCTGAAGCAGGACGGCATTCTCCGGTTCCGGCAGAATCAGCAAATTCCGAACCGAGGGGAAATCCCACTCCGGATTGACGGCGATACGCCAGCCGCGTCCGCAATCGGACCACGCGGGAACGTCATTTTTTTCACGAGAGAAAGTGCAATTGGTATCCATTTCCGGCAACGGGGCTTCGTAATTCTTGCGAAAATCATAACACACGAGACCTCCAAAATCATTCACTATTTACAAAAAAGCGCCTTATCGCGGAACAAATGCCACACTCACACACAAATACTACCGTTATGATATTGATTTCACCAAGACTCCCTCATAATCTACAGCGCAGATTTTGCCATGGCACCTGAGATCCATCCTTCATTCTCCCTAAAAATCAATATAACGGCGATCCGTATCCTCGCGGCACTCGTAAAAACCATATCCTACCCGTTTCATTGGTGTTTCCCCCAAAAGCGCTTTTCAATTCCCCGTCGTTCCGGAACGCGCAGGCAAGGGAACCTCGCCATCCCTAAAATCATCTGGCAGACCAATTTTTCCGAGAAAAGTACCCTTCCGGTTTATCTCAATTATCTTTTCAATCGCCTTCTCTCACGGGATTTTGAGCATCGCTACGTCAGCACGGAAGAGCGCTTGGAATTTTTCAAACAAACGCAATTACCGTTCATGCCCGACGCAGCGGAAATTTATGAAAAACTCACGGACGGCGCTGCGCAGGCGGATTTCTGGCGCATGGCAATGCTCTACCTCGAAGGCGGTGTCTATATGGATATTGATGCGACGCTCGTCGCACCGCTTTCCCGTATTTTGGAAAAAGAATCCACGGCACTTTACATCGGGAAAAAGAAAGACGATGTTACCAACTACTTCCTCGCGACCACGCCGGGAAACCCTGTTTTTAAAGATGCTCTGCTAAAGATCCGGGAAAATATCCTCTCCCACACGGGAAAAGAATCCGTATTCATAACAACCGGTCCGGTCCCCCTTCAAAAAGTCCTGCTCGGGAAAGATTTTTCATTCCGGCACAGAAATGCCGTTTGCATCCAAGGCGTGTTCACAAACGAATACTTCCAATACATGGATAAGCCGCGGAGTAAATGGACTCACAAAAAATCGGACGAGTGGCTTAAAAAGAGCTGACAAAAAAACTCCGTCGGGATTCCGGCGGAGTTTTCTGTTCGCGTTGCGAAAACGCAATCAGTCTTTCTCGTAAAAACACTTCGACTGCTTCAACGCCTCCTGAAATATGGGAACATTCAGTTTCGCGTCCGGCAGATAGCGATAATTACGGTCGTAAATCTCATGAATCCCCATGCGAATATGCACGATTCGGTCTTTTTCAATGACACCCCATTGCTCCGGATGTCCGACTAAGAGCCACTCGCGCGGCGTTTCATCAAACAGGTTTTTCCCGACTGAAAAATCACTCGGCGGATTCTGAATGTGGAAATAATCTTTCAGAAGCGTCACGGTTACGTCGTAGTGAGCCGTCCAATGCTTATACGTTTTCGGCGGGAGCGAAGCATCGAAGAGCACAAACGGCACCTTGAGCTGATGCGTCGAAAACGCGGAAGCATGGGTCCACATATTGTTCCCGTCTTCGTTAAATTCCTGCCCGTGATCCCCCGTTAAAACGACAATAGTATTTTCGAGCAAACCGCGTTCCCGCAAATCGTCGAAAACGCGCTTCAGCTGAGCATCAAGCCAGTAGGCGCAATTTTTGTAGAGATTGAAAAACTCCGTCGGATCCGTGTCCTTTCCGAGCGTTTCGTATTTTGCGTATTCCCAGCTTGTCGGAAATTTTTTCTCCGCACCCTTGGGAAGAGTCATTGCATGCAATTCGTCAAAAAACAAAAATCCGAAAAACGGTTTACGCTCTGCGGCGGGAACACTCACATACTTTTTAGTGAAATCGAGCCACGCGTCAGTCGTTCGTACATCGCCTTCCGCCGTCGTCACGCCCGAAGAAAAATTGTACTGCATCGCACCTGCGGGAACGTTTTTAAAAATCGTGCGCGTAAACGGAGGATTCGCCAGGCTCGCCGTCGAATAAATGCCCATTTCATAGTTATTTTTTACGACCGTATCGATAAATGCCGAGCTGACTCCGCCGTCACGAATCGGGTAAAAATAGAGCCCGGGCAGCCCGTGGAAAAACGAAATCACGCCCGTACGCGTCCCATGGTCTCCGCTGTAGTGATCGGCAAAAACCTGTGCTCCTTTCGCGAATTCGCAAGCATGCGGCATGACCTCCGGCGTAAACGTACGGAAATTCCAGGAATCGATAAATATCACGAGAATATTTTTTGTCGGAGCTTGTGAAGCAACGAGTTCCGAGCGCGGGTAAGCGAGCGCCGAGCCCGCGTTAAGCTTGATTTTTTCGCGTACTTTTTCCGGATCAACAAAGCCGTGCTTAATCAGAAAACGGTTCGCCGTCAGCGGAAAATGTCCCGGATAAACTTCCGCAATCTGATAAACCGAACGGCTCCCGTTTGCCGAGTAATACGCGTGCATCCCGTGCGAGACCACAAGAGCGACGAACAAAACCGAAAGCACCGAAATCAGCGATTTCTTCCCGCTACGGGAAGCCACGGCCCGCGCCGCAAACCAAAGCCCGACATTCACGCCGATAACCGCGAGCACGCCCAAAATCATTAGGACAAATTGTACCGCTGTGAACGTGAAGATACCCGCCGCTCCGTCGCCGAAAAGCAATTCCAGCACGAATCCGTTGTAAACGTGGTAGCGATACAATCCGAAAACGAAGGTATCGAGCAAAACGAGCGCCGTCCCCAGCGTTCCCGCGATGACGGAAAGTGTCGCCGCAACCGGTTTGCGCGGGAATGCCAACGCCCACGGCAAGCAAAACAGAAGCCACGCAACAAGTGACCACATCGCGAAGTGCCCGAGCAAAGTCGACAACGCATAAACCCAACCTTCCCCCGAAAAATCAATGCTCAGCTGGCGGAAATAATTTAACGAAATCAACCCGACAATTAGCGCCGCCATTACAAAAAACCACGCGCCGCGCTTAAGAAGCGCCCCTCGGGACACGCGAGCGGGTTCGACTACGGAAATCTCATCAATTTGTTTTTTCTCCATTCGGGAACACTATTGAAATTAAAAAAAATTGACTACGCAAAATTTTGAAAAGCCAGCACAAACGAATATCTCGACGAAGCAACCCGTTCCCGTTAGATTCTCGTGACTTGCAAACATGAGATTTCTCCGTTCGAGCACCTATTTTCTTTCTCTTTGGTTTTTGAGCCTTGCGTCGATAATGATTTTATTAGCGGCGGGACGCCTGACCCTCTGGTTTTTTGCGGCAAAAGCCGAGTTTCTAAACGCGGAAACCCTCATCGCATGGCAAACCGGATTGCGCTTTGACATGATGGTCGCCGCATATTTATCCACCCCGGCACTCCTATGCTGGCCCGCTTCAGCGGCATTCCCGCACAAACGCCGCCTTCTGCGCACGGGAACAATTTTATCCGTCGCGGCGGGCTTGTTTTTAATTTTGACGGAAATCATCAACTTCGGATTTTTCTGCGAATACCGCGACCAATTCAACATCTGGGTGCTCGGCCTGATTAACGATGACGCCCAAGCCATCGGGCAAACCATTCTGAACGATTATCACTGGGGCCGCTACCTCTGCGCCATCGTCCTCCTTTCCGCCGCTTGGATCTTCCTCTTTAATCGAGCCGCCCGAAAAGTTTTTCAGACCGCCGCCAAATTCCGGAAAACGCCGAAAACCGGAATTGTTTTCATCCTCATCGCAATCGTGACGGGGATTATTTTCTACCGGGGCGGAATCGACCGCCGCCCGCCGCGCATGCGTGATGCCGCGCCCTGCGAAACGGAAATCGTCAACCACCTCGTGCTCAACCCCGTCTATGCGCTCAAGCACGTACTCGTCGATCTTTGGCGGATTTCAAACAGCGGACAAAAGCCGGAATTCGTGCGCGATGTCCGCGAACAGGCAAAACTGCTTTACGGCGATAAGGCAACAAGCGCCCGAACCATCGACGAACTCATTTTAAAGCGCAACGAGCGCCTCAATCCGAACGTTCCCGCTCCGAAGCAGGTCTTCCTCGTCGTCATGGAAAGCTATGACCGCTGGCCCATGCTCGAACAATATTCCGCATTGGGGCTCTGCGACACCCTGCTCGCCCTAGAAAAATCCGGAGCCTCATCGCCGAATTTCGCCCCTGCGACCAGCGGCACGATGACCTCACTCTCCTCCATTCTTTCCGGAATTCCTTTCGTCGATTGCGCTCAAAATCACCGCCCGCGCGGTAATGTCGCCCTCCCGACCGCAACTGCCGAAATTTTCAAGCGCCTCGGTTATAAAACGCGTTTCGCCTACTCCGGCTACGGCCTGTGGCAACGCGTCGAAAACTACGTCCGCCAGCAGGGATTCGACGAAATCATCCTCGGAAGCGATGTGCCCGACTGCCCGCCGGAATACAAAGGCGAATGGGGCGTGCCCGACGGTTTTCTTTTTTCCCATCTCGAAAAAATCGCCGAAGCCGACGGCGACACGCCGGTCTTCACGCTCATTCTGACGGCGTCTAACCACCCGCCCTACAGCCTTCCGCTCGAAAAACTCGGCCACGAGCGGATTCACCTCCCTGCCGATTTCGAAAAAATCTGTAGCGGGCCCGCCGATATCAACACGCTTTCCCACTTCAAGTACACCGACCGCGAACTCGGAAAGTTTATCGGGAAAATCACCAAGCGGCACCCCGGAGCCGTCTTTGCCGCTACCGGCGACCATTTTTCCCGTAAGTTCTTAAACGAATATCCGACGCTTTCCGAATCCCGCCAAGTCCCCTTCGTCATCGCCGGAAGCGGGATTCCCGCCGGGACCGAGCTCCCTTTCGGCACCCACATAGACATGGTCCCGACCCTGCTCGCCCTCTGCGCCCCGGAGGGATTCGAATACTCGAGCTTCAGCACCAATCTTTTTTCGAAAAAGGCTCGGGAACGCCACTGCGCCTTCGGTGACTACCTGATCGTGCACGCCCGCGGCGGATTCGTTTACAACGGCAACTCAACCGCCGCCAAACGCGCCGAAATCCACTACGGGCAAGCCGTCTCCGAAGAGGCCGCCGCCCGCATGAAAGCCGAAACCGACGCACTCCGCGCCCTCGCCTGGACCTATTTCGAAAAAGGCAACGAACTCAATTAAGCCTACACTCGCCAATTGCGAACGAAACTCGGAATTCGGGATCCAGAATTGCGCGGCACAAAGTCGCGCCTCAGAGGATGCGGACGCAAGCGCCTCGGGAATCGCGGATGATTTCGGTTTCGATGCCGAAGACCCGGGCGAGATTTTCCGGAGTCAGTACCGCTTGCGGCGGCCCCGAGAGCACGATTTTTCCCCGATCCATGACGAGGACGCGATCGGCAAAACGCATGGAAAGATTCAGGTCGTGCAAAACGACGAATACGGCATTGCCCGCTTCCGCCAATTCCCGCAGGCAACGCATAATTTCCGCCCGGTGACGGAAGTCCAAAGCGGCAAGCGGTTCGTCGAGGAAAAATGTCGTCGGCGTTCCCGTCGGCGTAATGCCCTGAGCGAAGGTCCGCGCGATTTGGACGCGCTGGCGCTCTCCGCCGGAAAGCGTAGAAAGCCGCCGTCGCGCGAATTTTTCCAGTCCCACAGTACGCAGCGCATTGGCCGCCACTTCGCGGTCGCGACGCGTCTCCACGGCATCCATCCACGGTGTGCGCCCGAGCAGGACGGTTTCTTCGACCGTGAAATCGAATGCGGCCTGCGTCGATTGCATCATTACGGCCCGCCGCCGCGCCAATTCCCGCGCACTCAACGTAGCCAAAGGCGTTTCCCCGCAAAAAACCGTACCGGAATCGGGCTTTAATCCGCCCGCTAAGGCCCGCAAAAGCGTCGACTTTCCCGCGCCGTTTTGACCGAGCACAATCGTAAGTTCTCCGGCGGGAACTTCTAAGGAAATATCGTCAAGGATGCGATTCCCGTTGCGACAAACGACCAAATTTTTCGCCGAAAAGCTCATTCCGTTTTCCCCTCCCCTTTCATGAGTACGTACAGGAAGAACGGCGCCCCGATAATCGCCGTCACCACGCCGATCGGCAGCTCCGAAGCGCCGCCCGCCAAACGGGCCGCCACATCCGCCGCAATCAGCAAAATGCCGCCGAGCAAGCCCGATGCGGGAACGAGAAAACGGTGCGAAGGCCCTGCCGTCAGCCGAACTAAGTGCGGCGCGACCAAGCCGACAAAGCCGATCATTCCACCGACGGCCACTGCCGCGCCGACCATCGCCGCCGAAGTCCAAACCACGCAACGGCGCA
>JAZRTJ010000073.1:0-7632 GCA_045651925.1 Candidatus Spyradenecus sp. | reverse complement strand
AAATTCAAAATAAAACTCAAAAAGAACATCTCCCTTTTAAACACTCTCACCGGCGCCTCTCGGCGGTGGTCCTCGTGAAAAAGGAATGCCAATCATGAAGAAATATTCTAAATAGTCAAATAATTTTATTAAAATAACCAGAAAACCCGCTTAAACAAACGAAAGAAAATTATATTGCGCAAGAAAACACCCAACAATTAACACCCCAAAAACATAAAAAACAAACACGACCCAACCCAACACCACAAAAACACACCAAATACAAAAAAACGATAAACACCTTCGTAAAACCAAAGCGTAAACAGAATTGGAATACACGAACGGATCACATCTTCCGACCATGCGCAAAAAAATACAACCGGGAGAAGCCTTGCCGAATAATCAACACCTCCCGGGCGAACAAGAATCATCTTTGCGTTTTTTTCGGGAACGCGGTACGCTTCCGGCATGTTTTTATCCCCCTTCCCCTTACTACGTGCCTGCGCGATCTGCGGGCTGACCACCATTACAACGCTTATCCCGGCCTGGGCACAGGACGCTGCACAGCTAAAGCAACTCTCAGGTCTTGTAAAAAAAATCGGAACAGATAATCCGAAAAACGTAGAATTCAAACTCGATGAATCCGTTAAAGGCTTTAAGGTCACTGTCAACGGCGACAAAATTACCGTTCGCGCGAATACGCTCAATGCACTCCCGGCCGGCTACGGTTATTATCTGAAGCACGGAAGGAATGTTTTTTGGAGCTGGAGCGGAGCGCGTTCCAAACCGCTGAGCAAACCGGCCCAAGCGAGCTTCGAGGCCGAGTCTCCGTGGCAATGGCGCTACGCATATAATTACTGTACCCTTTCCTACACCTCTGCAGTCTGGAATGAAAAAATGTGGGCAACGGAAATCGACCGGATGGCCCTCAACGGCATCAACAAAATGTTGGTACAGGCAGGACTTGAGAAAGTTTGGCAATTAACGTTAACGGAATTGGGCTACCCGAAAGATAAAATCGCCGCCTACATTCCGAATCCCGCGTTTGCGGCCTGGTGGAACATGGGAAATCTGGAAGGCCACGGGGGACCGCTTACCCAAGGGCAAATCGACCGCGAAGCGATGCTCGGCAGATATATTGTCTCCCGCATGCGCAATTACGGCATTGATCCGATTTTACAGGGCTTCGTCGGCCTCGTCCCGCACGATTTCGGAGAACACTGCAAATTGGAAGGCATCCGCATGATTCCGCAAGGCAACTGGGTCGACGGATTTCTGCGCCCGGCGATTATGGATCCGACCTGCCCGGCGTTCCCGAAAGTTGCAGCCGTATGGTACAAAAACCTACAAAAGGTTTACGGAATAAAAGGCAATGCTTTCGGCGGAGACCTCTTCCACGAAGGCGGCCGTTCCGGCGGAGTTTCCGTCAAAAACGCAGCAACGGCAGTCCAGAAAGCCATGCAGAAAGCTTCGCCCGGTAGCGTTTGGGTGCTCCAGGCATGGCATGCCAATCCGTCGGCGGAACTACTCAGCGGCTTGGACAAGAATAAGTGCATCGTCCTCTCGCTCTGTAAAAATATGGCAACGGGGACGGAATCCGCGAAGAGCTATCACGGAGCCCCTTGGGTTTGGTGCGAGCTCTCCAACTTCGGCGGCAATCACGGACTTTACGGCTCCCTCCGTGTTCTCGGCAGAATCGGAAAGATGGCAAGTGCTCCCGGCAGCGATAAGCTCGTCGGCATCGGCCTCATTCCGGAAGGCACGGAAGTCAACCCCATCACCTACGACCTCCTCTACGATCGTCTTTGGATGCCCAAGGACGTAATCATGGACGACGCTGCCATTTCGGAATGGATTAAAGGCTACACGCTTCGCCGCTACGGCAAAACCAATCCGAAACTCCACGAAGCCTGGCAGATTCTCGAGCGCTCCATTTATCGTCCGGAACGGGAGCAGGAAGGTTGCACGGAATCCATTCTCTGCGCACGCCCCAACCGCAACGCGCAAAAAGCTTCCACTTGGGCCTCCGGTAAAGTCTATTGGAATCCGCGCGAAGTGCAAAAAGCATTCGCCCTCCTAGTCCAAGAAGGAAGCTCCGATTCGGCTTTAGCCAAACGCTCCACTTTCCGCTGGGACCTCTGCGATCTCGGGCGCCAATTTATGGCCGACCTCGCCCGCCCTCTGCTTGCCAAAACAATGGAAGCCTATGATGCCGGTGACAAAACGGCTTTCGAGAAATACAGTTCGCAATTCCTGGATCTGATTGCGTCAACAGACGCTCTCCTGTCCACGCACGCACAATGGCACTTCGGTCGCATGTACCAAATGGCGCTGGCCAAGGGAAAAAACACCGCCGAAAAGAAAAATGCCACCCAAGCCCTCAAAACGCTGATTACGAGCTGGGGCGGCAAGCCGGGATCCCTCAACGACTACGCGCATCGCCAACTCGGCGGTCTGATGAAAGACTACTACCTCGTACGCTGGGGCTACTTCTTCGACGCCCACAAAAAAGCGCTCGCAGGCAATTCGGAAGAACTTAATAAATTAAACGAGAAGATTAATAAGCTTTTGGTCGAATGGCCGAGCGGCAAAAATGCCTATAAATATGATAAAAAGAAAAACAACACACTCGCCGAAGCCCAAAAAGTTCTTGAGAAATTCTCTCCGCTCGCAGACGAACTCTTCGGGAAGGCCGCAGACAACGACCGCCCGTGGACACTCCGCGACGGCGCAACCGTGCTGAGTTTCGACGTCTCCGATGACATCATGCAAGCAGGCAGTTTCTCAGCCACCTTTAAGCGCAGTTCCGGCAAAGCCTCACTCGCCATCAAAGCCGTCCGCCTCTACGAAGGCGACAAACTCGTCGCCGAAGACGTCCACGACGGCCTTGCGGGCCAAGAAAGCAAAAATAACAGCTACAAAATCACCGTCGAGCAAATGCGTACAAATCTGGATGCCTACACGCTCAAGGCGGAAGTTGAAGGGGTCCCGTCCGACGATGTTGCCGGTGTTATGATTTTCAAACGCACACGTTAGCAGGCGAAAATTCCGGCAAACAAAAAAGCGTTCCTTTACGGGAACGCTTTTTTAATGGTTGTCCGACCAGGATTCGAACCTGGACAAAATGAACCAAAATCATTTGTGCTACCATTACACCATCGGACAGTGCCTAAGTGAACTTCTCAAAAAAGAGAGAATTTAAGAAACTAAATCTTCTGACGGCTGTCAATCTGCTTTTTTGAAAATCCGAAGATTCCGGATTGCTCTCTACTTCATCAGAGCCGCGCGAATCTTTTCGAGCTCGCGCACTTTCTCGGGCTTGATTTCGCAAAGGCCGCGACCGAGTTGGAGCGCAATCGCGAGCGTATGGCAGTAAGCATCGAGAATTTCCACGCGCCAGTAGGCGTCTTCGGCATTCTTACCCCAACACAGCACACCGTGATTTTTCATAATGACGGCTTGGTGCTGCGTCGCGCATTCGGCGACGGTATCGGCGAGCTCGGGAGCACCCGGCGTCTGATATTCGGCAATACCGATGTTTCCGAGGAAAATTTCGGCTTCCGGAATGATACCTTTCGCGGGCACTTCATTGGAAATCGCAAACGCCGTTGCATGCGGCGGGTGTGCATGAACGCAGGCGCGCGCATTCGGAACGCGCTTGAGCACTTCGAGGTGCGTCATCGCCTCGCTCGTACGGCGCTGCGTTCCGGCGAGCTGATTGCCTTCGAAGTCAATAAGGCAAATATCCTCCGGCTTCATAAAGCCCTTGGAAACCAAAGTCGGCGTGCAAAGCACGAGATTGTCACCGACGCGAACGGTGATGTTACCGCCATTGCCGTCCACGAAATCCTTCGCCCAAATACGGCGGCCGAGGTCGCACATCTGCATCTTGATGGCCGTAATCTCGGGAGAATTGAAGAAGGCTTCGATTTCCTCCGGCGTTTTGGCATCCTTTCCGGCTTCCCATTCATAGGACTTCCCGAAAGGATTTACGGGAGCAACTTTCGGCGTTTTCTTTTCCAAAAGCGCATCCAATTTAGCTTCAATCGCGTTTAAGCGGGCTTCAATTGTTTGAGTTTCCATAATTTTGTTCGGTAAAATTAGTTGGCGAAACGGAATACCGCGACATCGCCGTCCTTGAAAACATATTCCTTGCCTTCGAGGCGATACTTCCCGGCTTCGCGTGCAGCGGGAACCGAGCCCGCGGAAACCAGGTCTTCGTACGAAACAACGTCCGCCTTAATAAATCCCTTTTCAAAGTCGGTGTGAATAACGCCGGCGCATTGCGGAGCCGTCATCCCCTTCTTAAAGGTCCAGGCGCGCACTTCCTTTTCCCCGGCGGTGAAGTACGATGCCAAGCCGAGCAAATCGTAAGAGAGGCGAATCAACTGCGAAACGCCGGAGTCGTCCACACCGAGGCTTTCCAAAAATTCTTTGCCTTCTTCCGGAGAAAGCTCGCAGAGTTCAGCCTCGACCTGCGCACAAATCACGCAAACACGCGCGTCGTGGTTGTCCGCCACATACTTTTCGACGGCCGCCACGTACGGATTTCCCGTGGGATCGGCAAGATTAGATTCATCGACATTGCAGGCGTAGAGCACCGGCTTCATCGAGAGTAACGAGAAAAGTTTCACGCGCTTGAGTTCGTCTTCGTTCATCGGGAGCGAAGCCGCCGTCTTGCCTTCGTTCAGGTGCGGAATCAGGCGCTTCAGCAATGCGACGTTTTCCGCCGCTTCCTTATCCTGGCCGCGCATCTTTTTCGTGTTTTTATCGAGTTGCGATTCGCAGGACTGCAAGTCCGCAAGCACCAGCTCCGTCGTAATCACCTCGATGTCGCGCACCGGATCAACCGATCCCATGTTGTGAATGATGTCGTCGTTATCGAAGCAACGCACGACGTGGACGATTGCATCGACTTCGCGAATGTTCGCCAAAAACTTATTCCCAAGGCCTTCTCCCTTCGACGCTCCGGCGACGAGGCCGGCAATATCCACGAATTCAATCGCAGCGGGAACGATTACGCTCGTCTTCGCAATCGAACGCAAAACCTCCAAACGCGGATCCGGCACTTCGACGATGCCCACGTTCGGCTCAATCGTGCAAAACGGATAATTCGCCGCCTCCGCGTTGCGCGAACGCGTCAGTGCATTAAAAAGCGTGCTTTTGCCGACATTCGGCAACCCGACAATACCTGCTTGTAACATAGTCTGCCCATTTTGCCACGTTCCCGCATTTTTTTAAATCCAAAACAAGAGACCCGGAAAACGCAGAGAACGACTGAATAAAATTACCACGGAAAGCAGCGGAAATTCAGTTCCCCCCCCTAAAGCCGCATTTCCGGCACAAAAAAATCCCGCACCGAAGTACGGGATTTTACATTAACGAAATAAGAGCGCTTAACCGCGGGTTACGCCCGGAGCCGTCTTGATTTCGACAATGTCGTGCGGAGCGGATTCGCGCTGGCCGGCCGGCGTCACGCGGATAAAGCGTGCACGTTCGCGCAGGGTCTTCAGATCCGGAGCGCCGAGGTAACCCAAGCCGCTTTGGACGCCGCCCGCGAGCGTAATCAGAATCTGATCGACGCTGCCGGAAACTTCCTTAAGCGCTTCCACGCCTTCCGCCGCCACTTTCGTGACCTTGCTGTTACGCAGGTCATGACCATAACGCGCCGCCGAGCCCTGGCGCATCGCTTCGAGCGAGCCCATGCCGCGGTATTCTTTGTAAAGCTTTCCGTTGATTTCCATGATCTTTCCCGGGGCTTCCTTGCAACCCGCAAGCATCCCGCCGAGCATCACGCAATCGGCCTGCGTCAGCGCCTTCACGATGTCTCCCGACTTCGTGATACCGCCGTCCGCGATGATACGCACGCCCTTTTTCTTCGCCGCCTGAGCGGAAACATAGAGCGCCGTGAGTTGCGGAATCCCGACGCCGGCAACAATGCGTGTCGAGCAGATCGAGCCCGGGCCCTGACCGATTTTAACGGAGTCTGCACCTGCATCGGCGAGGAATTCAACGCCTTCGCCGCTCGTAACATTCCCGGCAACAATCGTCAGGTCCGGGAAATGGGAGCGCACGAAACGCACGCATTCGCCGACACCCGCCGAATGGCCGTGCGCCGTGGAAATAATGACGGCATCGACACCGGCAGCCACGAGATTGGAAACGTGCTCGTTGAGCGCGTCGTAGTTAACGCGTCCGTCCGGGTAACGCGGAACGGCGACAGAAGCGCCGCAGCGCAGGCGGAAGCTTTCGTCGCGGGAAGGACGAATTGCGTCCGTTCCGGCCTCGTCGCGGATGCGTTCAATGTCGGAAAGCGTAAACAGGCCGCGGAGCTGTCCCTTCTCGTTGACGACAAGCAACTTGTTCGTGCCGATGTGTTCGAGGAAAATACGGTCGGCAGTTGCAATCGGGTCGCCGCCGAGATCTTTTTCCTGAATCGTCAAAACCTGTTCGCGCGGAATCATCACGTCGGCCACCTTGTGTGCAGCATGACGGCTCTTCACGACACCGCCGCGAAGCAAGCCGAGCAGAACGCCGCTTTTATCGACAACCGGGAACGTGGAGAAATTGTAGTCGTGCTCTTCAATCATCGCGAGCACATCGCCGACCGTGATATCCGCAGGAACGGTCGCCGGGCGGTCAATCATGCCGTGAATATATGTTTTGACGCGGCGGACCTTTTCGATCTGATCGGCATTCGACATGTTGTAGTGAATCATACCGATACCGCCGTGAAGCGCCATAGCAATGGCCATCGTGGATTCCGTCACCGTATCCATGTCGGCGGACATAATCGGGAGCGAAAGCGCGATTTTGTCGGAAATCGACGTATCGAGGCGCGTCATGCGCGGAAGCACGTCGGAGAAGCAGGTCGCGAGCGAAACGTCGTCGTAAGTCAGACCCGTTCCCGCATTCGCGGCAAAAAAGTCGTCGGAATTCTTGTAGAATTGATCGTCAATGTGCATTGCCATAGTTGGTCCAATTAGATTTTTGACAAGCGATTTTATACCTCCCTCGCCCCCGCGACAAGCGATAAGTTCGAAAAAGTCTTAGTCCGCTCTGTTTACATCGTAGGCAATCCTCCGGAATCTCGCTAAAGAATCGCAATTACACAATTTGCTCCCAATAAACACATACAAATTCCATCCTGTTCTTCGATGGGGTCGCGGGAGAGGAAGCGGCCGAGCGAGGGCGAGTAGTGGCGGTAGTTATAGTAAACGGGGTCGAGTTCGGAGTCGTAATGTTCCGAAGACCATTGGAAGGGTTGGGTGACGTCACCGGAAGCGGTGACCGCGCCGAAGGGCGCGTAGGAATACGCCGTGCGGATGTAGCCGGCAGGGCCGAAAACTTCGCAGATGTTTTTCGTGAGGTCGTAGCCGCAAGCGAACAAAACCCCAACAGTCTCGTAAATAGAAACGCCCAAAACAGTGCGCCTCCCTGTTCCCGTGTTCAAACCCCAAATAGCAATAAAATAGCAACTCAATGATAGGTCGCTTCGCGTACAAAGATTAAGAAAAATAGTGGGCATACCAATAAGCAAATTCATATTTTCCGCAATGATTTCCCTCCGGCACGATCTCAATGCGATATTTTTCAGAAGGTTGCCGAGTCCAAGGGTAAATCGGAAAAATCGGTCTCTTGCGAAAAGCGACA
>JAZRTJ010000072.1:0-7174 GCA_045651925.1 Candidatus Spyradenecus sp. | reverse complement strand
TGGATAACCGCGGGTGCAGGCAATAGCCGAAACCCGCGGACAGGCCTCCGGCCCCATGCGCCGCTAAGTGACTTCGATCGCTCCCCGACCTGCCTGCGGCGCAATGGAACAGGCAGAAAAGAGATTAAAGAGGCTCCGGTTTTGGTAATATCCGTCCATATTGTTCCATGCGCCGCAGGAAGATCAAAGACGCAACGATGTTCTCAAGCGGCGCTTCTTACCTTTGGCAAATCCGCGGGTTGCGGCCATTGCCTGCACCCGCGGTTATCCTATGTATTCCCGTTCCACGGAAATCACCCCAAAGCACGTAATGCCCCTCTCTTTAAGACTTCTTTCCATCCCGCCAAACGGGGCTAGTTTCATACAAAAAAGAGCGTCTCGCTACGTACGAGACGCTCTTTTTGTAATGGTTCCTCTAAAAAATGAATTTCTAGAGGTGGCCATAAAGATTAAAGAAAGCTTGGCGAAGCCTGACATAGGTAACTGCTTCGCTCAGCGAATAGCGGATAGTTAATAATGAATAACTCGATGCGGAGATTTTTGCTCGAGAGCAAAAATTTTGAAGAAAGCGTTATTCTCTATTCCTTATTCATTATTCACCACTTTCGCGGTAAGTATTCGGAATTCGAGATTCGCTATTCGCAATTGCCTCTTTGAGGCTGTGCGTCGCTCGTGGGCGCGGAAATGTCCCGGATTGTGCCTGCGGTTCGATGGAACGTGTTGCGTGCTTACGTAAAAAAGCGCCTCGGAATATTCGAGGCGTTCCTTTGCGGTGCTCTTCTAAAAACCGAAGAGCTTAAAAGTTA
The DNA here is from genome assembly GCA_045651925.1 of Candidatus Spyradenecus sp. Lineage (GTDB taxonomy): Bacteria > Verrucomicrobiota > Verrucomicrobiia > Opitutales > UBA953 > Spyradosoma. The sequence goes on along the minus strand of JAZRTJ010000072.1, from coordinate 6,368 downwards.
AATAAAACACTTGGCGAGTGTGTTTGTTTGTGTAAAATTTAGGGGCATGATTGAGAGTTAAATCCCAATCACGCCCCTTGTTCTTTCCGAGATAATTTGTGCGCAACACAAACAAAAAGCGGCGACCGAAAGTTGAGAAACTTCAGCTCGTCCTGGTGATTCTTCAAATCATCGAGGCGATTCTGAAGCTCCTCAGCAAGTAGGAGCCGCGCCCGGGTTCCCGCCCGGGTCTTGGAAAGAACGTAAGGGCATTCTTTACGTTTAATCGTAAAAGTCAATTAAAACGGCGACTTTATTCTTTAGGGCTACCTCTGGAAATTTGTTTCAAGAGATTTTGCAGAGGCTCGCAATTCGTTCCATTACGCCGCAGGCATGTAAACGGGTCTGTCTCTGTCACTTCGCGGCGCTTGTTTTTCATGGATTATCCGCGGGTTTCGGCTATGTCTTGCACCCGCGGTTATCCTATGTTGTGCACCTCCGGCGCACCGCCTCTGATGCTCGGGAAGAAGAAAACTTAGAACAACGCTCCAAAAACGAATTTATAGAGGAAACATTACAAAAAGAACGTCTCGTTACACCCGAGACGCTCTTTTGCGGTGCTCCTCTAAAAAACGAATTTCTGGAGCTTGCCGTAAGTTTTAATCTGCGATTGCCGCTTATTTTCCGATAAATTCCTTGCCGTAGTATTTGTGGAGCACTTCGGGAACGCGGACCGAGCCGTCGGGCTGGACGTTGTTCTCCAAAATCGCCGCAAGCACGCGCGGGAGGCCCAGACCAGAACCGTTGAGCGTGTGGACGGTTTCGGCCTTGCCGCCGTCTTTCGGGCGGAAACGGATGCCGGCGCGGCGCGCTTGGAAGTCCGTGAAGCAGGAGCAGCTCGAGACTTCGAGCCAGCGTTTTTGTCCGCCGGCGAAGACTTCGAGGTCGTACTGCTTGGCATGCGGGAATCCGATGTCGCCCGAGCAAATCAGCAATACGCGGTAGGGCAGGTTGAGCTTCTGAAGGAGGCGTGCGGCATCGTCCTTGAGTGTTTCGAGTTCGGCGAAGGACTGATCCGGGTGCGTCCATTTGACGAGTTCAACCTTGTCGAACTGGTGCAGGCGGTTGAGGCCGCGCACGTTCGCGCCCCAGCTACCGGCTTCGCGGCGGAAGCAGGGCGTGTAAGCGCAACGGCGAATCGGCAGGTCGCGTTCGTCGATGATTTCGTCACGGAAAAAGTTCGTGACGGGGACTTCGGCCGTCGGGATCATGTAAAAATCGTCTTCCGGCGCGTAGTACATCTGGCCTTCCTTGTCGGGAAGCTGTCCGGTTGCCGTTGCCGAAGCGGGATTGACCATGATCGGCGCCATGACTTCTTCGTAGCCGGCTTCGTGGGCTTCGTCGAGACAGAACTGGATCAGGGCGCGGAGCAGGCGCGCCATGTCGCCGACGTAGAACGGGAAGCCCGCGCCGGTTACTTTCACGCCGCGCTTGAAGTCAATCGCCTTTTCAAACCACGGCAATTCCCAGTGCGCGACGGCATTCGGTGAAACGAGTTCGTCGGGGTTGCCCCAAGTGCCGGCGACGACGTTGTCGTTTTCGTTTTTGCCGACGGGGACGCTCGGGTCCGGAATATTCGGTACCGTGAGGTAAAGCTTGCGCCATTCTTCTTCGATTTCGCCGACCTGCTTTTCGAGCTCTTTGGTCTTGGCGGAAATCGCCTTCATCTCGGCGACTTTGGCGAGGAATTCCGGCGTGCCTTTTTTCATCGCCGCCATTTCCTTGTTCGCTGCATTTTGCGCAGAGCGGGCGGCTTCGAATTCGCCGACGAGGGCGCGGCGCTTCGCGTCGCAGGCGAGAATCGCGTCGAAATCGACGTCGAACTTCTTTGTCGCCAGGCGTTCGCGAATCAGCTCGATGTTTTCACGGAAAAATTTGATATCCAGCATTTTTTGAACGATTAAAAGGTGATGGGCGGGAGTTGAGGTTCGCTCAACGCGTTAGAAAATTTCGTTTTCGCAAAAGAAGCGGGCGACTTCCGCGGCGGCGGCTTCGGCTCCGTCGGAAGCGTGGCAGATATTGCAGGTGATACAGGCCTTGTCGCCGAAATCACCGCGAATCGTTCCCGCAGGAGCAAGCGCGGAATTCGTCGGTCCGAGGAGTTCGCGGACGCGGGCGATGGCGTTTTCGCCTTCGAGGACGCCGACGATGACGGGGCATTCCTTCATGAAATCGCAGAGCCCGCCGAAGAACGGCTTATCAACGAGGTGGGAGTAGTGTTCCCGCAAGAGCGCATCCGTCATGCGGATCATTTTGCAGGCGACAATGCGCAGCCCGGCGCTTTCAAAGCGTGCCAACACCGTGCCTGCGAGGTTTTTCTTCATGCAGTCCGGTTTGAGAATAATGAGAGTTTTTTCGCTCATGGAAATTGGAAAATCTGGTAATCGGATTAAAGAGATAATGAAACTCTCTTTCCCTTTATTTTTCAAGCTGAATGAGGCATGCGGATGCGTGAAGATGCGGGTCGGCTCCGCTCGGGACGCAGCGATGCCGGCAGAGCTTCCGAATTTGTTCCGATGCCGCTTCCTGCCTTGCTTTTTTCGTGCAGAGCGAGAAAATATCAGCATGAAGAATACAGCTGTTGCCCTTTTAATTGCTCTCATTTGTGCGGCCGGCGGATTTGCCGCAGCGACTTACATGTTCAAGGGAAGTGCGCAGTCGGCGGCTTCGATTGAAGATTCGGTCGTCCGGATGATTTACGTCAACGATGCGATGCGTAATTCCGGACTTTCCGTCGAACGCGTGTTGCTGGCGAAAAAGGCAAACCGTGCGACGCTCTATGCGAGCTTTTCCAATCCGTTTTCGGAAAACGTCATCCTCAAGGCTTACGACCGCACCGGCGCGGAAATCGGGCGTTCCCGCCGCGCTTTGGTCGGAAAAACCGATGAAGCGGCGTATTTTGATTTTGAATTCAACGCGAATGTGCCGTTGAAATTGGCGGAAAGCTTCAAGCTCGTTTACGCGGCAGCCGTTCCGCCGGCCGAGCCTGAAGTCGCCGAGGGACCGAGCGTCGAAACAGCCGTTCCTCCGGCGGAAACCGTTTCCGAAGAAGCGCCTGCCGTGAGCGAAGCCGCAGATCCGGTGACGGAAACGACGGCGGAAAACGCCACGGAAACCGCCGTGCTTTAATGGCGTTTAATTCGGACAAAGGCGACAGGGAGAGCAAAGGTATTCCGTGTCGCTTTTTTCGTTTTTTCACTGATTAACCGTGTTAGCTTCCTGCAGTTCCGAATCGGAGCGGGTGCCGGCGGACTTCCTCCTCGGCGTCAACGCCGCCGCGTCGGGATTTGCCGTTGCCGAGCTGATACGGGACAATGCGAAGGCCGTTTTGCTCGTTTCCAAAAAGCTCGGCCGCGCGGAAATTTTGGCGGAAGACGCGGTCTTTTTTACGGAGCATTTAAAGCGGAAATCTGATGCCGCAGAAACATCTGCGGACGTGCGTTATACCGTGCGCGGATTGCCTCCGGTCTCCGATATTGCCGGGTTTGAAAATACTTGCGATTTGCTTGCGGCTCTGGCGGCGATTGCACATGCCGACGAGCGGGAACGTATCGTGCTCGCGTGTACGCCGGAAGCGCTTCTGCGGGAAGTGCCGCCGCCCGCAAGTTTTTCCGCCCGCGAATGCGTTTTGAAAGAAGGACAAAAGATTTCTCTGCGCGAACTGCAGGAAAAATTGTCGTCGGAATTCGATTATTTTAACGAAGCGCTTTGCGAGGCGCCCGGTCAGTTTTCTGCGCGCGGCGGCCTCATCGACGTCTATCCGCTCAACGCTTCCGCGCCCGTGCGCATTGATTTTTTCGGCGACGAAATTGAGTCCCTGCGCGAGTTTGATCCGACAACGCAGCGTACGCTCCGGCGCATCGACAAGCTCTGCATTACGGCGGGGGCGCTTACCGAGACGGAAAATGCGCCGCTCCCGGGAAGTATTTACGACTATCTGCCCGAGGAAACGCAGGTTATTTTTGCCGAGGCGGACCTGCTCGAAGGGGTGGCATTGGACGAGATGCTGGTGCGCTTGCGGGAACGGCACTTCGCCGTTTGCGGTTTTTCGGCTTTCGACGCGTTGCCGGGCTGGTTCGAAGAAAGCTTCCCCGGAGCAGCTTGCGTGCAGCGTCGGGAGTCGCAGGATCTCGAGGAATTTGCTTACGGCGACTTTTCCGCCGGCGCGCTTGGCGTCGAACGTTTGGCCGAAGCCGAAGAACTGCGGCGACGCGTCTTGCTTTTTATTGACGATTGGTTCAGGAAAAAGGAACGCGTCGTCATCGTTTGTGAAAATGCGGGCACGGAAGAGCGCCTGCGGGAAATTCTCGACGAAGAGCGTCGCGCCGGTACGCTGAGCAAAGGTTTTAATCCGGAGATTTTACGCGGAAACGTCAGCGCCGGATTTCGCATTCGCAGCGGGGAAGATGCGGAGGCCGCCGCATGGGTCGTGGCAACGGAACGCGAAATTTTCGGACGCCACCGCCGTCGCGTTGCTCAAGTGCGCAAACGCCTCTTGCCGAACAAAGTGCATGTCGAACAGCTGCTCGATTTTAACGAGCTGGTGGACGGCGATTATCTGGTTCACCTGCAGCACGGCGTTTGTATTTTCCGCGGAATTAAGGCCTTGGAACGCAACGCCGGAACGCGGGAGGACATGTTTGCCTTGGAGTTTGAAAACAAGGTGACGCTCTACGTGCCCTTCCGCGAGGCCCACCTGATTTCCCGCTACGTCGGCCTGCGCAAGTGGGTGCCGAAGCTCGGAAAAGTCGGCGGGAGCTCGTGGGAAAAGACCCGCAAGGCTGCCGAGAAAGCGACGATGGACTTTGCCGCCGAACTGCTGGGCGTGCAGGCCGAACGCACGACGCGCCCCGGGTTTGCGGCGCTTCCCGACGAGGAATTGCCTTGGTTGCGCGAATTCGAAAAAGCCTTTCCCTTTACCGAAACACCCGACCAGGCGCGCGCGATTTACGAGACCAAACAGGACATGGAACGCCCGTCGCCGATGGATCGCCTGATTTGCGGCGACGTCGGATTCGGGAAAACCGAAGTCGCCATCCGCGCCGCATTCAAGGCGGTTTTGAGCGGACGTCAGGTCGCCGTTTTGGCGCCGACGACCGTGCTCGCGCAGCAGCATTTTAATACGTTTTGCGACCGCTTCGCCCACTATCCGGTTTCCGTGGAAATGCTTTCCCGTTTCCGTACGCCGACGCAACGCCGCAAGATTTGCGACCAGCTCGCGCGCGGCGATTTGGATATCGTTGTCGGGACGCACGCCTTGCTCGGCGCTTCCGTGAAATTTAAAAAGCTCGGTTTGCTCGTCATCGACGAGGAGCACCGTTTCGGCGTAAAGCAGAAGGAGAAAATCAAGCGCCTGCGGGCGGATGTCGATGTGCTGGCGATGAGCGCGACGCCGATTCCGCGTACGCTTTATATGGCACTTATGGGCGCGCGTGATTTGAGCGTCATTGAAACGGCGCCGCGGGAACGCTTGCCGATTCAGACCGTCGTCCGCACTTACGAGACGAAGTTGGTCAAAGAGGCGATTCTCCACGAAATCAATCGCGGCGGACAGGTGTTTTATCTGCATAACCGTGTCGATACGATTTACGCCGTGGCGGAATTGCTCGGCAATTTGGTTCCCGAGGCGAAAATTGCCGTCGGCCACGGGCAGATGGACGAGCGCGATTTGGAACACGTGATGACGGATTTTGTCGCCGGACGCTACGATGTGCTGGTGTGCACGACGATTATCGAGACCGGGTTGGATATTCCGAATTGTAATACGATTATCATCGAGGCGGCGGACCGTTTCGGTTTGGGGCAGCTCTACCAGCTGCGCGGGCGTGTCGGGCGCTTCAATCGGCAGGCGTACGCGTATTTGCTTTTGCACCGCCACCGCTCGGTCGTCGATGCGGCGCGGAAACGTCTGTCGGCACTGCGGCAGTTCAACCAACTCGGAGCCGGCTTCCGTATCGCGATGCGCGACCTCGAATTGCGCGGAGCGGGAAATATTCTCGGCCTGAAGCAGAGCGGCCACATCGCCGGTGTCGGATTTGAGCTTTACTGCCGCCTCCTGCGCCAGAGCGTGGCGAGCCTGAAGGGAGAAAACCCGGGGAAAATTTTCCGCGCGGAAATCAATTTGGACTTCGTGCATTACGCGCAGATACCGGAATCCGGAGCCAAGGACGCGCGCAGCGGTTACGAGATTTTAAAAGACGAACAAAACGCGAAATTCAAGGGCGCGGAAATCGTTGCAACCATTCCCGCCGAATACGTTTCGGACGTGCGCGTGCGCATTGATGTCTTCCGCAAACTGGCCATGGCAAGTCGCAGGCCAAGCGGGCTTA
>JAZRTJ010000071.1:0-18260 GCA_045651925.1 Candidatus Spyradenecus sp. | reverse complement strand
TGCTCGATGTGTCTGGCAATGAATCCGGATAAACTCGTCGGCGACCAGGTCTGCGCGAGCGCCTCGAACCGCAACTTCAAGGGCCGCCAAGGCTCGCCGACCGGACGCACACTCCTGATGTCGCCGCTCATGGTCGCCGCCGCCGCCGTCTCGGGCTGCGTCGCCGACTGCCGCGAAGTCTTCGACCTGTAAAAAAACGGGAATGTCGCAAGCCACAAAGGCGCCCCCGCCGCGACTGCACGTTCTTTTAAGAAAAAAGACGGCGGTCGTGATTTTGCGCGGACGTAACAAAAGCGTCGCGACATTCGCGTGGAATTTGGAAGATGACTCTTTTGCGCTCGGGCAGTGGTTTCGCGGGCGCATTTACGAGTACCGTTGCGATTTATCGCCGGACGGCAAGTATCTGATTTATTTCGCGGCAAAATATTGGCGGCGGGACGCGGTTTCGCAGCGTGTAGAAGCGGCACTCAAGGAAAAGTTTAAAACGGAAGACCTTTGGTACACGCCGTACAGTTTACGGGAGAAAGCGGAAGACGAAATCCGGGCAACACGGCACAAGGAATTTGAAAAATTACAAAATTCGTTAGACTTCAACGCTCCGAGTTGGACGGCGATTTCCCGGGCGCCGTATTTAAAAGCGATTGATTTGTGGTGGAACGGAAGCGGTTGGAACGGCGGCGGTGCATTTTTGAGCGAGCGCAAAGTCTGGCTAAACCATCCGTCGTTCATGTTCCGCCCGCCGGCTTTGACGAGCGGAAAGTTTTCGGTAACGCACAACCCGATTCCGGAGCTCGGCTACGAAAACGTGCACGGCGAATGCCCGTTGAATTACTTCCCGAAACTCGAGCGTGACGGCTGGGCATCCAAAGGTGATTCCGGAGACAAGCTTCACTACGATGTGCTGTTTGAAAAGCGACTTCCCGATTCCCGGATTTTGCAAAAACGCTTTTTGAGCGGATTCAGCAACGTCCCCGGACGTAGTGTTTATTGGGAACAGCACAACATCGTTGATGACACGGGGCGGAAAATTCTTGACGGCGAAGCTTGGCAATGGGCGGATTACGATGCTCCGCGGGAACGTATCCTCTTTGCACAAGGCGGTTGCCTATGGGCGCTTCCGGCGACCAAACCCGAAAGCGAACCCTCGCTTTTAAAAGACTTTCGTGAAATGGAATTCGAAAACATTGTCGCTCCGTACTAAACGGAATTTCAAAACGAAAAAACGTTCTTCACGAAAAAACTCATATTCCGCCACAACTTTAGCCCCCTCCTCGGTGTCTTCCGCCTCGACTGCTTGCAGCTTGCACAGGAAGCATTCCGGCTCCGCCGATTTTGCCTGCGCTTTTACCGCCTCCTCAAAGCAGACTCGTTTTGAACTATTCGGAATTTCCGAATAGTTGCCAGCTTCGATAGAGAACATACATTTATGTCTCATATCTGATTAAATTCTCTTGTTTTTTAGTCAGATATGAGACATCTTAGAACCCATGAAAGAGCGTTGGGCACTGTATGCGAAGGCGGAAGCCGCACTAAAAAAGGTAGGGAGCGATTTGCGCGATGCACGTCGTCGGAGACGTATATCCACGACTACGCTGGCAGAGCGCGCCCGGATATCGAGAGCGACGCTCTATCGCATTGAAAAGGGAGACGCGGGTGTCTCCATGAGCAGTTACGCCTCGGTCATTTTTGCATTGGGTCTTCTCGAGCGTTTGAGCGATGCGTTTGATGCGCGTCACGACGCCGTAGGCTTAGGGTTGGAAGCAGAGCAGATGCCGAAAAACATAGTCAATAAGCGCTATGACAAATGATACGGAAATAGGAGTATACACCGATTTACTGAGCGCGGGGACGGATTACATTCGCGTGGGAACGCTGTGGATTCACCACAAGCGACAGAGCTCATCCAGTTTCGAATACAGTAGTGAATGGCTCAGCCATCCGCACAGCTATGAATTGGAACCGGCGTTGCCGTTGGGACGGGGGAAATACCACACGGCTCCGGGAATGGTCTTGTTCGGAAGCATGAGCGACAGCGCCCCGGACAGGTGGGGACGCCGATTAATCCAGCAGGCGCACCGCAAAGGATTGCCGGGCTACCCTTCCGTGAGCGGGGCATTGGGCGAACAACATTATTTGCTGGGAGTCAACGATATGGCTCGGATGGGCGCCCTGCGCTATTCTACGGACGGAGGGGAAACATTTTTACACACGGAAGAAGGAGCAAGCATCCCGCCGATTATCGATTTGCTGCCGTTACATCACGCAGCAGAGCAGCTCTGTAAGAATACGGCGACACCGGAAGAACTTCGCATGTTGCTGAATCCCGGATCGTCCCTGGGTGGAGCATGGCCCAAAGCGAGCGTGAAAGACGAACAGGGGAACCTCTACATCGCTAAATTCAGCAACTCTCAGCAGGAATATGACGTGGTCGCATGGGAGGCCGTTGCTCTGACAATTGCCACGAAGGCAGGTCTTCAGGTTCCGGAATTCAGCTTAAAGCGCCCTGCTCGCGGGAAGAGTGTTTTTTTAAGTCGCCGCTTCGATCGTAGCGCTAACGGAATCCGCCTGCCCTACATCTCGGCCATGACGATGCTACAAGCGAAAGACGGAGAAATTCATTCTTACACCGAATTAGCCGAGTACATCAGCCAATACTCAGCAAATCCCCGAGCCGATTTACATGAATTGTGGAAGCGGATTGCATTGAGCATCATGGTGACCAATGTGGACGATCACCCTCGGAACCATGGATTTTTGCGCCGGGAGCGCAAGGGCTGGTCATTGGCTCCGCTTTTTGACGTCAACCCTACACCGGAATACGTCAAGGGACACACCCTGTCCATGGACATTGTAGAGGGAGACAACACCGCCTCCATCGAACTGCTTTGCGAACAGGCCGAGCTCTTTTACATTCGACCGGGAGAAGCCCGATCCATGCTTCTTCCCATTGCCCATGCCGTATCCGCTTGGCGAAGCATTGCAACGAGCTTAGGCATCTCAGGCTCTCAGCAAAACGAAATGACAGGCGCGTTCGAACACGCATCCGGGTACAACTCTATTCTCAATTCATAGGTGCCCGCCCCCCCCTCCAAGGCAGGTCAAGAAACCGCCATGTCCGGCGGGATTCACCGTCCACGGAGTATCTCACGACTACAGCCCCTCCGACAAGCCGCATAAATACTAATAATCCCGCTTGAATACTAGCTTCAAGCGGGATTTTAAATTGGTGGGCCCAGCAGGATTCGAACCCGCAACCAAGGGATTATGAGTCCCCTGCTCTAACCATTGAGCTATAGGCCCGTAAAAAAAGCGTTTCGGAAAGATTCTCAGAAAAAGCCCTAAGAATCAACGAAAGAGTTTGAGAAAGGAGGCGTGATTCGGCGGGACGGATAAAAGCCGGCGCTTGTTTTTTGAATTTAATTTCCGGGGCTGGCGCTTTAGGCTTTCGGGCATGAAAGCTCAGGACCCGAATGAAATCTTCGACATTGTCGATGCCGACGACCGCGTTGTCGGTCAGGCGACGCGCGCCGAAGTTCATGCGCGGAAGCTTTTTCACCGGGCGGTTCACATCCTGATTTTTACGCCGGGCGGCACACTGATTCTGCAGCGCCGTTCGCTTGCCAAAGATACTTGCCCGGGCCTGCTTTCGTCGTCCTGCGCCGGTCACGTCGATACGGGCGAAAGCTACGGTTTTGCCGCGTTACGGGAATTGGAGGAAGAGCTCGGCGTCCGCGCCCAAGCGGAAAAGCACTTGGAATTCGTCGGGATGCAAAAGCCTTCGGCGGAGAACGGATTCGAATTTGTGCGCATTTACGCGTTGCGGCATTTCACGGGAACGCTCCGTCCGAACGCGGCGGAAATCGATGTGCTCGAGCTGTTTTCTCCGGAGGCGCTTACCGAAGCGATGCGGGAAACGCCCGAGAGCTTTGCGCCCTCTTTCATTACGGTTTGGAACGAATTTTTTGCCCATGGAGCCGGAGAACGCCTTTGAGATTCGCCTTCCGGCAAGCACGCGCATCGTACAAATCCGAGTGCTGCGCTCGGGCCGCTCGACGCGCATGACGTTGCGTATCAAGGCAGACGGCAGCGTCTCCGTCGTTGTCCCTTCCGGAATGCGCGGCAACGTGCTTGAGCAAGCCCGCCTTTTCGCGCTGAAGCATTTGGACTGGATTGACCGCCAACTCGCCAAATTCGAAGCCTTGCCGAGCGCCCGTACGGCGGAAACGCTTCTCGCATACCTTCAGAAAAATCCGGACATTTTTGCGGGCGAGCACCCGCTTCGGGTCGAGATTTCGACGCATGCGGTGCGTCCGTTTTACGTGTTCCGCCCGCAGGAAGACGTCCTGCCGATTTACCTGCGCGAGGCCTCCGCCGATGCGGATTTGCGGCAAGTACTGACGGCACTCGCCAAGGAAATCCTTCCGGCGCGGGTGCGCGAGCTCGCCGCGCGTTGCGGGGTATCCGTCGGCACGATTTCGATCCGCAACCAACAATCCCGCTGGGGCTCCTGCACGACTCACGGCAATCTTTCGCTGAACTGGCGCCTCGTTCTGTTGCCGCCGGCAATGCGCGACCACGTCCTCTTGCACGAGCTTGCCCACCGCCGCCACATGAATCATTCGGACGATTTTTGGGACCTGCTCTGCGCCTGGGACCCGCAGGCTGTCAGGCACGACGCGGAGCTCCGCAAGCTCTGGTCGAAGGTATTTTATTTCCGCTAACCCCGGGCGGGAACGTTAAATCCCGAAGAACTCGCAGGTATTGGCGTAAGTGCGCGCTTCGATTTCCTCCGTTGTCAGACCGAAAAGATCGGCGACGTATTCGGCGGTTTTTCGCATAAAGGCCGGCTCGTTGCGTTTCCCTCGCAATTTACAGGGAGCCAGATACGGACAATCGGTCTCGAACATCAGGCGATCCAGCCCTTGAGCCAGCGCCGCTTCGCGCACATTGTCCGCATTTTTATAGGTAATCGTCCCGGTAAACGAAGCCCGTCCGCCGCGTTCATTCAGCAGGCGCACCGCAGCGGCGTCTTCGGCGAAGCAGTGGAAAACGACTTTATTCCAATCGACTCCGCTGCGGTCAATCATTTCAACGGTCGCGGCAAAGGCATCCCGCGCATGGACGATAACGGGGAGATTTTTTTCCTTCGCCAAAGCCAACTGCCGCTCAAATACGAGGCGTTGCAGGCGACGAATGCGCTCGGCCTCCTCCGCATCCTTCGGCATGTAATGTTCGTCGAGCCCGACTTCCCCGACGGCGACGGGGCGCGTATCCCCGGAAAAATACAGCGGCAGGCGGCTCAACTGCGCTTCCCAATCCTCGCCGACATTGCCCGGGTGCAAACCGACGGCATAGACGACGGTCTCCGGAAAGGTTTGTGCGAGCTCCCGATAAACGTCCCAGTCATCGGCGTCCGTCCCCGCACACACCAGGCGTCCGACGCCGGCGAGTTGAGCGCGGGCGATTACGTCCCGGACTTCTCCGGATTTCACAAATGTATCCAAATGGCAATGACTGTCGATGAGCATGTTTCGGGGAGCGGTAGGCGGTGTCCGGTAAATGGCGGCGGAGAAAAAGCCGGAGACCTTTTACGATCTCCGGCTTGTCGGGGAAATACCCTATTCGGCGGCGATCTTTTCAAGCTGTTGCCAGCATTGATAGAGGCCGCGCGGCACGTGGAAGCAGCCCTTCCATTTTCCGCCCTTGAGCGAAAGCAAGGGTTCGCCGCGGCGGTTCAGATAGCCGAACCATTCCGGGTATTCCGTGTCCTTGAAATGCGACCACGCGTAATCGTGAACGCGTTCGAACCATTCCCAGCACTTCGGGTTCTTGGTCAGGCGGTAGCCCTTGAGCAGCGCGATCAGCGTTTCGATATGCACCCACCAGAGTTTCTGGTCCCATTCGAGTTGCTGAGTCGGGCGGCCGAGGCGGTCCATGAAATAGAAAATCCCGCCGAATTTTTCGTCCCAGCCGTATTCGAGCGCGTTGAGGCAGATTTTCACGGCTTTTTCGATGAGTTCCGGGCGGTTCAGGCGTTCGCCGAGGTCCATCATGAACCAAGTCGATTCAATCATGTGGCCGGGGTTGAGGAGACGGCCGTCCATATTGTCGGCGAGCGTTCCGTCGGCATTGAGGTGTTCGACGATGAGGCCCGGTCCGACTTCGGGGCGGTAGAATTCGTTCATCACCAGGTGAATACTCTTTTCGATGGCATCCTTGAGGAAGTTCGGTTCGATGAGCGGCTCGATCTCGAGGGCGAGATTGCAGACAATCATCGGAAGTGCGAAGGCCTTCATCGGGCGGGCTTTCGGCGAAGCCTTGCTCCACTTGCCTTTCGGATTATCGAAACGTGCGACGACGCGGTCGAACGCCTTCTTGGAAATTTCCGCGTATTCTTCGCTTCCGGTGGCGATGGAAAGCTGTCCGAAAGCCATAGCGGCGAAGGTGTTGGAGAAAATGTTGTAGGGTTCGACCTGCGGCGTGCCGTCGCGGGAGAGCGAGAAGTAGAAATTGTACTCGCCGTCGTGACCGTGCTTTTTCAGGAATTCGGCGCCGAGAATCGCGGCATCGAGCCATTCCTGTTTCTTTTCGACGTGGTTGTAGAGGTAGGCAAACATCCACACTTCGCGTCCCTGCAACCAGACGAATTTATCCGTATCGAAAACGGAACCGTCGCGGTCGAGGCAGGTGAAGTAGCCGCCGAATTCTTTGTCGAGGGATTTTTCGAGCCAGAACGGAATTACGTTATCGAGCAACTCCGACTTGTATTGCTGTGCGAGCTTTTGGAATTTTTCTTTCATGATGGAGAAATTATCGCACAAAAAAAGCTTTCCCGCAAGAGGCGGAAAAAGGCAAATTCGGATTGTCCGCCGGGATTTTTTAGCCTTTAATACCGTCCACGCATGAGCGAGCTTATTCCCATCTCCCTGATTGTCCTCTTAGGCGGATTTTCCCTATGGGCCTACCTTTCCCTGCGCCACTCCAAAAGCGAATACTTCCGGCTCGACTCCAGCCTCCAGCACGAGCGTTACAACAGTCGTCTCGTCGTTGACTTCATGCACGCACTGGAGGCCTCTTGCAGAGACGCGGAGCAAGTAGGCGAAATTTCCAAGGATACGCTCCTGAGAAGTATCCTGCACACCGCCATCCGCGGAACGCGCGCCATGAGCTGTTGCATTTTCCGTCTGGAACGAAACGAGTATTTCACGCCGATTGCCAGTTCCGGCCTCTTCCCGCTCCTCGAAGGCTATCCGCCGCAGTACAAAAACGCCTCGCGCCTGGACATCATCCGCGCCCACTTTTCCGGCTATTCCTATAAAAAAGACTCCCCGGTCTTCGCCGAAGCCATCAAAAACGGCTACGCCACCCTCGTCCGCGAATTCCCGCTGAAACCGGACCACTTCATCCCCGACGACGCCCCGACTCTCCCGAAAGACATCATCGTCGTCCCCGTCTATCTGAGCGGCCGCCTACTCGCCGCCATCGCCATCGCCAACCCGCGCCACCGCGGCGACTTCACCCCCTCCGAAATCAAGCTCGCGGACATGCTCGCACAACAGGCCGGCATGACCATGCAGATGCGTAACCTATTCGCCGTCCAAGCGGAAAAAATGCGACTCGACTCGGAACTCGGCATCGCCGCCAGCGTCCAAAAACTGCTCCTCCCGCAGTACATCCCGCAGGCTCATTCCATCGACATCGCGACAGTTTACCGCCCCGCACAAACCATCGGCGGCGACCTCTACGACGTCTTCGACCTCGGAGGCGGACGCATCGCAGCCATCGTCGCCGACGTCTCCGGCCACGGCGTTTCCGCAGCCCTGCTCATGGCCATCTGCCGCACAAACTTCCAGCAGATTGCCCGCAACTCCGTCAGCGCCGCCGACCTCCTGCGCCGCCTTGCCCGCTGCATGGCCAAGTCCTTTTCCCGCGGCAAATTCCTGACCATCGTCTGCGCCTTTTTGGATACACAACGCAACACGATTTCCGTCGCACGCGGCGGGCATGAACGCCCCATCCTCCTCTCGAACAACGATCCGGAAACCGGCCTCCCGCTGGACGAACCGAAACTCGAATTCCTCGAAAGCTCCGGTCTCGCCGTCGGCCTGGCAAAACCCGAAATTTTTGACGCGACGATTACCGAAATCACGCGTCCCTGCTTCCGCAACGACGTGCTCATTCTCTACACCGACGGGCTGACGGAAGAATGCAACGCGCAAGGCGAAGAATTCGGTTCCGAACGGCTCGCGCAAGCCATCCTCGAATCACACGGCGAAAATGCCCGCCGCCTCAACGACACGATCATCGAACGAGTCTCCGCATTTTCGGGAAAGAAAAATTTCTCCGACGACCTGACGCTGGTCGCCCTCCGCGTAACCTGATTCGGCCACGACAATGGGAGATTCCGATTTTAAACTTCCGCTAATGACTTGCGCCCGGGCAAAATCCTGGGAAAAACGCTTTTTCAATCCGACCAACGAAGACGGAACCCGTATTCCGCCTCGGGAGCGCGACTTCATGTTGCGTGCCGGCAACGGCATCGGCGATTTCATCCTGAGCCGCCTCAATTACGACGCACCGTCCCACCTGTTGGTTCTTGTCGGGAAAGGCCACAACGGCGGAGACGCCCTCATCGCCGCCCGGAAAATCCTCAACGCCTTCCCCCAAAACACCGTCCCGACAAAACTCGTCTTCTTCGCGGAAAACTGGGACGCCCTCGCGCCGCTGACCATGGACGCTTACGAAGACTTTCTCCGCGACTGCGGAAGCGCCCCGACATTTTTCGTCACGCAAAACACAAACACCTTCCCGGAACATTTCCTCCCGGAACATCGCGGCGGCGTCATCATCGACGGCATTTACGGACACGGGTTTCGCCCGCCTCTGCAGGAAAATATCCTGCGCGCCCTCACTGCAATCAACGCCCGCGCCAACGGCAATCTCTGCGTCGCGGTCGATCTGCCCTCCGGCCTGAGCGATTCGCCCGTTCCCTACTACGCGTTTTCGGCGGATTTCACCTGCGCGACGGGTATCGTGAAAACGCCTCTGCTTCTCCCCGATAACGAAAAATACGTCGGTCGCGTCGTCCCGATTCCGATCGGCTTCCCCGTAGAATCCGAAGCATGCTGTGCGGCGGACACGGCGGGCGTGCTGGATTCCATTCCGCAGAAGCGCCCCGTTTTTTGCGACAAACGCGATTTCGGGCACGTACTCATCGTCGGCGGTTCGCGCACCATGCCGGGAGCGCTGATGCTCAACACGCTGGCTTGTCTTCAGGCGGGAGCGGGGCTCGTGAGCGTGCTCTGCCCCGAAAGCGTCCACGCCGCCTTTGCCGCGCGAGCGCCGGGCGCCATGTGGATTCCCTGCAAAGAATCAGGCGACGGCTCACTCGAACTGCGCGACGCCCTCGATAAATTCAGGAAATACGCCGGCCGCGCCAATGCGGTTTTGTGCGGTTCCGGGATGGGAAATACGCCCGATGCCCGAGCACTCGTCCAAGCCATCGCTGCGGAAACGCCGGAAAAATCGGCCCTGATTCTGGACGCTGATGCCCTGCGCCCGGAAACGCTGACGGCTCTCCGACGCAGAGGCGAGAACCTGCTCCTGCCGCATGCGGGAGAATTTCTCCGTCTCGGCGGCGACATTTCCGACCCGAAAGCGCTTTTGAAAAAACGCCCGATCGCGGCACTCGCGCTCAAAGGTCCCTACACGCAGGTCCTTTCCGCCGAGGACTGCATATACTGTTTCGCGGGCACTTCGGCCTTGGCGCGCGGCGGTAGCGGCGACGTCCTCGCCGGCATCACGGCGGCCCTTTTCGCCGAACGCGCACAGCGTCCGCAAATTTCCGCAACGGATTTGCTCACCCAAGCCGTTTGCTGGCACGGCAACGCCGCCCGACTCTGGGAAGAAGCGGAAGGCACGCGTTGCGCCAATATCGCCTCGCTGCCGGACTACCTCGCCGCCGCCCTGCGCGGAGACTAAGCCCGCGAACCGGTTTATCCCAAGAAGATTTTCGCCTTGGGCAAAACCGCGTAAAGCCCGCGTACGACGATATAGGTCGCGACAAAGGCAAAGAGCGCGGAAACGGGAATTTGCACTTCAAGCGGCACCCCGAGCTTGACGGCAAGTAAGTAGCTCGGACCGACAAAGAAGTAGTGGACGAGATAAACGCCGAATCCGATTTTGCCGAGTGTTGCGAGCAGACGCGTAAGGCGGCCCGCTGCGATTTCGACTTTAGAAAGCAAAAGGAAAAGCGCGGCGCTTGAGAGCACGACATTGAACGAGCAATAAGTCCAAAAGAGCTCGACCATCGGCTCGGCTTGGAACATTTTTACGGACGCAGCGACGGCTTCCGGCGTGCTTCCCGTAAACGCAACGGCGGCATCGGCAAGCCAGCGGGAAAGGCTGCCGCCGGAAGCGAGGGCGGCGAAAACGGAGGCATTGTCGAGGCTTCCCGTCAGGCGCACCCAAAAGAACCCGACAAAGGTCAAAAACGTTCCTGCGAGCAACATCGGAATGCCGACGGCGAGCGCCTTTTTCACGCTGATTTCCTGCGACACTTCAGCGAGCACGTGTCCGAGTAGCAGGTAGCTGTTAAATCCGGCAAAGGCGTAAAACGTCCCGAACGCGTTCCACGAGCAGGTTCCGAAAAGGTAGCCTTCGCCGAAGGGCAAATGCGGCGTAAGGAAAACGTCCGCATAAGGAATGAAGAGCGTTACGCCCCAAATCGCGAGGAAGGTCCATTTCGCTTTCCGCGAGGCTTTTTCAACCCAAGCGGAGAAAATCGGCAGATACAAGTAAAGCCCGATCAGCATGTAAACATACCACATGTGGACGGAGAAATAATTGAAGGAAAACGGAATTGTCGCGATATTGCCGAGCGCCGCAGAGAGCGTGGTTTCCGGACCCGCACCGCCGTTCATAAAGCTTGAATACGGGAAAAACGCGAGGACGCATTCCTTGGCGGCTTCCGGCGTCGCCGTCACCCAAGACACCAGCCACGGGAACAGCGTGTAAATTACCGACCAAATCAAAAACGGAATCAGCACACGCGGGATACGTTTTTTATAAAACGCGCCGAGCGAATCTTCACGCACGGGCAACAAAAGCGCCCCCGTAATCATCACAAAGAGCGGAACACTCGGCCGCAACATCGAGCCCCAAAGGGCACCCCAACGCAAAAACTCCGGATTGCTCGTCGATTCCACGGAACAATTGAACGGATCGCAGGCGTGGCAAACGACGACGAGAAACATCGCCACCCACCGCACGCAGTCAATCCAAACGCGATGCTCCGATTTGATCAGATCTTGAGCCTTGAAAGAAACCGTATTGTCCATGAAAACACAAAAAGCCCTCGCCGCAATTTTTACAAACGGAAAAAACGTTTTCGGCTTTTCCCGCATAAGCACAAAATCTAAGCTCCTCGCCATGAATCAGTTTGAAAACGAACTCCCCGTAGCCCTTTCGATCGCCGGTTCCGACTCCGGCGCCGGCGCGGGCATTCAGGCCGACCTGCTGAGCTTTGCCGCACACGGCGTTTTCGGAACAACCGCTCTCAGCGCGCTGACGGCCCAAAATCCCGACGGCGTTTCCGCCGTGCATCCCGTCCCTGCAAGCTTTGTCCGCGAACAGGCGGAACAGGTGGCACGCTTTTTCAAAATCGGAGCCGCCAAAACCGGCATGCTTCCCACGGCGGAAATCATCGGCGCCGTTGCCGACTTTTTCGAAGCCCATCCGGCCATTAAGCTCGTCGTCGATCCCGTGATGATTGCGACCAGCGGCGCCAAGCTCATCGACGACAACGCCATCGCCACGTTGCGGGAACGCCTGATTCCGCTCGCGAGCGTCGTGACGCCGAATCTCGACGAAGCCGAAGTCCTGCTCGGTGAAAAATTCGCCTGGCGCACAAACGCCGATACGGTACTCGAAGATCTCGCGACCTCCGCGGAAAAGCTTGCCGAAGCACTCGGCGTCCCGGTTCTGCTCAAAGGCGGTCACGGCAACGGCGACGAAGTTTTCGATGCCCTCGCTTTCCCGAAAGCCCAAGGCGGCTTCAAGTCCTTCGCCCGGCACCCGCGCGTTGCGAACACGAACACGCACGGAAGCGGTTGCCCGCTTCCCGCCGCCATTGCCGCCAATCTCGCTGCGGCTCCGGCAAATCCCGATTTGGCGAAAACACTCGCCGAGGCCGTTGCACGCGCCGTGGACTACGTTTCCGCCGGCATTGCCAATCCGCTCTCCGTCGCCGGAGACCGCTTCATCGCGCATTTGCATTCTTGATTTTATCCGCAAATACTCAGAGAATTCCTAGCGCTATGCTTAGTGAAAAAATTACCTCCGCTCTCAACGAGCAAATAAAGTGGGAAATGTATTCCGCCAATCTGTATCTCGCGATGTCCGCCTATTTCTCGGATATCGGGCTTCACGGATTCGCCAACTGGATGCGCATCCAGTATCAGGAAGAAACCGATCACGCACTGAAATTCTACGATTTCGTGCTCTCACGCGGCGGGGCCGCCAAGCTCTCCGCGATTGACGAACCGCCCGCACAATGGGCCAATGCACTCGAAGCCTTCAAGGCCGCAGCCGCGCACGAAGCCGAAGTCACCCGCCGCATCAACGAACTCGTTCACCTCGCCAAGGCGGAACACGATTTCGCGACAGATGTCTTCCTGCAATGGTTCGTTACCGAACAAGTCGAAGAAGAGGAAAGCGTGAAAAACATCATCGACCGCCTCAAACTCGTCAACGGCGAAGGCCAAGGGCTTTTGATGTTAGACAGCGATGCCGCCGCACGCGTTTATACGCCGCCGGCAAGCAACGCCGCGTAGCCCCGATTTATGCCATGTTCCCGCGCTTTTTCCTCGCGGGAACATTTGTTTTAGAACAAAATTTCACAACTTCAATTTCTGTAAACAATAAAACGTAAAACTATGTCAGAAGTCACACCCTGCCCTTACTCTAAGACCAATCCCTATCCGGCGACGCTTCTTGTGCGCTCCCGTGCAAATGCTCCGGAATCCCAGAAAGAAACCGTCCATCTTGAAATCGACCTCGGCGACAGCGGGCTCGTTTACAAATCCGGCGACTCCCTCGGCGTCTTCCCGCGCAATGCGGACAAGCTCGTCGATGCCGTCCTGAAAGCCTACAAATTTTCCGGCGACGAAGACGTCACCCTCCCGAAGGCCACCGAATCGATCAAGCTCCGCGCCGCACTGACGACCGAGCTCTCCCTCGGCGCCATCACGAAGAAATTTGTCCAATTCGTCCACGACAACGCCGCTTGCGATTGCGACAAGGCCAAGCTCGCCGAAGTCCTCGGCAATGCCGACCCCGTCGCGCAAAAGGCTTGGATTGACAACCGCCACGTCGTTGACCTCGGCGAAGAATTCCCGTCCGTCAGCGTCTCCGCACAAGCCTTCGTCGAACAGCTCCGCAAGCTCGCGCCGCGTCTGTACTCGATTTCGTCGTCCCCGCGCTTCGTCGGCAAGGACAGGGTGCACCTGACGGTCGCCGTCGTCCGCTACGAAACCAACGGCCGTGCCCGCGACGGCGTTTGCTCGACCTTCCTCGGCGAATACGCGCCGCTCGGTGAAGCCGCCCTGCCGGTCTTCGTCGCCAACTCGCACTTCGCGCCGCCGGCAGACCTCGACGCTCCGATGATCATGGTCGGCCCGGGAACGGGTATCGCACCTTTCCGCAGCTTCGTCCAAGACCGCGCCGCACAAGGCGCCAAGGGCAAAAACTGGCTCTTCTTCGGCGACCAACGCGTCAAGACGGACTTCCTTTACCAAAAGGAATGGGAAGACGCCCTCGCCAGCGGCCTGCTGACGCGCCTCGACTGCGCATGGTCCCGCGACCAGGACTACAAGATCTACGTCCAGGACAAAATCCGCGAGGCCGGCGCCGAAGTCTGGAAATGGCTCAACGAAGACGGCGGCTACTTCTTCATCTGCGGCGATGCCAAGCGCATGGCGAAGGACGTTGAAGCTGCTTTGCTCGACATCTTCCAACAGCACGGCGGACTTTCCCCGGAAGACGCCGCCGCCAAGCTCAAGGCTCTCAAAGCTGAAGGCCGCTACCAAAAAGACGTTTACTAAAAACGTCCGGCGACAAAAAAGCGTTCCCGAGTTTTTCGGGAACGCTTTTTTGTTGTCTGAAGAAATCTTACTTAAATCTGATTTCTTCGGGAGCCGTGAGCTCGAGGCGGCAATCTTCCAGCGTCCAACGCTGCGGTTTAGGCCCGATGGCATCGACCCCTTCCACTCTGTTCCCGCGAATCAGTACGTCCGAGCAACGGCGGAACTGGAACGGCTTTTGTTTCCACGCCTTGAAGTCATCGTTGTAGTTAATCTCGTTATCCGTGAATTTGATTTTTTCAGCGGAAATCGCAAAGAACAACGGCACGTCGAAAGTGAAAAACACATTGCTCGAAATGTCGATATTGCGGTGATAGAAGCGCTTTTGCGAAGCAAGATCGCGTACTTCCGGATAAATCGAAATGATTGCGTTCGTAAATTGAAAACGCGAAGTCAGGTTGTTTTCGAAAATGTTGTCGCGGATGACGACATCTTCGCAGGCACCGCTTTCGTACCAACCCTGCGCATCGCCCGCGAGCAGAATTGCCGAACCGGCGACATTCCGGAAAACGTTGTTTTCGACGAGCACTTTGCGCGGTGTCGTGAACAGAGCTCCGCGGGCTCGGTTGTTTTGAACAATATTTCCGCGGAAAACGACTTCCGGCTGATAATCGGCATTTTCAACGGCATCCCCCGGCTTCACGTTGGCGGGAACGTTTCGCGCAAGCGTAATCAGAACTTCCGTCGGCGAAATACGGCGCACCGCTTTCACGGGAACATTCTTCGTCGCATTTTCCAAGGTCTTCCCCGCAATAAAGCGCAGGTTTTCACCGGATTCAAAAAGCTCGAAGCCGATTGCCTGGCCGTGACGATAGCGGCAACGAATCGTGTCCGGCGCAACGATTTCCGCAATATCCAAGCAAGTCGAATGCACGTTAATCGCGTCGTCCATCATCGTTTCAAAGAAGGAGTTTTCGACGACAACCTTCCCCTTCACATTGGAAAAGTGCGTGGCGTCTGCGCTCGCCGAGTACACACGACCGGTTTCGGGACGCGGGAACATGCCGCTCGTTTTGTCTTCGGCGGTCTTCGTACCGCGGATCGTGATATTTTCCGAGCGCTGGGCCAGCAGCGTCATCCCGAAGCTTGAGTGAATCGACACGTCGTTCAGCGTCGTGTCCTTCGAGCGGTAAATCACGCAAGCGGGGGCCGGGCGCCACCAGGTACGCAGGGTCAGCGTGTCACCGACAGCCACGCCGTCGCCGTCCTTACTGAAATCGTGATGAAGCGCGATATTGCCGTCGGGCAGAACGGTGATTGTATTCCCGCAACCGATGTCCGAGGTATTGGAAACGATATTCTTCGAGCCCTTGCGAAATGCGATTGCGGAATGGATGGGCTGAAGCGCGTAGTTTTCGCCGACGAAAAAGAGTTTGTCGCCGTGAATTTCATACGGAAAGGCTTTTTTATCGATGGAGACGACTGTTTTCCCGTCTTTGAATCCCAGCACCTTCGCTTCGGAGTAGAGCGGACGCGCAAAGTCGATACGCACGCCCTCGAGCGTCACGTTTTGGGAGTCCATAAAGAGCACCGGCAGGCATTTCCCGTGAAAAATAAAGGTCGATCCGTTTCCGCGAATCTTCAAATTCCGCAAATCGACAAACGGGAGCATGACCTGCTGCGTCGGTTGCTGATCGTGATTGGAAATCCACAGCGCCATATCGAGTGCATTTTCCGCGTAGAAGTGGTAGATTCCCGGCTCGAGGACAATTTCCCCGGCATTGCATTTTCGCGCTGCCGCCAACAATTTCCGGAAAGCCTGCGTTTGATCTTCCTCGACATTCGGCGTCAGCCCGAACTTTTTTGCGGGAATCGTCTGAATTTTAACCCGCCGCCGGGGTTCGGAAGGCTCCTCCCATTTCAGATCCACCCAATTGGCGTGGTCGGAATCATTCGTCTCGCCGGCGAGCGCGAGCAAATAAAGCTTTTGGGCTCTGGCAGGAATTTTGACCGAAAACGCTTTCGCCGCTTCGCCGCTTTTCATCACGCCGGAAGACCAAAGCACGCGCGAACCGGAGAGCACGCGAAACTCCACGCCGTCGCCGCCCGAAGCCTCGTCATCAAGCCCGACTTTCCCGCTGAGAGCGGCGGCATCTGCGGGAACATCAAGCGGAATCATCGAGCAAGCATGCGTCCCGATACCGCTTGAGTAGGTCTTTCCGGCGATACGAAGCGCGTTTCCGTCCACGGACTTACCGACGCGTGTTTCGCCGAAATCCTGTTTCCCGCGAATCAATTCCGTCGCAGAAATTTCAAAAGCTTGAGCGGCGGCCCAAGCCGACAGGCTGCCGGCCAAGAGTAAGGAGCTTAGAGCAAGGGTTTTTAGCGATTTCATACTAGCTTTATCAAAATTCCGTAATCGGACATTTTCAACGCTGAAATTGAGTTCTTACGTTCTGCGCAAAAGCGCACTCGCGGGGGAGGATAAAATGATTTTACAAGCGACGTGAAAAGTGAGAGACTGGGGATTCGATTTTTTGAAATGAGCAACGAATCTCCACGAAAGTTCTACGACCGGACGTTTAAAATGACTCCGGAATACCGTGCGTCGTTGCCGGACATGCAGAATGAAAATGCGACCGGCATCGAAGGCGGCGCCGTGCCGATTCTTCAGGTCGGGATGTCGAATTTCCGCCTGCCGCTCAAATTCGCGCGTCCCGATCAGGCTTCGATCGAGCTTGAAACGAATGTCACGGGTACCGTCTCGCTCGACGGCCGCCACAAGGGCATCAACATGTCGCGCATCGTCCGCATTTTCTATACTTTCCTGGACGACGTTTTCACCCCTGCGACGCTCGAAAAAGTCTTGCGCCAATACCTTTCGGAGATCGGTTCTTCCCGAGCGCAAATCCGCCTCGAATTCAACTATCCGATTTTGCAAAAGAGCCTGCGCAGCGAGCTTGCCGGCTACCAGTATTACAACTGCGCATTTGAAGGCATCCTCGAAAACGGCCGCTTCCGCTCTTTCGTCAACTTTGACTTCGTTTATTCGTCGGCGTGTCCCTGCTCTGCGGAGCTTTCGGAACACGCACGCCAGTCCCGCAACGTCCTCGGCATTCCGCACTCGCAGCGCTCGAAGGCACGCATTTTTGCGGAACTTGCGGGAACACCGGAAATTTACATCGAAGACTTTAAGCAGCACTGCCTGAATGCGCTCCACACGGAAACTCAAGTCATGGTTAAGCGCGAAGACGAACAGGCTTTCGCGGAACTCAACGGCGCCTACTACAAATTCGTCGAAGATGCCGCCCGCCTGCTTTACGCGGAATTTAACAAGGATTCCCGCATTTACGACTTTCAGATTGCCTGCGCCCACCTCGAATCGCTTCACTCGCACGACGCTGTCGCCGTGCTGAACAAAGGCATCCCCGGAGGTATCGCACACGGCTTTACGGACTTCAAGAGTCTGGTTTGCTAATTTAGCGCGTCCCCGTAGTTCAACGGATAGAACACCTGCCTTCTAAGCAGGTTATCTGAGTTCGATTCTCAGCGGGGGCGCCATTTTTTAGCATCAAGCCTCGAGCCACAAACGCTTACACCGAACCAACGAAAAAACGGTTCCGCGCAACACGCCTCGCCTCAAAGCAAGAGCTAAGCCATCCTCCCGCGAACAAAGCAGGCTCGGCGTTGTTGCTTCGCGCCACCCGAAGGGCTTAAAGCCACTCCTCGCGAGCGGCGCAGCGAAGATTGAAGTTCAGAGCACGCTTGCCGGTCGCTTCGATTTTGATGAATCCTCCGGCTGCTTTTACCAGAGCCATGCCTGCGGCGACATCCCAAAGATTGGTGCCCTTTTCGCTGTAAACATCGGCGCGCCCGGCGGCGACATAAGCAACAGCCAAAGCGGCGGTTCCGATCATACGGATTTTCTTAAACATGCCGACTTCCGCGATAAACGGAGCGAGGGCTTCGGGCGACTTGTCCGCGAGCGCGGGGAAGCCGGTCATCAGGCAGGCCTGAGCCACTTCCGTCGCCCATGCCGGCTCAATTTTTTCGCCGTTGAGAAAAACGCCTTCGCCGACAAAGCCGGAGACCATTTCGTCGGCATTGAAATTGTAAATGACACCGAGCACGGGTTCGCTACCGCACATCAGCCCGATGCTGACGCAGGTCAACGGCTGA
>JAZRTJ010000070.1:0-14100 GCA_045651925.1 Candidatus Spyradenecus sp. | reverse complement strand
CACGCGCTCGGGATTTGAGGGTTTTCATGCCGCTGACGACGGACAGTCCGGCCGAAATTTCCGCGTTTTCCGGGAGCGTTGTTTTGACGCGGACAAGCACGCGTTCACCGCGCCAGGCAACGCGTTTTTCCCCGAGGAAATTTTCGGCGACGGCGGAAAGGTCGCCGGCCGGGACGTAGCTCATTTCATCGGCGGCTTGATTGTGCGTGTAGGCATTGACTGCGGGAGCGGCCAAGGCGCAGGCGAGGAAGGGAAGGAGCGAAGAGGTTTTCATTGTTCGGATTTTGAGGGTTAAGCGTGGGTTTCTGTTTTCGGGTTGGCGCTTGTAGGCGTGCTTTCGGCGTTTTGCTCGCGGTTGCAATTCGGGCAACGGGCCGTGATTTGCAGGTGTTGCGTGATGAAGGTCAGGCCGTTTTTCTCGGCGATGGCGCGCCCGTACCAGTCCATAAAGGGGGCATCGAATTCAATGATTTTGTCGCAATTCGTGCAGACGATATGACCTTTGAAGGTGCCGGCGTTGCGCGTGCTTTCGTAATACTTGAAGTCGCGTCCGACATTGAGTTCGCTGAGAATTCCGGAGCGAATCAGATCCGGCAGGGCACGGTAAACCGTAGCGCGGGAAATCTTCGGGTAGAGCTTGCGTGCCGCGACCAACAGGTCTTCGGCGGTGAAATGGCCTTCATAGTAATAGGCTGCTTCCCAAATGGTTAGGCGCGGACGTGTGCTTCGGAGTCCGACGGAGGCGAGTACGTCTCCAAAATTCATCGGGGCGGTAGAATTTTTCATGCGTTAATTTTGAGACTGTTTTGCGAATAAAGGCAAGCGCGTTCCCGCCGCTCCGTGCGGGCGAGATTGCTCTTGCCAGCTCTGCCTTGTGCGGGAAAGATTAGAGCTCTCGAGCTAACCATGAAACAAAACCAATCGGCATTTTTCGGAGTCGTCCTCATGCTCGCGGGAGCTGTTTTCTTCGGCGGCTGTTCCGCGTCTTATTCCGGCAAGGCGACGGACCTTCGCAGCGCATGGCTGCAGGGGAATTTTGCTCTCGCCGAGGAAATTGTCGCCGAGGAAGTGCGGGATGCCGATGACAACGATCGCCTGATTTGGCAGTTGGAGCATGCGTCCGTTTTGCGTAGCCAACAGCGCAACGCGGAGGCGCAGGTGGTCCTTGATGCCGCAGCCGCAACGCTCGAAGCTTGGGACGAGCAGGCTGATTTCCTTATTTCGCAGGAAACCGCCGCAACGTTGTCGAGTCTGGCGGCACTTCCGTATCGGGGGCGCGGGCTTGATCGCATCATGTTGCAGACCTACCGTGCGTTGAATTATTTGGAGTCAGGGAAACGCGATGAGGCTCGCGTGGCGCTCAATGCGGCATTCAAGGCGCAGAGTGATGCCGTCGAAAACAATCGGAAATACATCGAAAAGGCACAGGCTTCGGCGACCGAAAACGAAGTCGATCTGGTTTCTCTGGAAAGTCTGCCTTCTGTCGCCGCGGCCTTGGAGAAAGAAAAAAGCGCATCTTCGGGATTTGCCGCTTATGCCGATTACGTGAATCCGTTTACGACCTGGCTTCACGGGATTTATTTTATTCATGCGGGAACGGACGGTGCCGATCGCGAGCGGGGACGGAAATCCCTGGAACGTGTGGCGCAGATGGAGCCCGGCAACGCTTTCGTGCGGGAAGACTTGGAACGGGATCAGGGCGCTTCGGCGGACGAAGCACTCACCTACGTCATCTTCGAATACGGCGTGGCACCGACGCTCGCAGCTTCGCGTATCGACGAATTTTTCCCGTTCCCGGTCGGAAACGGCAATTTCACCATCGCGCCTTTTTGTATCGCGTTGCCGAAGCTTTCCCGGGAACAGTCTGCGGGAATCCCCGTGATGCGTGCGAACGACATTCCTGCGCAGACGCTTTGCGACATGAATCGGGTTATCAAAACCGATTTCGACAACGCCTATCCCGCCGTCCTTGCGCGGACGCTGACTACGGCATTTCTGAAAACCGCCGCCTCGGTTGCCGCCAATGCCGCAATGGAAGAATATGCCCGGCGTGACGGTGGCTTCGCTGCCGCACTTATCGCGCTCGGGGGAATGATTGCCACAAACGCGATTACCTACGCTTCCACGGAGGCGGACCTGCGCATTTGGCAGACGCTTCCCGAGAATTTCTCCGTCGTCCGCCTGCCGACGCCGGCTTCCCGCCGCTTGCAGGTCGAAGTTGCCGGACATCGTGCGCAGGTTGAGTTGTTACCGGGCAAGGTCAATATCGTCCTCGTGAAATCCGTCGGATTTGCATTGGAACCGAAAGTGAATCAATTTATCCTCAAACAATAATTCTATGGCACGCTTTCCCTTAAGAAAAATTCTCCTCGCCGCGCTTGCCGCCGGCACTGCTTTTTTGTCCGCTTGCGCGGCTTCCGTCAACACGATCGAGCGTACGGGAACGCAGGACCGCCGCGTTGTTTCCGATACTGCGACGCTTGAAATGGCGACGCCGCTCGAGATTCGTACGGGAACCGTTTCCGACAATGTGATGTGTGTTCAGCTCGAGCTCATGAATCATACGAGCGAAATCGGGCGCGTGTTCTGCCTCGTCGAATGGTTTGACGAGCAGGGAATGAAAATGGATGTTCCCGCGGCTTGGAAACAACTCAATATCCAACCGTCGAAGATTGAATCGATTACGGCCGTGGCACCCAATGCGGCGGCACGCGATTTTCGCATCTCGCTGAAACGCAGCGAATAAATTTAAAAATCAAGAATAAGGAAAAAACTATGACGCTAAAAAAATCCCTTTCCATGCTTTTAATTGCCGCGGGAACGCTTGCCCTCGGCGCCTGCGCCGCACAGAAAGCGCGCTACATTGACTCCAACGGCCCGGAAACCGTCGTGTCGCTGAACAAGGTCGATATTCAGGATTTCCAATCCGCGACGGACGCGCTGGTGGCCGACATGCTGACGTGGGACGCTTTTACCGGTGCGAAGAAACCGGTGGTTGCACTCAGCCGCGTTGTCAACGATACCACGAATAATTTTGATACGGCCCTGCTGACGAATCAGGTGCAGGAGGCCATTTTGAAGTCCCGTAAGGCAATCATTTCGATGTCAATGAGCGTTGACCGCAATGACGACAGCGTGCGCCAGGACGTTGCTGCGCTCGGCGGGACGGAAACGGTTGTTCCGGATTTGACGCTCATCGGGAAGATTTCGGAAGTGACAGCCCGCGCCGACAGCACGCATCAGGTTTCCTACGTATTTTCGATGCGCCTCGTCGAAGCGAAGACCGGCAACGTGGTCTGGATGAATTCGAAGACCATCACGAAGCAGGGCGAAAAGAATTCCGTCGGGTGGTAATCGATGGCGGGGGCGAATTTCTTTGAGCGTCAGGACAAGGCGCGCCGGGCGACGCATTGGCTCGTCGTCTGGTTCGCGCTTGCTGTTTTGGGGACGGCGGTCGCGATTTATGCGGTCGCGATAGCGGCGTTAATTTATGCCGACATTTTGCCGAGCGGTTCGTATTGGGAACCGGAGATTTTCGCCTACGCGTTCGGCGGCACGCTTTTGTTGGTCGGCGGCGCGAGTTTTTTCAAAAGCCTGGAGCTGGGCGGCTCGAGCGGCGAAATGATTGCGCGTGAGCTCGGCGGGGTGGCCGTGAATCCGAACGCGACAGAAGCGGACCGCCGCCGGCTCGTGAACGTCGTCCAGGAAATGTCCATTGCCTCGGGCGTGCCGATGCCGAAAATCTTCATCCTCGAACGCGAAAAAAGCATCAATGCGTTTGCGGCGGGCACACGCATCGAAAACGCGGCGATTGCCGTTTCCCGCGGGGCGCTCGACAAGCTTACCCGCGACGAGTTGCAGGCGGTCGTCGGTCACGAGTTTTCGCATATCCTGAACGGCGACATGCGTCTGAACGTCAAGCTCATCGGCTGGATTTTCGGCTTGGTCGTGTTGGCGCTCGTCGGGCGCATTCTGATGCAGAGTGCGATGCTTTCCGGCAGTTCCCGCTCCCGCAAGAACGACGGCGGGCAGGCGCTCGTTATCATCGGCCTGGCGGTTCTGATTATCGGCTCAATCAGCCAATTTTTTGCGAGCATCATTCAGGCGGCGATTTCCCGCCACCGCGAACGCCTGGCGGACGCGTCGGCGACGCAGTTTACGCGCAATCCGACGGCGCTGGCGAACGCGCTTGCCCGCATCGGCGGCGATTCGAGCATTCTGGAGTCGCCGCACGCGAGCGAGTATTCCCATTTCTTTTTTGCCTGTGGAGTTCAGTCGCTTTTCGCGACGCACCCGCCGCTGGAAGAACGCATCCGCGCGCTCAATCCGGCTTGGGACGGCAAGTTTTTGAGGTCGGAAAACCATAAGAGCGAGCCGCTCGCCGGCGAGACTCCCGCGCCGTCGGTGGTGCCCTGGCCGCTTGCCGAGCTCACCAAAAATCCCAAGGGGGCCCGTGCACTCGTTTACTTGCTGATGATGACGCATTCCCGCGACGACGACCAGGCTCAGGCGAACCTTCTGCTTCAGTCGGAAAAAAAGGACGTGTTTGCGATTCTGGAGGCGAATTGGGAAGCCGTCTTGGCGCTTCCGCCGGAAAAACGCCTTTCGCTCGTCATTTTGGCGGCGCCGCAATTGCGGGATTATTCCCAAAAAGAACGGAAGGCGATCTGCGCGACCTTGCGGCGCTTGGCGGAAACCGACGGCGAAATTGCGCTTTTTGAGTTTCTGGTTATCCGCATTGTCGAAGGGCTTTTGCTTTGGGACGGCGACGCGGAATTTTCCGAGTCCGAACGCCTGGCCGCCGCCGAAATCGCATTTTCCGTGGTCATGCGGGAAAACCGCTTTGCCCCTGCCGATGCCGAGCAGAAACTGCAAGCCATTCTCGCCGCTCAAAAATACTTTCCGGCGCGCCTGCATCTCGTTGCGGCCTCTCAGCTCGAAGTGCCCGCACTCGACCGTGCATTTGACGTTCTGCGAAGCGCGCCGATTATTTTCCGGGAAAATCTGATTAAGGTGTGCGACGCCGTTGCCTTGGCGGACGGAAAGGTTTCCGCGACGGAAGCCGACTTGATCAATGCCCTTTCGCTCGCCCTTGCTTGCCCGATTTATAAACGTATCCAACTCTGATTCTATGCCTGCGGATTTATCCAAGACTCAAACCGTCTTTTTCGATTTGGACGGGACGCTGATTGACAATTTTCGTGCGATTTACAAGTGCTACGCCGATATCGCGCGGGAAATGGGCCTCGAGCCTAAAAGCTATCACGTGTTGCGCGCGACGGTCGGCGGTTCCATTACGATGACGCTCTCCAAGCTTATCGGCGAAGACCTTGCCGATGAAGGCGTACGCCGCTTTCGCGCTCATTTCCCGGAGGTGATGTTTGAAGACGTTTTCGTGCTGGACGGCGTCGAATGGATGCTGAAAAACCTGCGCGCACGCGGCATTCGGACCGCCGTTTTTACAAACAAGGAACATGCGTCGAGTGTGGCGCTTTTGGACTACCTGAAGCTGTCGCCGCTTATTGATGCCGTTTTCGGGACCAATCTGCCCGATATGCCGTGGCGCAAGCCGCAACGCGAATACTCCGAGTACGTTTTGAAAAAAATGAATCTGTCCGCGGAAAACGCGATGCTCATCGGCGATTCACCCTTCGATGTCAGCGCCGCGCGTGCCGTCGGCATGCCGGTTGCCTGCGTTGCGACGGGAACGCATTTGCCCGAGGCCCTGATTGAGTGCACGGGTTCGCAGGAAATGATTTTCCCGAACATGTTTGCCTTGGGCCACGATTTGTTTAAATTCATACCTCATAACTAAAAAATCTTTATTCCCCATGAAAAAATTACTCCGTTCCTGGCTTTGCGCCGCCTGTTTCATTCCCGCCGGACTCGCAACGGCTCATGCCGCCGATGATTGGAAGCCCGTTTCCGATCCCGGGAAAATCATTCCCGCCGCCGGCGAGTATGCGATTCTGATTTCGGAAGCAACTGCGAAAGACGCTGGCTGGGCAAAGATTGCCGCCACGCTTCAGAAGCGCTACAAGGGCAAAATTCTCAAGTGGAAAGAAAACGTGACGGAGCTCGAAGAAGCGCTCAAGGAAGCTCAGCCGCGCTACATCGCCGTTGTCGCCAAACCGCAGGAAATCGACCGCGTCGTCGTCGCCGACTTGCACGGCATGGCGCGCCGTATCGATCCGGATTTTTACGGAGACGCGATTTTCGGGTTCATCACCGCGCGTTCGCCGAAGCAGGCGGAATTGCTCGTCGAAGCCCAGAAGGCTCCGCTTTTGCTCGAACGCGGCGTGAGTACGACGAACTGTGACTTGGAGCGTTTTAAGCGCCATTTCTTCGTTACCGACTGGGAAGCGAATCAATACGTGGAAACGCGTAACGGGGTTTCCTCCGAGAAAAAATCCCTGCCTGCTGGAAAAGAAATTGTCGAGCTTTTCGCAAAGAAGTTTGACGAAATTAATCCGCAGTATCTGATTTCCGCGTCGCACGCGACCGAGTTCAATCTCGAGATGCCTTACAGCCGCGGGCTGATTGCTCCCGCGAAGGGCAAATTCTATTGCTTCAAGACGGCTCAGCTCCGCGATTTTATCCGCCGTATGGGCAATACGGAGGCGGTTGAAAGCTATGCAAAGGAACATAAGCTGCTCTCGATTAAGCCGAATAACGATCCGAAGATTTGGATTGCTTCCGGCAACTGCCTCTTCGGCGATGTGCTGCGCAGCCCGGATTCCGTGGCGGCGACCCTGCTGTCCGAGTATGGCGTACGCCAGCTCGTCGGCTATACGGTCCCGACCTGGTACGGCGTCGGATGGGACGTTCACGGCAATTTCTTCAACGGGCATCAGGACATTACCGTCGGACAGGCTTGGTACTTCACGAATCAACGCAATTTGGAACGCCTTCCGGAGGCATTGCGCAGCCACAAGCTCCCCTTGCGGGCGAACGACATGAGCGGTGTTGATATCAGTGTCGCCCAACGTGCTTTGCAGGAAAGCGGGGCTGAGTACACTCGAGACAATTTGGGCCGCTTCCACGACCGCGATGTCATCGCGTTTTACGGTGATCCGCTGTTCCGCTCGGCATTCGACCAAAAGGCGAAAAACTGCCAGCCGTGGCACTACACGCTCGAAACGAAGGGCAAGGCACGCCGCCTCACGGTGAAGGGAACGCAGGGGAAGACCCGCAAGTCCGAATTCCGTTTCTGGTTCCCGGAACCGCGCAATACCGATGAAGCGATTCGCTTTACGCGCGTCAAGGGCAATGCCCGCGAAGCCGTCGACGTGGCTCACAGCTCGACGAAGAACTTCCTGATGCTTCCGGATCAGATGGAGCTGACTCCGGACGAACGGCTCGTCATCGAATACTCCGTGCGCTAAGGCACGACGCGTAATACGAGGTTTCGCTTGAAACTTCATGAATCAGGCGTCCGGCGGGAATTCCGCACGGGTGCCTGATTGCTTTTATAAATGTCGGGATGAGCAATCTGCCCTGGGGCGAGAGCGGCTAAACGCTGGATGCCGCCGGAGCTCCGAGCGGATTGACGTGTGCAATGAAGGCGCTTTCACCCCAAGCCTTGCGGATCGTTCGCTCGATTGCGGGAATCTCCGTCGCGTCGCGTGCGACGGCGAAGCAGGCGCTTCCGCTTCCGCTCATGTGCGGGTCGAGGCCGTGGCGCTCCCGTAAAATCTTGAAGAGCGCGGGCAGGGCGAGGTGCTTGCGGAAGACGGCGCGCTCCATGTTGTTGAAAAGCGGCAAGGAAACGTTTTCCGGATCGGCAGCCCAAGCGGCGAGTCGCGCTTCGGCTTCGTCCGCGGAAACGTAGTCGTGCGGGGCGTTGCGCTTCATCGCGCCGTAAGCCTCTGCCGTGGAAACCCCGAATGCGGGCTTGAAAAGCAGGAAACGGTGCTTGCACAGGCTACGGACGGCTGCTTCGGGAAGTGCTTCGACGGCTTCGCCTCGCCCGCGCATGACGAGCGGCGTGCGGCCGAGGAAGAGCGGAACGTCGGAGCCAAGTTGCGCGGCAAGGGTATTCATCGCGGATATGTCGAGCGGATGGCCGCAAAAGGCGTTGAGTAGCATGAGGGCGCTCGCCGCATCGGAACTGCCTCCGCCGAGCCCGGCCCCGTGCGGAATGACCTTTTTAAGCGTCCAGGCGACGGGCGGGCAATCCGGGACCTGTTCCCGGAAAAGACGGGTCGCCCGGCAGACGAGGTTGGAATCGTCCGTCGGAACCCCCGGCTCGTCGCAACTTAGGCAGTCCCGCTCGGCGGGTGTTCCCGCGAGCGTATCGCAGAGAGAAATGGGGGTAACCAGCGAAACGAGCGAGTGAAACCCGTCGGGGCGGAGTCCCGTGATGGCAAGAAGCAGGTTGATTTTCGCGGGAGCGCTGGCGGAAAATGTTGTTTGGGAAATGGTCACGGCTACGAAAATTAGCGGGAAAATCGGCCGCGGGAGCAAGTTTTTTCTGTAAAGAAAACACAGACTCCCGCTGCCGCAATTAGCGTACGCAAATTAGGAGGGTGATTTTCGCCAAAAAAATACCGGAAAATTGTTACAAAAAATTATTTTTTTAAATTTTTTTGTTTCGAGGGCTTCGAGATTGGAGACGATTTCGGCGTCTAAGCCTTTATTGATGCGGGTTTGCGAGGTGTTCGGGAGTTTTTTGGAGTGATTACATTTTGTAACAATTCTGTGACAATTGCTTGGAGGGGTCATGATAAACTGGTTTCGCACGCTCGGGAAATGGCTCCCGAAAGTGCCGGGAAATAGGCTTCATGAATGGCTCCAACTTAACACATCAAAACACGTTTTCTAATCCGCGCGGCACGGGCTATTCGATCGGCGGTGCGCGCAAGACGACGCTTAGCTACGATGCTGCGAGCGGCCGCCTTGTCGGGATGGCTGCCGGAAACGATAACTTCGCGTGGGAATACCTCGCGGGAACGAACTTGAAATCGAAGCTCGCCTACCCGAATGCGGCGACCGCGGAGTGGACATACGAGGCGGAACGTGATTTGATTGCTCGTGTGAAGAACATCGTCAACGGCAACGTGATTTCGCAATACGACTACGCGCACGACGCGCTAGGGAATAATGAGACCGCAGACGAATTTAAAAAACGAATCGTAGACGACTTCAATAAAGATTATGTGAATGGTTTGAACGTTGAACTGAATCAACAAGAATGTAATGTCAGAAAAGCGAAAGAGGCGCTTGATCAATGTTTAAAATAAAAATTGTTCGGGGCTTGCTTTGGTGCTTAGGCCTAAGTGTGGTAGTTGTTCTTCTTTTTTGTCCTCTACTTGACGTTATCTCTCTATATGCGGGTTTGGGCGAAACCTTTAAATCAATACCAACAGAAGAAAAAAAATTATTGGAAAACCCGTTAAGTGCAATTCTCCGCGAAGAAGTAGGAAACGGAAGAGCTGAATACTTGCCGGATTCTGATACGTTTACACTTTATTATCAGATGAGTTTTTGGCAGGCGATCTTTGATTGTGATGTAAAAATTTGCGCAAGGCGAGATTGCGTGATCGAAGAGTTGGAGAAGCGCTATACGGGTGCGGAACAAATCGAGCGCCGGAGAAAAGATGGGTCGCCGTGAGGGAAAGATTTTTCAAATCATATCCGGAACGATGATGGTGGCTTCGGAAAACTATCTCTGTGTGCAGGTGCTCTATTCGAACGAGCCGTACAACGTGTTCAAAGAGTTCGTCTGGGATCCGACGGAACCGGTCGCGACGCGTCCGTTGGTGTTCCGCTACGCGCCGAACAGTCTAAACCTGTTCTACGCTTTCGACGGCAACAAAAACGTCTCGGACGTGTTTTATCGGATGACGTCTAACGGGATCGGCGCGCACTACGACTACGCTCCGTTCGGCAACACGACCCGCACGCACCGCGATTCAAGCGCTTCGTTCGACATCGTTGCGCTCAATCCGTTCCGCTTCTCTTCGGAATACTACGACTCCGAACTCGACCTTGTTTACTACAACTACCGCCACTATTCCCCCTCGCTCGGCCGCTTCCTCTCCCGCGACCCCATCGAAGAACAAGGCGGAATCAATCTGTATGCGTTTGTGAGAAACGCGCCAACGAAAACGATTGATTTATATGGGCAAGCAGAGCCTTCTTTGGGGCGACATATCGGACCAGACTGGTTACGAAAACTTTTAGGGGTGCCAGACGAAGATCTTACGGAATGGTTTTTTAGTCGCTTCCCAAATGCTCTTGAATTTGCAAAATCAAAAATGCGAGAGACATTATCATTTAAGATCTGTGCTAATAGCGGGGCTTCGACAATACCAAATAATTCTACAACTTGGGCCTTTGGGGCAGATGACTTTGCAAAATATGGTGATAAAAACATGAGCCTCTACGAGGAATATCTACTAATGGGACATTTTAGTGTTCGCACAAAAGATATTGCTGTTACATGGGCGAATAAATGCGAGTTTTCATGGAAGGCAACTTTTTATTTGGAGGATCAGACAGGTTCTACTTCTCCGTCTTTAAAAGACAAACTTCCCGCATTCCTTTACGACTTAGTCATACATTCCTCCTCCATCCTAACGTACATATTTTGGCCGAGAACGGTTATTATGGGAGAATGGGAAGACTCTGGTTCCGGATGTTGCCCAAGAAAGGAGAGTAAATGAAGAAGGGACTAGTAATTGTCCTCGTGTTAATTCCCGTGTTGTACGTTATAGCTTCGATTTTGTGGTGGGAACCATTGTCAGAACTATCGCCAGGGGAAAATTACACTATATTGAAAAGAAAAGATTCTTGGAGCCTATTGGGAGGAGGACAGAGCCGCAAATACCTACTTCAAATAGATAATCCTGATCAATTCAAAAAGGATTGCAGGGCGTTCTTTTCCGAAGGCAATGGGAACAGTGATGCGTATTTCTATTGTGCTCATTTTTATGAAGATGCATCAGAATTTTCTGCGGGGGAAGATAGCGCTCAATTTTCTTCTAAGTCTTTAAAGATGTGGAAAAACGAGAATAATTCACAAATTCTATGGAGATGCATATTTAGTGAGAACAAGAAATGCTGTTACATAGAATGGATTAGCTTAGGAAAGTAATTTTACTCATGAAAACGACTCGAAGGGGATGCCGTTTCGTCATCGAAACGGAAACGCAAGGCGTGTATTCGACAAATGTCCTAAATCAATATGATTCAATCGCCACGAGAGAGCCTGGTGTAGAACAAATCGGGAGAAGCGACACTCTTGTCGCTTCCGTGGTGGGCGACGAATTGAATTCAGCCAACGCTTCACAAGAAAGTCTTTCGGACAACCCAACCTCGCCCGAAGAAAACGCAGATTCTTCGGAAGCGACAGGAGTGTCGCTTCTCCCGTTCGTTCCCGCTTACGATGACGACGGGAACATAACTTCGGTCCGAACCTCCACGGGAACGTGGCAAATCACCTACAACGCCGAAAACCAACCAATCCGCTGGACGAACGCTGCCACGGGGACGGTGATTACGATGAGCTTTGACTCGCAAGGTCGCCGCACGGAGTACAAATCCGTGACGAACGGCACACAGAACACGTGGCTACGCTTCCCTTACGACGGCTATCTCTGCATCCAAGTGTTGTATTCGAACTCGCCTTACAACACATTCAAAGAGTTCGTTTGGGATCCGACGGAACCGACGGCGACAAAACACGGTAAACAGAAAGAGAAAACATGGTTTTAAATAAAACAGCCCCACTACTTCTATTTTGCATCGCTTCATTTCTATGCGTGGATTTTTCGCTTAGAGTAACGCTATTTTATTCCTCTGCCATAGAGTGTGGCTTAAATAACGCAGAATATATTTGGTTTTTCCCGGCTATTCCAATTGTTTTCATGCTCCCTTTTGTTTTGCCGGTTGCTTTGGTTTTGGGAATCGCTTGTTTTTTATTTGTTAGGGAGGCCCGTTGTCACGAGTCTTGGCTAGCGGTTTTTTTCGTGCTTTGGCTCATGAACGGAACCGAAATGATTTTTTGGATTTATGGCTTAGGGGCAACGCCGCTTCCGGTGTTTCACTTTGCCCTTTGCTCCTTGTTGAACACGGCGGTGAGCTTCCTTGTCTTTTGGGCGTTGGGTGTCATTAAACGTCCAAAAATAGATGGGTAGACAGTGCTACGATATTGTTAGAGAGCATTAGGCTAATCAAAATCAATTAATGCGAAGAGAACCCTTAATCGCGGTCTCCGATTCCGGTGACGTCATTCAACCCTTCCGGTGGTCGACCTCGTTTATTGCAGCTCTACCGCCACGACTCGCCTTCGCTCGGTCGCTTCCTCTCCCGCGACCCCATCGAAGAACAAGGAGGAGTCAACCTGTATGCGTTTGTCGGGAATAATGCGATTTTGGAGATAGAATCTTTAGGCTTCGCAAGACTTGTGCTAAATACGGCAAAGAGGCTTGTGAAAAACTATGACAGCCACATTTACGGATGGACAGAAGGAGTGCGGAGTACACATCACATTCCTTATCTCGTTTGTGAAAAAGCAAGAACGGTAAGTATTGCGAAATTATTTCAAACGTTCCCTCCGAGAAATTTGACTCGTGTTTGAGTCTGCAACTTCGTTGTCGCGTTCCGGCGGGAACGGTGGTTATAATCCGTGTAAACATTTTTATCCCGCTTCGACTCTGTGAAAATTCTTTCCCGCTACATGTTTGTTCAGCTCGCGACCGCCGTGGTGATGTCGCTCGGGCTTTTCATTTTCGTTTTGGTTACCGGCAATGTGTTGCGGCGCGTTGTCGGTGAATTGGTAAACGGGCGCATTTCCGTGTCGATGCTCTTTGAAATCATCGGCCTGATCTGCGTCAGCGTGGTGCCTTACGCCATGCCTTTGGGGATGCTTACGGGCGTGTTGCTGATTTTGGGCCGCATGTCGTCGTCCAACGAAATTCTCGCGATGAAGGCGGCGGGGATGAACCTCTGGCGCATCGTTTCTCCGATTTTCTTTATCGCGTTTATCGGGGTTTGCGTTTCGGCCTACATCAATTGCTTTTGGGCACCGAGCGCCACCAATAAATACCGGACGATTCTCAAGAGCACGTTCCGTGATTCGCCGACCAAGCTGATTGTGCCGGGAACGTTGTTTACCGAATTCCCCGGCTACTCGATTTACGCGGAATCGCGTGAAGGCGACGCACTGAAGAATTTCTGGATTTGGGAGCTGGATAAAGCGTCGCGCCCGATTCGTACGACTCATGCGGAAAAGGCGACAATCCGTTTTGTCGAAGCCGAAACCATCGATGATGAGGATTCGCTTTGCATCGAATTGTCTAACGCGGTTACGGAAGAACGCTCCCGCAAGCATCCGGAAAGAATCGTCGAAGACCATTTGAAGTTTTCGAATATCGAGCGGGCGCCCAAGATTTCCATTCCGCTCGGCGAAATTTTGAACAAGGACGTCGTTTCCAAAAAGAAACGCAAGTTGCGCTGGTTCACGCTTCCCGAACTTTTTGAATTGCGGGAGGAAGGCTGGCGTTGCGACCCGAAGACGGCTACGCCGGAGGAGCTTTTTACCGAACGCGTTCAGATTCAATTCCAGATGCAGAATTATCTGACCTCCGCCGTGGCCTGTTTTTCGCTCGCCATTCTGGGGATTCCTCTCGGCATCCGCGTTTCCCGGTCCGAAACTTTCGTTAATATCGGAATCGCGCTGGCCCTGGCGCTGACCTTCTACATGCTGACGACTTTCATTTCCTGGCTGGAAGACCATCCGAGCCTGCGCCCGGACATTCTCGTCTGGATCCCGAACATTCTTTACCAAATCATCGGATTTATTCTGCTGAGAAAAGCCGCCAAAAACTAATCTTCACCCCGAACCATGGACGCATCCGCATTGAAAGAACTTTTGAAAATCGCCGAAACGGCCGCACGCGACACAGGCGCAATTCTGCGGGCCGGCGGCAATCGTAGCGTTTCGCTTAATTCGACGACGGACGTCAAGCTGGCGGCCGACGTCGATTCCGAAAAGCTCGTGCGGGAACGCCTCGAAGCGACCGGGTTGCCGATTATCGGCGAAGAACTCGGCGGCGATCCTGCGCTCTACGATACGCCCGGCGCGTTCTATTGGGT
>JAZRTJ010000069.1:0-20559 GCA_045651925.1 Candidatus Spyradenecus sp. | reverse complement strand
TCCTTATCGGAGTCGTTCTCCCAAGCCGAGGAAAGCGCCCAAAGCGTTCCTGCCAGCCCCGCAAAGATAAACATGCCCGCCGCAAGCGGCAACCAACGCCCGCGCGAATTAGAAAAAGTGTTTTGATTCGTTAAGTTAGAGCTACTCGTGATACTTATTTCCCGGCACTTTCGGGAGCCATTTCCCGAGCGTGCGAAACCAGTTTATCATGCCCCCTCCAAGCAATTGTCACAGAATTGTTACAAAATGTAATCACTCCAAAAAAACTCCCGAACACCCCGCAAACCCGCATCAATAAAGGCTTAGACGCCGAAATCGCCTCCAATCTCGAAGCCCTCGAAACAAAAAAATTAAAAAAAAATAATTTTTTTGTAACAATTTTCCGGTAATTTTTGGGTGTGTAGCCAGAAATTATTTTGTGGCGCTAAAACTTGCGGCGCAGTCCCGTCGCATGATTGTCACGGAATTGCATAAACGGCATCCTGCCCAAAGCCCAAAACTCTCCTCAAACCTGCATTAATAAAGCCCTGGACGCCCGGAATCGTCGGCGGAGCCCGAGAAATTCAGCCTTAAAATATTCTTTCCGCTTGGGAATTCGCCCGGACGCCGGAAAACGAAATTTCTCTCGAAAAGACGGAACCTCCGGCCTTATAAATTTTAGCGCTTCGCCGGGCGAGAAAACGGCGAAATCGGATTGAGAGATTTTTCAAGGAGCTCGTCGTATTCGTGGCCGGATTTACGGACTCGCGCGGCGCCCCGTTGTCTCTTTTATCCGGGCTTTTTCTCAAAAAAAACACCCAATTTTCACCCATGAATAATATCCTTTTTACAGCCTCTTTTTTATTAACACTCGCGATTGCCCCGTTCACGGCATTCGCCTCCGAAGACGCGTCGGGAACGCAAGCCGATTCTCCGGCTGACACAGCCGAAAAGCCGCCGAAAAAACCGCTCTTCGTAACGACTTCCCGCTATTCCGAGCAAAAGGTCTCCGTCGAATTTTCGGATGCTGTCACCAAAGATGCCTTTGAAAAAAGCATCTCCGTCGAACCGTCGATTGAGTTTTCCGTCAAACAGAACTGGGAAACCTCGTTTACAATTTCCGCCGATTTCAAGCCGGGCGAAACCTATGCCGTCAGCATCGCACCGACGCTCAGCGGCATAAAATCCCTCCCGCTCGGCAAGCGCGAAAGCATTGCGTTTACCGTAAAAGACGCGCCCGAAGAACTGAACTTCTTGAGCGACGGCGACTTCTTCCCGCTCTGCGCCAAGGATTTCTCGCTCCCGATTAGTCTGCGCAACCTCGAAAAAATCAGAATCACCGTCCGCCAAGCCTACGGAGATTCCGTCGCCGACTTTTTCCTCAACCCCCAAAACTCCGATTATTCGAAGACGATTTTTTCACAGGAAGTACTTCCGAAAGCCCGCCGAAACCAACGTGAACAATATGCCGTCGAGCTCGAAAAAATCGGCATTCCCCGCAAATGCGGTATTTACAGCATCGGGCTCGAAAAACCCGGTCAGTACTACTATTACAGTTATTGGAACCGCAACCGTCTCGTCGTTGTTACCGACCTCGCGATTCAGGCAACGCGTAACGGCGAAGAACTTGCCGTCGCCGTAAAAAACATCTCCGGAAACGCCGCCGTCCCCGCCGCAAAAATCTCCATTTTTTCCCGTAAAAAGCACTTAGTTCTCTCCGCTGATTGCGACGAAAACGGTTTTGCCAAAATCAAGCTCCCGCCCCTCGAAGACAAAGAAGATGCTCACTCGATGATTCTCGCCGAGGCCGGCGACGACAAAACCTTCCTCCTCCTCCATGACTTGAACTCCCGCCGCCAGCAACGCGGCTTTGAGAAACAGGGCGCAAGGGCCTACGTCTTCCCCGAACGAGGCATTTGCCGCCCCGGAGAAAAAATCCATCTTTTCGCCGGCCTGCGTGACGGGAAAACCAAGCTCGCCCAAGGCCACGTTCCCGCAGAATTTCACATCGAAGACCCGAGCGGCAACACCTTCCTGCGTATCCCCGTCAACGGCGATGCCTTCGGATTTTACAAAACCGCCGTGGAAATCCCCGCCTTCGCCGCCACCGGAAGCTATGAAGCCACCCTGCGCATTCCCGGGCAGGAAGACAGCGAATTCGGCAACACGACGTTTTCCGTCGCCGAATACGTTCCGGATGCCATCGAAGTCTCCGTAAAAACCAAGCGCGAAAACAACAGCATTTGCGCCGACGGCAATGCCGCCTACTACTTCGGACTTCCGCTTGCCGACGGCAAAATCGACTTCTCCTGCGATTTCAAATTCACGCGCTTCACCCCTAAAAATCGTGAGTTCTCCGAATTTTTGTTCGGCCTTATTCCCGCAAACTCGTTCAACACCCTGCAAGCCACGGGAAAATCCGACGACGCAGGCCAATTCTCCGCACGCTTCGACATCCCGAAATACGAAAAACGCCAAACCGCCACGCTCCGGGCAGTCGTCCGCGCCAGCGCTGCGAGCGGCGCCGGTAGCCGCAGTGTTTCCGCCTACAATTCGACGGAAATTCACAATTGCGATTTCTATTTCGGAACACGTGAAAAATCCGCCGACGAACGGGGCCGGGTCTTTGAAATCTGCACGCTTTCGCCGAACTCCGAAGAGCTCAAGCTCGAAGGCAAAAAGTTCAAGGCCTCGCTCTACCGCAACGAATGGAACTACCTCGTCCGCGAACAAAACGGCACCCTCCGCTGCGAATGGCAACGGGAATCCATCCCCGCCGGCAGCATCGAATTCGACGGCTCCGCGAGCGAAATCGCGCTCCCGATTCCGCAAGTCGGCGAATACAAACTGGTTGTCTCCGACGCCGCAAACGCAGACGTGCTCCACGAACGCGAATTCTGGCATTACTACGGCGAAAGCGGCGGGCATCCGCGCAATCCCTCGGAAATTACCTTCCGTTTGGACCGCGAAAAATACCTGCCCGGCGAAACGGCAAAGGTCACCTTCGATTCGCCGTTTGCCGGCAACGCGGTCCTGCTCGTCGGTTCGGAAAACATCGAAACGATGCAACACATCTCGCTCACGGTCGGCGAGAACGTTGTCGAAATCCCGATTCCCGAAATCACGGCAAGCGGAAGCCGCTTCTTCTCCGTCACGGCAAGCGGGAAAACCGAGCCCGGTGCGTCGGAACTCGTTCAACGCCGCTTCGGCGTCGGCGTACTTCCCGTTGACCAGCAAGCACGCACGATTTTCGTCAAAACGGAAGTTCCCGAAGTCACGCGCCCGGGCGAAAAAGCGCAAGTCCGCGTCCGCCTTTCCGACGCCGCGGGTAAGCCCGTTGCCGGAACGTTGCAACTCTGGGCGGTCGATCGCGGCGTACTCTCGCTGACGAATTTCAAAACCCCGAACCCCTTCGCCTACTTCTTCGGAACCTACGATTGCCCGTACGAGTTCGGCGACAGCTATTCGGATTTTTACCCGCTGCTCGCCTTGGACAAAAAGCTCTTCGGCGGCGGCGCCTCCCTGAGCAAATTCCTCAACGATCGCGACGAATCCAAACAAAGCGCCGTCGTGATGCTCGACACCGTGAACGTACCCGCAAGCGGCGAGGCGACTGTCGAAATCGTCGCCCCGGACTTCGACGGCGGCATGCGCCTCATGGCGGTCGCGCTCAACGAAGAAAAAACCGGTTCCGGCGACAACACCTTCATCGTCCGCGAACCTGTTTCCGTACAAATGACGGCCCCGCGTGCCGTGGCCCCGGGCGACAGCTTTGAAATCGTCACGGAAATCTTCAATACGGATTTGCCGGAGCAAAAATTCTCCTGGCAATTGGACTTCGGCGGAGCAAAGCTCGCATCCGGCGAATCCGATGTTTTGAAGCCGGGCCAAAAGCACGTCCTCCGCACCCCGCTCGCCGCTCCGGACAACAACGGTGCGAAGAAGGCGGAACTGCGCGTTTTTGATGCCAACGGGAAGCTCTGCTCGCAGGAATACGTCAGCATCTCCGTCCGTGCGGCCCTGCCGGCACAGGACAATGTCGGCGTCACCGAAATCGCGCCCGGTGCCGAAGCGTATTTCCCGAACAGCCAGGCCTTCGGCGAAATCTCCGTCGGCTCTCCGGCGCTTGCACTTGCGGGAGCGCTCGATTGGCTCGAAGCCTATCCCTACGGCTGCCTCGAGCAGGTTTCGGCAGCGGCTCTCCCGCACTTGGCGGTACCGTCGCTGATCGAATCCGGCCTCATCCACCAGGCTTTCGGCGAAAGCTCCGCCGGGAAAATCCGAAACGCCCTCGGACAAATTTCGACGATGCGCCTCTACAACGGGAAATACGCTATGTGGCCCTGCTCTGACGAGGCCTGGGCTGCCGGAACGCTTTTCGCGATTCATTTCGAGCTCGAGGCCGACGCCAACGGCTTCCCGCTCACGCAGGCACGCCGTGCAACGATTAGCCGCATCCTCGCCCAATTCGTCAACTCGCGAAACCCGGAAGCGCAACGCGCCTACGCGGTTTACCTGCTCTCGCTCATGGGCGACAAGCGCATCGCCGCATACGCCAAACCGATGATTTATGCGGAGAAAAATCAGGATTTCTCGCGTTTCCTCGCCGCCGCCGCGCTGGTAAAATCCGGATACGCCGCAGAAGGGATGAAGACAATCCTCCCGCTCCTCGAAACGGCATTCTGGAGCGCCGAACTCGCGAACTGGGATTCCTGCTTGGATTCCTCTGTCCGCCGCGCGGGAATCACCCTGCGTATTCTTTCGGAAATCGCGCCGGATGCCCCCGAAAACGCCCTCATCGCCCAGTTCATCAGCAAGCAAATTCTGCCTTCCGGGCATTGGGGCTCGACACAGAAAAACGCGTGGGCCGCCTTCGGACTCGCGGCCTATTTCACGCGTGTCGGCGGCTACGGAAGCGAGCGCGCCCTGCTGGAAATTGACGGAGAAACGAGCGAACTTAAACGCGCAATCCGCGTCCCCGGCGGCAAGAGCCTCCGCATCAAAAACGTCGGCGAACGCCCGATTTCCACATTCGTCCGCACCCGCGAAATTCCGAAGGACTTCAAGCCGATTCGTGCCGGATTTGAAATCACGCGCGAATACTTGGACATCAACGGAAACCCCATCTCGCAGTGTTCCGTCGGCGATTTCATCACCGTAAAAATCAATATCCGCTCGAAAGAACGCTGCCCGAGCGCCGTCGTCTGCGACCTGCTTCCCGGCGGTCTCGAAATCGAAGACGAAACGCTCGCCACCCGCGCTCAGGCAGCTCCGAAGTCGCAATCCTCCGGCTATGCCTACAGCGAACTCGCGCGGGAACGCCGTTTCGACCGCTTCCTCTCGTTCGGGAGCACCTATGCCGACGATGAATGGGCGACACTGAGCTACCGTGTCCGCGCCACCTCCCGCGGGAAATTCACCATTCCGCCGATCCAGATCGAATCGATGTACGAAGGCGAAAAACGCGCCGCGTGGCAGCCGGAAAACACGGTATTCGAAGTCCGCTAATGACCCGGCGACGGAAGCAATTCCTCTTAAACATCGCAATGCTTTCGGGCGTTGCGATGTTTGCCGTTGCCGCATTTTGGGAATGGGCTTTCCCGCATATTTTCGTTTTCGACACCGCGTCGTTTTCCCGACAATTCCCGGCGACACGCTTTACCGATTGCCGCGGCAACGTCGTCCACACCGAACCCGGCTACGATTATTGTCTGCGCTTCCCCGTTAAACTGGAAGACTTGCCGCAGCACTTAATCGACGTCACGCTTGCCGCCGAAGACCGCAATTTTTTTGAGCACGACGGCGTCGATCTCTGCGCCGTCGCCCGCGCCGCGTTTCAGTTGATTACGAACGGACGCATCGTTTCCGGGGCTTCGACCGTGAGCATGCAACTCGCCAATCTGGCGGAAGGACGCCGGGGCCGTTCCCTGTTTTACAAACTTGCCCAAATGGGAAAGGCCCGCAATTTGGAGCTCCATTGGAGCAAAGAAAAAATCCTCGAAGAATATTTCAACCGTCTGCCCTACGGCGGGAAAATTTACGGCATCGAAGCCGCCGCCAATTACTATTTCGGTCTCCCCGCCGGCCGACTCAACACGGCGGAATCCATTTTGCTCGCCGGAATCCCGCAACGCCCGAACCGCTTGCGCCCCGACCGCTTTCCCGAAGCCGCGATAAAACGCCGCGACCGCATTTTGGAAATGCTCGTGCGCCAGGGCAATTTCACCGAAGCCGATGCCGAACGCATCCGCCGCGAGCCCCTGCGCTTTCGCG
The DNA here is from genome assembly GCA_045651925.1 of Candidatus Spyradenecus sp. Classification (GTDB taxonomy): domain Bacteria; phylum Verrucomicrobiota; class Verrucomicrobiia; order Opitutales; family UBA953; genus Spyradosoma. The sequence continues at coordinate 14,307 of JAZRTJ010000069.1, read as the reverse complement.
ATTTTTCCCTCGAAGCCTTTCCGCGCGCCGAAGACCCGCAGTTCTTTCTTTGGACACGAGAAAATCACCCCGAAATCCGCGGAACCTGCGTCACTACTTTGGACATGGCCAAACAATCCGTCGTCGGCTCCGTCATCACCCGCTGCGTCAACGAACACCGTACCGTGCACGACGGCGCAGCCATCGTCGTCAAAAACCGCACGCGATCCGTCCGCGCGTTTTTGGGAACGACCGATTTCAAGGCTGCCGACGACGGGCAGGTCAACGCCGCCCTCGCCCGCCGCTCGCCGGGGTCATTGCTGAAACCCTTCATTTTCGGCGAAGCGATTAACGGCGGCCTGCTCGTCGCCGAAACACTCGTTGACGATTCCCCGCTCGCTCTCGGCGACTACCGCCCCGAAAATTTTTCCGGAGATTTTCTCGGCCGTGTTTCCGCCCGGAGCGCCCTTTCCCAATCCCTCAACACGCCGGCAGTGCGCATTTTAAACACTCTCGGCACGGAACGCTGCCTCGAAACGCTCCAAGCCTTCGGAATGCGTTTCCCCGAAAACACAAACGCCGAAAAAATCGGGCTCTCTTTGGCTTTGGGCGGAGCGGAAACGACGCTTTGGCAGCTCGCCGGCGCGTACAGCAACCTGGCTTCCGGAGGCCAGCCCGCAGACTTGCGGTGCACGGAAGCCGCACTGGAACCGAGCCATTCCGCCCATGCGATTTGGAACGCGGGGGCTGCCGCAATGGTCTTGGAGATGTTGCAAAGCATCCCGCTTCCCGGCGCCGAGCATCTGGAAATTTCTTGGAAAACGGGCACATCCAACGGCCTCCGCGACGCCTGGTGCATCGCCGTCACGCCGGAATGGACCGTCGCCGTCTGGTTCGGCAACAAAGACGGTTCATCTGCTCCGGAACTCGTCGGCGCCGAAATTGCCGCGCCCGTCGCCGGCGCCATCATGAATGCGCTTTACCGTGACCAAGCCCCCGCTGTCCGAGACACAAGCACGCTACTGCGCACCACGCTTCTCTGCGAGAAAAGCGGCTTGGCGGCAGGCGCACACTGCGAGAAAACCTTTTCCGGAAGAGCCGTCATCGGCATTCCGCTACGCACCTGCCCGGCCTGCAAGAGCTTCGACGGCGCCCATCCCTACTCGCGCGAAACTCAGGTCCTGCAACCGCTCGGCGGAGTTTACCGAAAAGGCTTCAACGGCAAGGCGCGCTTTATTTTGAAAAGCCTTCCCGCCCAAGCCCACTGGTACTTGGACGGAAGCTATCTCGGATTTCTCAATTCGGGGACACCGCTCGAAATTCCGCCCGGCAAACACCAAATTTACGTCTGGGGCGGCAACGATTTTTCGTCAGCAAAAATCGAAATCGAAGTCAAATAAGCGGACGCATTAAGTTTCCGGGACGGACTCTTCTTCCGGCGGGCGCTTGCCTTTCAGCTTTACGGGAAAACGCAAAACGATCTTCCCGAGAAGACCTGTTTTCCGCTCAAGCTCCAGCTCGAAAGCGAAGCGACGCTTCCGGTTTGAACTCCCTTTGTCCTCCGGCGGAGTAAAGTCGCAGGCGCCGTCCCGCAGGTCAATGCGCGCCCCGGACTCGCAGATTGTTGTCCGTTCGACGATTTTAAACACGGGTTTGCCGTTGACCTCCGTGTCGTCATCGCGCTCCATCTCTACGAAGCTCAGGCTGAGCCGGGCCAGCTTTTCCGCCTCCCCGCGCGTCAGTTTCCAAAGTACGCGTACCGCTTCTCCCGCAACGAGATTTTTCGACGGTCTCAGCGAAAGCGTGTAAGAAAATCCGCTGAAATGCTTCATCAAGGCCCTAATCGCCACAACAAAAACGATTAAGCCGATAAGCGAAAACGGAATAAGGAAAAACACGAGAATCCACTCAATTTCGTCCTTTGCGAGAAGGATCACGAGAAATAGCGCGACAAAAGAATTCCACCCGAGCGCAAAAAACACCGTCCCGAAAGGCGAGTCTGCTTCGGGCAAAATAACGTCGCGCTCCGGCACCCGCCCGTCCTTACGTTCCTTGCCGCCGAAAATACCGGCCACGAAAACGAAGCCGCCCATCAGGGCAAACGGCAGACCGAAAACCGGGAAAATGATTTTCTCGAACGAGAATGCCGCTTCCGGCTTTTCCAAAGCCGCCTCACTCGGTTCTTCCGGATCCACCCAGCAGTTTTTGAACTTCCTGAGCCGATGCAATTCCTGCTTTGCATTCGAATGGCTCTTGAAGCTACTCCGGGGCTGGAGAAAAATCTCGTCGCTCGAAAACGTCTCACCCTGGTAGGTATAGCGGAAAGTGATTTCCAGCGAATAGGAGGTTCCTCCTTTGCGACTGTGATTCGTGTCGATTTTCGCGGAAACAATCTCACAGGGAACCGACACCCAAGTCTCGGCCGCCTGATAACATTTTACGTAGTTTAAAACGCCGTAAGTAATAATCCCGCAACCGACGGCCAGAAAAATAGCACCGAAAACGGCAGAGACCAGACGCTGTTTCCCGGTCACTTTCGGCCGATCGGCCTCCTCATCCCCCGGAATAACAAGATTCCCGCGACCGAAATCCCGCACCGTCGAACTCACTTTACCGAATGTTTCTTTGAGGCTCGGCGTCGGCGGCTCATACGCGCTCGTCGCTTCTGCCGGTACCGCCGTCACCGGCGGCGCATTTTTAATCAGCAAAATAAGCCGGACAAATTTTACGACTCCGGAAATTAAAACGCCCGCGCCGATGCAGATAAAAGGCAAAATGAAGAGAACCGGCAACCACTTGAAATCGCCCTCCACATTACTGTTCCCCGTAAGAATCGGAATCAGCATGAAGAACAGCGGCAGGCCGCCGAAAACCGCTCCGAAAGCACAGTTGAAAATACTGCTGAACCCGATAGAGAGCGCGATGCCGAATCGCGCGATTCGTGTCCGCGCACTCAAATACCGTTCTTTTTCTTCCGAAAAATTTTTGAACTTAGACTTGGCTCTCATTGAAAAACAAATGCGCTTCAGCGGACAAAACCGCCGCTTAAACCTTGTACTCGACGCCGGGCTCGGGGCTGAGCACCTTGGTCTTCGGAAGCTGGATCGCCAGCTCTTCCTCGTACCATTCCTGCGCCGCCGGCTCCCCGTGAGTGAGGACCACCAGGCGCGGGTCGACGGCGTTGACAAACTCCATCATGCGTTCCCGCGTCGTATGTCCGCTCAGGTCATAACGCGCAACGGCGGCACGCACGCGGGCAATGTAGTTTAACGGCGCGAAACGCAGCTCGTCGATATTCGTACGCGTGAGCAGGCGGCCGCCCGGCGTATCCGGATCGCAGTAGCCGACAAAGGCGATGAGATTGTGCGCGTGATCGAGCATGTTCGACGCGATGTACCACGCCGGCGTATTTTCCACGAGCATCCCGCTCGAAACGAGGTAAATCCCCTGCACGGGAACATCCGTCCCGGGTACCTCCCAAGTGCGAAGCGCCTGCACGCCGAGTTCCTTCGCCATCGTGCGGTGGAAATAAACCGAGCCGGTTTTCCGCGCCATTGTGTCAAAATAGTCCGCCAAATCCAAGCCGAGCCCGGTACAGAAGACCGGGATTTCTTTCGGAATCAGGCCTTCGTTTTTGGCCTTAAGCAGGACGTGGAAAAGATCCTGCATGCGCCCGAACGCAAAGGCGGGAATCAAAACGGAGCCGCCACCGGCCAGCGTGTTGGCGATATCGCCAATCAAGCGTTCCAACTCACGCTCGCGCGTCAGGTCCGGATCGACCTCCGTCGCGCCGCGCGTCGTTTCCATAATCAGCGTGTCGATTTTTTCCTGCGGGAAGTCCGCACCGTCCACGGTTTCCTGGTCGTTGAAAGAAACGTCGCCCGTGAGGAAAATTTTCCGGTGGCGGTATTCAATCATCACGCCGACCGCTCCGGCAACGTGTCCGGCAGGATAGAGCGTAAAGGTAATTTCATCGTCGTTTTCGTGAAACGTCTTCGGCACTCCGAGCGGGAGGGCTGTCAATGCCGCATCGACGCGGTCGAGTTCGCTGTAGGTATAAAGCGGATACTCGTTGATGTTTTGTTCTTCGCGCTGGCGCAACATCACATTAATGGAATTGCGCAGAATCCTCGTCGCAATCAGGCGTGAGGCCGGAGAACACAGAATGCGGGCACTCGGGTGTTCCCGCAACGCCACCGGAATCCCGCCCAAGTGGTCGAGGTGACAGTGAGTTAGCAAAATGAAATCCACGGAGAGCTCGCGAATCTTCGCAAGATTCGGCAAGGCGCTGCGGCCGAGCTTCTTCGGGTGAATCCCGCAGTCTGCGAGAATACGAAAGGGGCCGATTTCCAAAAGCATGCAATTGGAACCGATGTCTTTTTCGCTGTTGAGATCCGTAATGAGCATAAGCGGGACAAAATCCTCCACGTGCTTCAACGATAGGCGTTCCCGCCACCAAGGTAAAGCGGAAAACGGAACGAACCCCTTTGTCTATGAGAATTAAACGCCTTTCCGGCGTCCCTCCAAAATTAAACCCACAAAACTCCCTGGTGTGATTTTTTGCAGGTCTGGTGTTTCGCCTCGAGTCGCTTATCCGCATATGCGGGGCAAAGAACTCGTTCAAGCAAATGAAAGGGCGCTGAGCACTTGTCTCTCGGCAACTGCACGAGCTTTGCCTTTGACTTACCCCAAATTTTGCCTCGCAAAAAAATCCGCCAACAATCGGCAAAGGGGTTAGAAAAGGTTAGTTTCGGTTAGTGCTTGCACGGGGGCAGGCACTGTGCAAAAATCCGGGTAAGGAGAAAGGAAAGAACATGGTGAAACAATCTGCGACAAAACAGCCACAGCAACGCACGCCACGCGTTAAGCTGAACAACCCATTCTTTCAGGATGCCTATAATCAGCTCGAAAAAAGCGTTCGCAATGCACGTAAAATGAGCAAAGAAGAAGCCCTTGCTTGGATTAAACGCGTCGTTCATTCCGCTTAATCCCGATGGCACTTCACCCGATTTACGGTTTCCACGGGTGCTCCCGAAAAGCCGCAGAAAGCATTGTGCTTTCTTTTGACTTTAAGCAAAGTTCCAATGATTTTGAGTGGCTCGGGAAAGGATTTTATTTTTGGGAAAACGACCCTCTGAGAGCCCTCAAATGGGCAGTTGATAAAAAGAAAGAAAACCCAACCGTTCTCGGCGCAATCATAAATCCGAGCCAATGCCTTGATTTAACCTCACCGGACGGGGCACAATTTCTCCGCCTTGCGTATCAAAAACTTGTAACGATTTATACTTCCACCGGACAAAAGCTTCCTAAAAACCAACGGGGACACAAAAACGACAACGACGAACTAAAGCGCAGACTCGACTGTGCCGTCTTAAATACTCTTTTCGAAGATAGAAAAATTCCTGCTGTTAAATCTCCGTTCATCGAAGGAGAGCCTGTTTATCCGGGAGGGAAATTTTTTGAAAAAACGCATACACAAATTTGTATTCAAGATGCATCTTGTATCTTAGGGCTTTTTATTGTTCAAGATGTTGACGCTTGGAATAAGATGATAATGTTCTCTGCGGTGCCGGAGATTTAGAAAAGATCTTCGCCGGGCAGAAGACCCGCTCGCGCGCGTACGTAAACTAAATACCAAGAGGTGTTATCCATACGACTTATACGCCTCGACACAAAAGATGCCGAAGCACCAGCAAGTTACATTCCACTTTCCCAGAATGATAGAGGTCTGCTCCTGCACAGATCGAAGCCCGCAAATTGTTGCTCGTAGGTTTCCCCTCCATCGAAGCAAACCTCGAAATATCCAACGCCTTGCCCGTAAATATCGAGCACTGCGATAATGATACACGACAACCGTCGAATCGTAGTCAAAGACAAACATTTTAGCCTGTCCGTGAATTTGTACCGGGCCACGCCGCCACATTGTCCTCCCGGGGAAAGACGAATTTTGCGAATCGAGTTCCCTCCGGCAAACAAATGCGCCTCCGCTTTTCGCATAAAACAATTTGTCTCCGCCGTTCACGGCATCGACATTGGCACAACCACCCACACATCCCGCGTCTTGCAAACGTTCGCGGGAACGGTGATTTTCTTAAAGCGCCATGGGCGAGCACATCCCCCCAATAAAAAACGTTCTCATGCACCCATTTTTACACCCACCTTTGTCTGTAAACGTATTTTTTGGGGTCTTTTTGTGTTCAGAGGCACGGATTATCAATCCTCTCCAATTCCTTTATTTAAGCGGAAATCCGCATAAATAAAACTGGCGCCCCGACCGAGAATCGAACTCGGATTAACGGTTTAGGAAACCGCGGTTCTATCCGTTGAACTACCGGGACAATACCGAAAAGACAATGCCGAAGCACCGAACGCTTGGCGAGTTTCTTTTTAAAGCGCGTCTTCGTGGATGCGTAATTCGCGAATGACGACTACACGGATTTTGCCCGGGTAGGTGAGGTTTTCCTCGATTGCGATACGAATCTTGCGGGCAATCGCACGGGCCTCGGCGTCGTTGACCTCGCTGCTGGAAACCATGACGCGCACTTCGTGCCCCGCCTGAATCGCAAATGCCTCCGTAACGCCCGGGAAACCTTTCGCGATTTTTTCCAAATTGTAAATGCGTTCGGCGTAACCTTCGTGCGTCGAAGCGCGAGCCCCCGGACGCGTCGCCGAAATTGAGTCCGCCAACATCACAAGCGGCCCGTAGATATTTTCGTGCCCGACTTCGCGGTGGTGGGATTCGACGGCGTTGACGACTTCGCGGCATTCTCCCGCCTGACGCAAAACGCGCGCACCCGCGATCGCGTGGGCGTCTTCGTTGTTGGCATCGACGGCTTTTCCGATGTCGTGGAAAAGACCGGCACGCGTCGCCAGCCCGACATTCAAGCCAAGTTCCGCGGCGAACGTCCCCGCGAGCTGGGCCGTTTCAATCGAGTGTTCCAGCGTGTTCTGATTGATGGAAAGGCGGAACTGAAGTTTCCCGAGCAGTTCCCGCACCTTTTCGGAAACATTGAGGAGCCCCAAGTCGTCGCAGGCTTTGGTCCCGACGAGCAAGGCGCTTTCGGAAGCTTCCTGCTTGGCTTCTTCGACGTAGTATTCGATGCTCTGCGGGTGGATGCGCCCGTCATCAATCAGATGGCGCAAGGCCAAGGCCGCCACCTGACGGCGGAAGGGGTCGAAACAGGAAACGAGTACGGAACCCGGCGTATCATCGATGATGAGCGTCGTTCCCGTAAGCTGTTCAAAGCTCTTAATATTGCGACCTTCACGGCCAATGAGTCGCCCCTTGATTTCCTCGGCGGGAATCGGAACGAGTTCGGAAGAAATTTCGTCGTTCAGGCGCGGAGCCACACGCTGCATCGTTGTAATCAGCAACTTTCGAGCGTCGTCGGCATAATCCTTTTCCGATTTTTCGAGGATTTCCCGACGAATACGGCGGGCCTCCTCGGCAGCATTTTCGGCAACACTTTTCAGAATGTCGGCGCGGGCTTCTTCGAGGGAGATGCCGGCGACGTCGCGAATTTTTTCTTCGTAGCGTTCCCGTGCGTCGATAAGCTTTTCGCGCTCTTCGGCGAGAGCCTGTTCCCGCAAATCCAATTTCGCGGCACGCAATTCCAAATCACGCTCGCGTTCCAAATTCTCACGCGCAGCACGTTCCGACTCTGCACGGCATTCTGCCACCGCCTTTTCTGCTTCGGCCACGCGCTCACGTGCCGCAGATTCCGCCGCATGGCAAGCAAGCTCCGCCTCACGGCAGGCCTTGTCGAGCTTCTTGTTTTCCCGCACGACTTTGCGCGTACGCATAAACGCGAAAAAAACACCCGCGACGACAATCGCAGCTGCCACATAAGTGAGACTGTTTAGATCCGATACGGTTTCCACGACGAAATTCAATAGTTGAGTATGCCGAGGAAATAAGAAAACAAGAGACGGAAAATGATGCGCTCATTTTCTTTTTTGCGTTTTACATTCTCAAGAAAAAACTCGCCCGAACGCATATTTTTTGAAACTTTTTCCGGAAACGGACATTTAATATTCATCATGAAGTCAAAAATACTGCCTATTGTCATTTCGAACCTCCTCGTCGCCGGGATTGTTTGGTACGTCGCCGCTCCGGCTACCGACACGGACGCCCTTGCCGCCAAGGATGCCGAAATCCGCGCTCTCAAGGACGAGCTCGCCCGCAAGAACACACGTACTTCCCGAGGTAACCGCGCTTCCGCTCCGCGCGCCGAACGCCCGGCCGTCGCCAATGACGAAGCCGCTAACGACGAAACGCGCGAAGCCCGCCGCCAGCAGATGGCCCAGCGCTTTGACAATTTCCGTCGCATCCGCACCAACACGGCGATTTCGCGCCTTGCACTGCGCCTCAATCTCAGCGCCGAGCAAACCGCACGCATGCACGAATTGGCGCAAGCCCGCAGCGCGGAAGCCCAAAATCTGATGGTTGCCATCCGCGAAGCACGCGAAAACGGCGCCGACACGAACGAGCTCAGCGCTCAGTTGCGCGAAGCCATGCGCGCCAACAATCCGGAAGAATACGTCACGGAATTGCTTTCCGACGAACAAAAAGCCGAATACGAAGCCTACCGCACCGAACGCGCAACCGCCCGTGCGGAAACCGTCGCCAACATGCGCCTCTCCATGCTTCAGGAATCCGTTGCGCTCAATCAGGAACAGAAGGATAAGTACTTCTCCGAATATGCTTCGGCCGCAATAAACAACGAAGGTCGCGTCGATCGCGCCACGGAAGAACGCATCCTCAAGGACGTGCTCTCCGCCGAACAATGGAAAGTCTATTCCGAACAACAGAAAGCGATTGAAGCTCTCGGCACTCCCGGAGGTCCGGGCGGGCGAGGCGGCCGCGGAATGATGATGCAACCCATGTAATTTTATCAAAAAAACGGCTCGAAAAACGCCCTTCCCCAAGGGTGTTTTTCTTTTCGGGGCTAAAAAAGTTTCCTTTATTTATGCGGAAAGAAACGCATTTTTAAATTTTTATTAAAAAAGTGCTTGCATATATAAATAAAAAAATATTTATTGGTCTCATATAAATCAAAAATTTCTCTCACGTAGTGAGAGATGGGGTAATAAGCAACGAGATATAGAAAATAAAGGCGGGCAGCTTAGGGGTAGGCTGCCCGTCGTCATTTTCGCAGAAAACGACGTTTTCTAATATCGTTGAGAGGTTAAACAAAAAAACGTTCCCGCAGGTTTTAGATCTGCGGGAACGCGTCTTTTTAAGGAGGGGCCGGAAGCAGCCTCCGGAAAGCCTTAGAGTTTTTCCAGAGCAGCGAAGTTAATCATCGGCGGCGCGGACATCATCGATTTCCGCTCAAAGCGCGTGTTCGACTCTGCGGTTTCGTTGAAAAATCCGCAATTGCGCAAGAAGAACGATTTCCCGTCTTCGGAGAGACCGCCGGAGAAGTCAGTACGAACGCCGGCACGACCGGTGCCGTCGCAAGTAAACGTCCCTTCGGTCAGTTCGTAAGCTTTCCCGTTTTTATCCCAAGCCCATTGGTTGAAGTAATTGGCGGAGCGACCGGCATAGCCCATTTCGGGAATAAAGTTTTCGAGGAAGGAGTGAGCGCCCTTGTACCAAGTCGATGTCGCCGGGCGACGGAAGCTCGCGATGAGCAACCACTTGCGTTCGCTCGGGACGTGGAAATAGGCCGTGTACTCGGTATTGCCGTTGCCGTCCGGACGAATGCGCGTAAGGAATCCGTAAGTTTTTCCGGCTTCCCAAGGATAACGCAGGTAGCTTTGCCCACCGGAGCCTTCGTTGCCGAATTCACCGATTTTTACGCCTTCCCCGCGACGCAGATTGACGACGCGCAAGTGCTCGGGGATATCTTTCGGATTTTGCGTTTCAAACGGGCTCCAAACAGAGAAAAGCACGCGGCGCTCCGTCGGAGAATTCACCTGGATCCCGCAATAGCCTTCACCGAAGCCGTTTACCATGAAATAAGTTCCGAGCTTATCCATGCCTTCCGGAACAAGCACTTCGCTGTAAAAATACTCGATGTTCTTTTCCTTCGGCAGGGTATAGCGCATGTGCACACTCGGGCCGCGGCGCCCCCAGTAATTCTCGAAGTTGTGTACGTAATTGGCCGCGCCGAGAACATTCTTCAGGATAAAATCCGAGATCTCTCCGAAAGAGTCACCGCTCTTTTCGCTGCCCTTGACATAGATCTTCTGATACCCGGCTTCCGAAAACTTGATTTTCCCGACCGGATATTCCTTGAATTCGTCGGAATCGAGCTTAACGGAAAAGGTCTGAGCCTTGTCGCGGTTGACATTGAATTTAATCGTGCCGTGGCCACGTGCGCGAATCGAGAAATCAACGGCCTCCTGCGGATCGGACGTCCGCACGTAAACGGCAATCATTGAATCTTCGCCTGTCCAGTTGACGAGGCCCTTTTCATTGTGGACTTTCGCCCCGTTTTTCCCTTTCAGGACATAAGCATTGCCTCCGAGAGGAATCGAAAGTTGCGAGGCGCTTTTTTCGAGCGGAGCCCCGAAAACGGCAGGCGGAGCCGCATCCAACGTGAGTGCGCCCGACAAAACGGCCAAGGCGGCAAAAGAGATTTTTTTAAGAAGCATAAATAGGAGGGAGTGATTTAGTTAATAAGCAGACGGTCAGTGTTCCCGCAAGCAACTCACGGGAACACTTAAAAATTAAGCGACTTTTTCTTCGTCGTTGGCGCCAAGGGTTTCGCCGACAGTCGGGTGGACCTTTTCCATAATCTTTTCCTGAATTTCGGCGAGCACTTCCGGATTTTTCTTCAGGTATTCCTTCGCGGCTTCGCGACCCTGTCCGATCAGATTGCCGTTGTAAGCAATCCATGCACCCTTCTTTTCCAAGATCTTGTTGTCAACGCCGAGGTCAATCACCGAGCCCGTACGGGAAATGCCTTCGTTATACATGATATCGAACTCACACTCCGTAAACGGAGAAGCCACCTTGTTTTTGACGACCTTAATTTTCGTACGATTGCCGATAACCTTGCCCGACGGCTCCTTAATCTGGCCGATACGGCGAATATCCATACGCACGGAAGCGAAGAACTTCAGCGCGCGACCGCCCGGCGTCGTTTCCGGAGACCCGAACATAACACCGATTTTTTCGCGGATCTGGTTCGTGAAAATGCAAAGGCACTTCGACTTCGCAATCGCAGCCGTGAGGCGACGCATCGCCTGCGACATCATGCGTGCCTGCAAGCCGACCGTCGTGTCGCCCATCTGCCCGTCCAATTCCTGTTTGGAAACGAGCGCCGCCACGGAGTCGAGCACGACGACATCGACCGCACCCGAGCGGACGAGCGTTTCGACGATATTGAGCGCGTCTTCACCGCTTTCCGGCTGGGAAACAAGGAGGTTTTCCAAGTCCACGCCGACGACCTTCGCGTAGCGCGGATCAAGCGCATGTTCAACGTCGATAATCGCCGCCGTACCGCCTTCGCGCTGCGCCTGTGCGATGACGCTGAGACAGAGGGTTGTTTTACCGGAAGATTCCGGTCCGTAAATCTCGACGATACGACCGCGCGGAAGCCCGCCGACGCCGAGCGCGAGGTCAATCGCCACGGAACCCGTGGAGATCGTCGTCACGTCCATCTTCGTCGCGTCGCCCATACGCATGAGCGTACCCTCGCCGTAGGTCTTGTTAATCGCGGAAAGCGCAAGTTCAAGGGCTTTCTTGGTATCGGGAGCAACGATGTTTTTTGAAGATTCTTTAGCCATTTTTCTTTTTTATAAAGGTGTAAAAAGTAAACGTTTTGAATGCCCTTGAGATAATCCGTTTTTGGGATTTCCCGCGACAAAAATTTTCTCATTGCCTACGGGAATGCGGTGAATCCTCAGGAGAAAATGCGGCGACAAAACCACACCGGTCACAAGCGCCTGCCCGAGGCCTACGCCCAACGGATTTTTCCGCAGTATTCGGAATCGCCGTTCGGGAAGCTCCTGCACAGATCGGGCGTAAACAGCGCCGTCTCCGAAAAGTATTTTTCCGGGGATTTTTCCGGAATTCCCGCCACATAGGCGTAGAGATAATCCGCCTGCCTCGCTGCAAAAAGCTCCCGCAGAAATGTCGGACCACATTCGAAATAAACGCCGGTAATACCGCTTTCGTTGCAACGCTCCCGAAAGGTCTCCCAAAACACAGAAGTCTCCGCCGGAAGCTCCCAAATGCCCACCCCGCTTTCAGCCAGGAGCACACGGGCACGCGCCGCCGTTTCCGGAGTCGTCACCAAAATCGTCTTTTCCCGAAACTCATCCGAAAAGACATTGAGGCGTTTCGCGCAATCAAGTGTGCGGCCGCTCCGGTCGAAAACAAAGCGCGTCGGGCACGTAATCGCCTCGCCGGGAAGCCGCACCGTAAGCGACGGATTATCGCAGAGCACCGTTCCGGAGCTCGTCGCAATCGCCGGGAAATAGCAACGTTCCCGCATGACGTTTTCCCGCGCATCGGGTCCCGTAATCTGCGCCCGCTCACCCGGAACAAAAAACATCTTCCCGTCGGGAGTCAGCGCACATTTCGCCGCCAACAAGGGCGATTTTCTGACGATATTGCAGTTAAAAATCGGATTCAGATTTTCACACTCGCGCTCGAGAACGCCGGAGACGACTTCGACACCCTGCTCCCGCAAAATTTCAAGACCGCGTCCGGCATGAGCCGGATTCGGGTCGGTCGCTCCGACGACAACGCGGGCAATGCCGGCGGCGAGACTCCCCTCCGTGCACGCGCCCGTGCGCCCATGCGTCGAACAGGGTTCGAGCGTGACGACAATCGTCGCGCCGGGCTTCGGCCTGCGCCCGAGCGCATTAAGCGCCGCACGTTCGGCATGCGGCGTACCCGCACGCGCATGGAAGCCTTCCGCGACGATTTCGCCGCCTTCGACAATGACTGCGCCGACGCGCGGATTCGGGTGCGTGTCCCCGCGAGCCTGCTCTGCGAGTTCAATCGCCCGACGCATGTATGCTTCGAACGCAGTCATTTCGGCATTTAGTCGCGAAGGCGCTTCGTGATGTCGCCGTAAGCGTCGATGCGGCGGTCGCGGAAGAACGGCCAAATGCGGCGGAACTCGCGCTGTACCGTGAGGTCGCATTCCGCGATGAGAATTTCTTCCTTATCGGCGGAAGCGCGGGCAATGATTTCGCCGTAGGGGTTCGCCACAAAGCTCTGCCCCCAGAATTCCGTACGCCCTTCGACGCCGACGCGATTGGTCGCCGCGACATAGCAACCGTTGGCAACGGCGTGGCCGCGCTGAACGGTTTCCCAAGCGCAGTGCTGGGCGGCGCCGAATTCGGCTTTTTCTTCGGGGAGCCATCCGATTGCCGTCGGATAAAAAATGATTTGCGCACCCGCGAGTGCGGTCAGGCGGGCAGCTTCCGGATACCACTGGTCCCAGCAGATGCAGACGCCAATTTTGCCAAACGCCGTTTCCCAGGCGCGGAAGCCGAGATCGCCCGGCGTGAAATAGAATTTTTCCTCGAAACACGGATCCTGCGGGATGTGCATCTTGCGGTACTTGCCGAGATAGGTACCGTCGGCATCGATAATGGCCGCCGTATTGTGGTAAATCTCGTTTCCGCGCGCTTCAAACATCGGAGCGACAATGACGACTCCGAGACGCTTGGCAACAGCACAAAGCTCCTGCGTAGATGCGCCTGCGGGAATCGGTTCGGCGAGGTCGAAACGATCCGGATTCTGGTCGATGCAGAAATATTTCGTCGTAAACATTTCCTGCAGGCCGATGATTTTCGCGCCCTGCGCGGCAGCGGCTTCGATTTGCGGAATCGTTTTGCGAAGATTTTCGGCGGGTGTTTCCGCACCCGTCAGCTGAATGAGTCCGATGTTGATTTTGTTCATTTGTCCTAAGCCTACAGCACTAGCCCGAAAATTTCAATTTCGCACAAAGCCTCACCGACAAGCGAATAAATGCCGTCGCTTGCGATTTTTCGGGAAAAGGATTCAATGATTGCCAAAAAAGAAGGCATGACACACGCAGAAACCATCAAGAAACTTTGCTCGCTCCGCAACCACGGGAGCAAATTCGGCATCGACCGTATGCGCTTGCTGAGTGAAGCAATCGGCGCACCGCAAAAGCATTTCCCCGCCATCCATCTCGCGGGAACAAACGGCAAAGGCTCCACCTCCGCAATGCTGGAATCGATTCTCCGAAACAAGGGCCTGCGCGTCGGTCTCTACACTTCCCCACACCTCGTAAAGCTCGGCGAACGCATCCAAGTCAACCGCGCCCCGCTCGACGATGCCGCCATTTGCGCTTATGCGGAAAAACTCTACGCCGCGGCAAGCCGTTTCGGTCA
>JAZRTJ010000068.1:0-52210 GCA_045651925.1 Candidatus Spyradenecus sp. | reverse complement strand
CTTTAATCTTTAACCTTTAATCTTTAATCTCTTTCTTTAGTCTTTCCCCTCTCAGCGTTAAGGTGCAAACTGCGCGTATGGATTTAATCAGCTCTTTAAATGCTTTGCCGGGCCGTACGGTATTGGCCAACGGGATTCGCGTTTTCTTCAGACAGACGCCGCCTTCGGGCTTGGTTTCGGTGCAGGTTTGGGTGAAGAGCGGGAGCGTGCACGAGGGCGAGTTTCTCGGCGCGGGCATTTCCCATTACCTCGAACACATGGTCTTTAAGGGCACGGAGAAATTTTCTTCCGAGGCGATTTCGAAAAAGGTCCAGGCGCTCGGCGGAAGCATGAACGCTTACACGACGTTTTCGCGGACGGTGTATCACGTTGACCTGCCGTCGGAAGCGGCGGAAACCGCGTTCGATATTTTGTCGCAAATGACTCTGTTTCCGCGTTTGGACGCTGAGGACGCGCGCAGCGAAAAAGACGTGATTTTGCGCGAAATCGCGATGGGCGAGGATGATCCGGATCAGCGCCTTGCCGCCGCGTCGTTGGAGACGGTGTTTCGGGTGCATCCGCTCCGCTTCCCGATTATCGGAAAGCGGAGTCTCTTTGAGCAACTGGGAGCCGAAGAACTGAAAACATATTTAAAAAACAGATACGCCAGCGACACGATTTACCTCGTCGTTGCGGGAGATTTACCGGAGTCGATCGTCTTTGAATTGGCGGAGAAATACTTCGGTCAGGCGCCGGCGAGCGTGGCGCGGGAAGTGCTTGTTCCCGATGAGCCGGCACAGTTGGCCCCCCGTGAATTGACCTTGCGCGGCGACGTCAAAATCCTGCGCGGCAACATGCTTTGGCGCATTCCGGATGCGCGTCATCCCGATGCTCCGGCGCTTTCCGTGCTCGCCGCGTTGTTGGGGAAGGGCGATTCCGCCTTGCTCTGGACGGAGCTTCACGAAAAGCGCGAGCTCGTTCACGGATTGAGCGCTTCCGCTTGGCAACCGACGCAGGAAGGGGTGTTTTGGATTTCGTACGATGCGGATTTGGGCAAGCGCGCGGCTGTCGAAGCGGCGGTTTTCGAATCCATCGACCGCATCGTGCGCGAAGGCGTTTCCCCTGCGCTGTTGAAGAAAGTGGCGCGTTTGGCGCTTGTCAGTCAGATTGATTCACGTCGGACGGTGGCGTCTTCGGCGGCGGCACTCGGGCGCGAAGCCGTCGAGCTCGGCGAGCCGGGAATTGCCGGAGTGTTTTTGGAACGCGTCCGGGCTTTGACACCGGAGGCGATTCGTACGGTCACAGAAAAATATTTGCGCCGCGAGGCTTGCACATCGGCGGGCTACGAAGAAAAAATGCCGCCTTGTCTCCGAAAAGACTCCGGGAATGAGACCGCCGCAACGACCTCGCCGCAGGGTTTTGAAACACTATGCCTGGCGAACGGCGTCCGTCTCCTGCTTCAACCCGTTGCGGGTTTCCCGAAAGTGCATTGGCACGCGAGCCTGCGCGCCGGCGGCTTGTTTGAAGATGAAAATACCAAGGGCGCCAGCGCGTTGTTGTCCACCCTGTTGACGTTGGATGCGGGCGGCAGGACGGCTTCCGAAGTGGCGGAGACGATTGAGGGCGTCGGCGGTTCCTTCGACGAAAATTGCGGGGCGAATTCGCTTTCGCTCGTCGTCGAAACGCTTTCCGAAGATTGTGCGCTTGCCTGCGAAATTTTGCGAAACGCGCTTTTGGAGCCGCATTTTACGGAGGCCAATTTTCAGCGTGAGCGCGATACTCAGCTCGCTGCTCTGCGTTGCGAATTTGACGACATCGATTCTTGGGCGCGCCTGATTTTGCACGAGCGCTTTTTCGGCAGGGAATGTCCGCTCGGGACGCATGTTTACGGCACGGAAGTGTCGCTCGCGAAGTTGAAACTTGCGGATGTGGAACGCCTTTACGAACGCCTTGTCGTGCCTGAAAATCTCGTTGTCGCCGTCAGCGGAGACTTTGTCCGGGAAGATGTTCTTCAGCTTGCGGAAGCGGCGTTCGGACGTTTTTCGGGGAAGTCTGTATGGGCTTTGCCTATTGCGCAGGCACCGGCTCTTTCCGAAGGTCCGCGGGAGGAAAAATGTGCCCGCGACGGCGAGCAGGCGATTGTTCAGTTGGCATTTCCCGGCGTGGGCTTTTCGGATGAACGCCGCTTCGCTGCGCTGTTTACGGAAGCTCTGCTCAGCGGGATGGCGAGCCGGCTTTTCGATGAGGTGCGCGAGAAACGCGGATTGGCTTATTTCGTCGGAGCGACGCGTTCGCAGGCTCCGGAATACGGGATGTTTTCGCTTTATGCGGGAACGGAAAAATCGAAAACCGAGGAGGTGTTTGCGGTTATGCGTGAGGAATTGGAACGCCTGCGTCGCGGCGAGCTTACGGAAGAGGAAATGAACGGCGTAAAGACCCGTTTGCGCGTTGCCCGCCGCAGTGCCCGTCAGCGTGCGTCGGTCCGTGCTGCCGCGGCCGCGAAGAACGTTCTTTACGGACTTCCTGCGAATTTCGACGATGCGTTTGAAGCAAAAATCGAGGCGCTGTGTCCCGCAGATATCGCGGCTTTCGTTACGGAATGCTTGCGCCCGGAACACGCGTTTGCGTTGACCGTCGCCTGATTTTTCGAACGCAAGGCTTAGGCTCGGTTCCGGCGTCCCGCAAGGACGGCAAGAGTAAGCATCCCCGCGAATAATCCGAATGCGGAGGGCTCCGGAATCGGGGCGCTCAGGCCTTGTATTTCCGAAATAAAAAGTCCCGTGCCGGTTGCGGAATCCCATTGGGCGTATTTTTCGGCTTCGCCGTCGATGCTTCCGAGGCAAAGGTAGCCTTCGTCGGAGACGATTACGGCCTGTTTGAAAAGTCCGTAGTAGTAATCATCGGAATCCGTCAGATAGAGGACGAGCCCGTGTTCGGGCGTTTCTTCGTAACCCCAGAGCGTGACGGCATGGCCGCCGTTTCCGGAGAGGCTGAGCGCCGTGCCGTAATTGCGGTCGATGAAGCTTTTAATGACGTTCTTAAAGTTGTCCGTTTGGGCGGGTTCGTGCCAGAACGGATAGGTTTTACATAGCTTGGACGTGTCGTAGGATGCGTTCGGATTCTGGGTACAGGTGAATCCGAGGTCTTTCCAGTAGCCGCCGCCGTTTCCCGTGAGTTGTGTGCTGCCGGGGAAGGAGGTTTCGTGAAGCATCCCGCCGTTGAACCACCAGTTCCACGCCTGTTCGACGTGGCTACCGCCGTCCGTCCAATGAGTGCATATGGTTTGGTAGATTTGGAGTTGGGAAATATTTTGAAGGCCGTTGATGTTTGTGGAATCCGCATTCCCGTTGGGAGTTCCGGCGGGGACATTGCCGTAGCGATCCTGCCACCACTGAAGGGTGTTGGCTCCCGCTGCCGCCCAGCACATGGAATAATCCGCAGGGAGATTGACCCATTGCCACGGGCGGGTTGCCGGTGTTAGCGGATTGGCTTTAGGCCACTCATTCCACTTGGTTTTCTTGTTCACGTCGTACCAGCCGCCCGATTCGGAAACGCCTTCGATAAATACGGGTGCTGCGGTTGCTGGGAGAGCAAGCAGTGAAAAAACGGGAATGAGGAACGGGAATTTGAGCGCAGGAGACATTGAGAGCGTTATGAGCGAAGCCGGTGCCGCTGTCAAAGGATAATTGATTATTCCTGTAGGAATAGTGCACTATTCGCCATGGGCCGTTGTTTATCGCCCTTTGGTGTGTAGCAAGAGGGGGAGCCTTTCGGCTCCCCCGGGTAATAAGCAATTTAATTTTGTAGGTACTAACCTCTACAACACCTACAAAGTCTCAAAAGATACATGTTGGATAGGAAATAAAAATCCGCCGGCTACGTCGAGCATTTTTTCGACTTTATTTTTGGGCTGTTTTGCGGAATTTGTCGGGTCGAATCGGCGTGTTTTTAGAGGACCTTCGAGAGAAATTCGCGGATGCGCGGTGAGGGCATCTCGCCGAAGAACCGCTCCGGCGTGCTGTCGCTGACGACTTGTCCGTGGTCCATGAAAAGGATGCGCGAGGCGACTTCGCGGGCAAAGGCGATTTCGTGTGTGACGACAATCATGGTCAGCCCGCCTTGAGCGAGGTCTTTCATCAGTGAAAGGACTTCGCCGACCATTTCGGGGTCGAGGGCGGAAGTCGGTTCGTCGAACAGAATCACATCGGGATTCATCACGAGCGCGCGCACGATGGCGATACGCTGTTTTTGCCCGCCGGAAAGCTGTTGCGGGAAGGCGTGGCGCTTTTCGAAAAGCCCGATGCGCTTGAGCAGGCGTTCGGCGGCGAAAATCGCTTCGCCCTTGCTGAGGCGCCCGGTCTTCACCGGCGCGAGCGTAATGTTGTCGAGTACGCTTAGGTGCGGGAAGAGATTGAAGTGCTGGAAGACCATGCCGACGCGGGCGCGGAAGGCGTTGACGTCGGTGCGGCGGACATCGTCTCCGCGGAAAAGGATTTCTCCGCCGTCCGGCATTTCGAGGAGATTGAGGCAGCGCAGAAAGGTACTTTTCCCGGAGCCGCTCGGTCCGAGGACGAAGACGGCTTCCCCGCGGCGGATTTCAGCGGAGACGCCGTTGACGGCCGTGTGGTCGCCGAAGACTTTTTTCAAATCGGAAATACGGAAAAGCGTTTCGGCGTTTTCGCCTTCGGGCTTTGTGGTGGGCGTGGTGTTCATTCGCAAATTCCTTTTTTTGAAAATTATTCGCTGCGTTTCAGGCGGCGTTCGAGTTTGCCGAGCAGGGCGGTGAAGAGCATGACGATACAGAGGTAAATCGCCGCGACGGCCAAGAGCGGGAGGAAGGCCGTGTAGGTCTGGCTGCGGATGATGTCGCCGGCTTTCGTCAAATCCTGGAGCGCGATGTAGCCCGCGACGCTGGTTTCCTTCAGCAGGACGACGAATTCGTTGCCGAGGGCCGGCAGGACGTTTTTGAAGGCTTGCGGGAGCACGATGTAAATCATCGTCTGCGGGTAGCTCAGACCGAGACTGCGCCCGGCTTCGAATTGCCCCTTGTCGATGGATTGAATGCCGCCGCGAATGATTTCCGCAACGTAGGCGCCGGAATTAATCCCGAAGGCGACGATGGCGACGAGGACCTTGCTGACATCCACGCTCCCGAAAATCACGAAGTAGATGATGAGCAATTGGACGACGACCGGCGTGCCGCGGATGACCGTCAGGTAGAGCTTGCAGAGGAAATTAAGGAATTTCAGCGAGCCGTTTTTGTCGTGCGTCGTGCGGACGACGGCGACGCCGAAGCCGATGATAAGGCCGAGAACGACGGCGAAGAAGGAGACTTCAATCGTCACCCAAAGGCCTTCGACCAGGTAACGCCAACGGCCGTTTTCGATGAAGTTCGTATAAAATGCGCCGTGGGCTTCGGGGACGTTTTCCGCGGCGGGGACGTCGGCGGGTGCGGGAGCGCCCGTGACGCCGTATTTCCCCAGAATCGCTTCGAGACGCCCGTCGCGCTTCATGGCTTCGAGCACGGAATCGATTTGTGCAAGCAGGGTTTCGTTGCCCTTGGCGACGGCGAAGGCGTAGCTTTCCGTCGTCAGCGATTCCGCCAAAATGCGGATTTTATCCGGGTATTTATTTTCAAAGACTTTCGCCGGCTGGTCGTCGAGGACGAGGACATCGATTTTCCCTGCAATCAGAGCGGAAACCCCGAGGGCGCCGTTTTGAAACCGTTCCGGCTCGCCGATGTTTTTGGAGACGAAGAGGTCGCCGGTCGTGCCGTGCTGAACACCGATGCGTTTTCCGTTCAAATCGCCTTTCCCGGTAATCGTACTTGCGGCGGGCACGATGATGACCTGGCGTGCTTCGACATAGGGAAGCGAAAAATTCACTTGGCGGCGGCGTTCTTCCGTAACGGTGATACCCGAGGCGGCGACATCCGCTTTGCCCGTGCTGACGGCCGCAATTACCGAGTCAAAACTCATATCCTGGATGACCAGCTCTTTGCCGACGGTGTCCGCAACAGCCTGCATAATCTCGGGGTCAATGCCGACGACGCGGTCGCCTTCCCGGAATTCGTAAGGTGGGAACGTTGCTTCCGTGACCATGATTAGCTGTTCCTCGCGCTTGGAATCGCAGGCGCACAGGAACAGGGCGAAGGAAATAAAAATGAGTCGGAATAGAGTTTTCATTAAAAATTAAAATTTATCGGCTAAAAAAAGCGTTCCCGGGAACGGACGCGGGAACGCTTTTTTCGAATGGGGAAGTAATTACTTCACCTGCTTCATGATTTCGTCGGTGATTTCTTTGACGAGGGCTTCGACGTCGGCGGGTGCGGATTCTTTTGCCTTGCATTCGCAGGGCGTTGCCGGCGTGCTGAGCTTGCAAACGGCGTTGCCGGCGAGGATTTCCCACGGATCGGCATCGCAGAGGTTGGCGACCTTCAGGCCGAAGCGATCGTCCGGAAGATTCATCTGTTTTTTCAAATCGAGAATTTCCGCCATGCCTTCGTTCGAGATCGCGGGGCCGCGCTTCGGAAGCTGGTTGGCGAGGAGAATCGTGCGGCAGAGCGCGTCGGCGATTTCCATCTTGTAGTACGCGTCTTCAACGCCCGTGCCCCAGGTGATGACCCCGTGGGATGCCATCATGATGGCTTGGTGCGTCGGAGCGAGTTCGGCGCAGAACTTTGCCACGTCCGGGCTGCCCGGCGTCGCGTATTTTGCAATCGGAATGCGGCCGAGGAAGATTTCGGATTCCGTGAGGAGGCAGGTCGGCGGTTCGACACCCGCAACCGCAAACGCCGTCGCGTGGACCGGGTGGGCGTGGATGACGGACATCGCCGTCGGGCAAACCTTCATGATGGCGATGTGCGTGTTGACTTCGCTGGTGCGCTTCCACGTACCGGCGAGCTGCTTGCCGTTGGCATCGACCATGCCGATCATGTCCGGCGTGAGGAAGCCCTTGCTGACGCCGGTCGGCGTGCAGAGGTAGCGGTCGCCGTCAACGCGCACGGAGATGTTGCCGCCGTTGCCGTCAACGAATTCGCGCAACCAAATGCGGCGGCCCATGTCGCACATCTGGTACTTGAGGGCTTCGCATTCCGGAGAATTGAAGTAATCGACGTCTTCCTTTTTGTAGCCGGACTGGTCGGCGGGAGACGGGCAGAAATTGCGGGTGGACGGGCCGCTTGCCGTGAGGCGGGCCAATTCGGGATCGCCGACAAAGCTCGAGGCTGCGGCGGCCGAAGAATCGGCGGCGGTTTTCGGAGCGGCGGGAACCGCATTCGTCGCAACGGGAGCCGTACCCGACAGGGCCGGATCAAAAACGAGGCGAATACCGGCTTCCGTGAGCACGTCACGCGCCATCGGCGTTACGCGCATTTCGGGGCCATGACGAAAGACCTTGTTGCCGGTCTTAACAAAAGCTTCTGCTTCCTGCTGATTAAAGAGTTTCATAATCAAAAATGGGGATGTTTAGTGGAAACGATTCTGCGACTTTCTGTGCGGAAGTGCAATTTTATTTTGAGGGGCGGAAGCGGAGAACGGCGGATAGGGGAATATGAGCGTGCGGCTGACTCAATTTGCTTCACGCCTTGGGCCATAATCTCTAATCTCTCGCGAATGGCTTTGCTTGCAGTCAGAAATCTTTCCTTAAAATTCGGCGGTCCGTCGCTGTTTGACGATGTTACGTTTCAGGTCGAAGCGGGCGAACGCGTCTGCCTCATCGGGCGTAACGGCGCGGGCAAAAGCTCCCTGCTCAAAATCATCACGGGTTCGCTCGAACCGGATGCCGGCGAAGTCGCCATTGCACGCGGGTCGCACGCCGCGTTTCTTTCGCAGGAAGTCCCGGATTCCATTGCGGGCACGGTGCGCGACGTCGTTTTGAGCGGGCTCGGTGAGGCGGGCGAAAAAATTCGTGCCTATGAAACGCACGACACGGAAAAATATTCCGAGACCGAGCTCGACGCTATTTTCCATTGGCTCGAAAACCATTCCGCGTGGGGGCTTTCCAGCGAGGTCGATGCGATGATTTCCAAAATCGGCGCCGTTCCGGACTTGCCGTTTTCCTCGCTTTCCGCGGGGATGAAGCGCCGCGTCCTGCTCGCGCGTGAACTCGTTTCCAAGCCCGATATTCTGGTGCTCGACGAGCCGACGAACCATCTCGACATCGACGCGATTGAATGGCTCGAAGAGTTTCTTCTCGCCTGGCAGGGTGCGATTTTGTTCGTTACGCACGACCGCCGTTTTCTTAAAAAAATCTCCACGCGTATTCTCGACCTCGAAGGCGGCATCATTACGTCTTGGGATTGCGATTACGACACCTACCTGACGCGCCGTGAAGAGCCCAACGCCAGCATCGCCGCCAACAATGCGGAGTTCGACAAATTGCTCGCACGCGAAGAAGCTTGGCTGCGTCAGGGCGTGAAAGCGCGCCGCTGCCGCAACGAAGGCCGTGTCCGGGAACTTAAAAAACTGCGTGAGATCCGTGCCGCGCGCCGCGCTTCCGTCGGGAATGTGCGTGCGACGATTTCCGAAGGCGAAAAATCCGGCGCGAAAGTCCTCGTTGCCGAAAACATTTCGCAGACTTGGAACGGCGTTCCCGCGATTCGCGATTTCTCGACGACGATTATGCGCGGCGACCGTGTCGGTATCATCGGACCGAACGGTATCGGTAAAACCACGCTTCTGAAGATTCTGCTCGGGCAACTCGCGCCCGATGCGGGAAGTGTCACGCACGGCACGAATCTGCAAATCGCGTATTTCGACCAACTGCGTTCGCAGCTCAAGGAAGACAAAACGCTGATTGAAAATCTTGCCGGCGAAGGTGCGGATACCGTGGTTGTCGGGAGGCAGACGCGCCATGTTATCAGCTATCTCGGCGACTTCCTGTTTACGCCGGATCGTGCGCGTTCGACCGTTTCGATGCTCAGCGGCGGCGAACGCACCCGCCTCCTGCTCGCCAAAATTTTTCTCAAGACCGCCAACGTACTCGTGCTCGACGAGCCGACGAACGACCTCGATTTGGAAACGCTCGACCTGCTCGAAGAACTGCTCGGTAATTTCGACGGAACGGTTTTGCTCGTTACGCACGACCGTCAGTTCTTGGATAATGTGACGACGAGCTACATCGTCTTTGAAGGCGACGGGAATTTGCGCGAATTTGTCGGTGACTACGATGCTTGGCGCAAGGAGCATCTTACGGAAGTGACCGCGAAAAGTGTTCCGGCGAAAGCGGAAAAGCCGAAGGCGGAGGTCTCCGCCGAGCCTGCGGCGCCCAAGAATCCGCCGTCGAAAAAGAAGCTTTCCTACAAAGAAACGCGCGAACTCGAAGCACTTCCGCAGCAAATCGAAGATTTGGAAAATGAGCAGAAAGCGCTCGCGGAAAAACTCAATGACCCGGATTTCTATCGCGATCCCGCCGCCGTTCAAGCAACGAACGCCCGCCTCGCCGAAATCGACGAAGCACTCCTGACTGCTCTCGAACGCTGGGAGGAACTCGAATCCCGCAAGTCATAGAGGCGACCTCCTGGAAATTCGTTTTTTAGTGACGCTCTTTTGCGGCGGTGCGCAACTTGCCTAAAGGCAGTTGACAATTCATGGCGGAGAAGTAGTATCCATGGTTTCAAAACCCCAAGTTTTAACCCTGTTTATCTCCCCTATGAAAGTACATCACTGCCGCTGCGCTTTTGGCTGCGGGAATCGCATTCGCAAATGCAGAGACATTCACGCTTCCGGAAAGTTCGGATTTTACCTGGATTCCCGGAAGTAACGCTTCCGGAATCGGTACCGGAGCAAGTGCAACGATTGTTCAGAATTTGGCTGCAGCAATTGAAAATCCCTCGGTCGGAAATACGGATCTTGTCGGATGGTTCGGCGGAACGGGGCAGGGGTACGCGCAGAGTTCTTATAACGACATTACAATTACCGGAGAAAATAGCTTCAAATTTAAATGCCGCCCGGCATTGAGCGGAGAATACGTTGCGCTTGTCGTCGAGCTGACGGAAGAGGCGGAAAGTATCACGTTGAGTTTCCAGAATGATAACAAACTGGGCTATTCGCTTTGGAGCTATGATGCGGGAACGAAGCTCGCCATGGAGCTGATTGGTGTCACAGGACTCACTTCGGCAACGACGGTAAGCCAAACTTTTGACACGAGTAAGGTTGAGGGATCGTATATTTTTGCGCTTTGGACTGCGAATCCTTCGACGGGAAATGCCGGTGGCGGAACGACGATTACGGTCAGCGATATTGTACTCAGCTATACGGCTCCTATTCCGGAACCGTCGGCGTTCGGTTTGCTGGCGGGCTTGGGTGCGTTGGCTTTGGTCGGCGGACGCCGTCGCCGTAAATAAGTTCGGCCCCTTACAAAAAACGTTCCCGCGAGTTGGCTTGCGGGAACGTTTTTTTAGTTTTCTTCGTCGAGGAGTTTTTGGAGCGGCGCGAGCTCGTAGGCGTCGCTGATGACCAATTCTCCGTTTTGTCTGAAGACACGCAAATCCGGGACGGCGTTGATTTTGTGCCGCTTTCTGAAATCGTCGATTTTTTCGGAACGGAAGATTGCCGGCCAAGGCATCCGGTAGCCCTTCATGTAGTTGAGGACTTTATCCCGTGTTTTATCGCGACCGATGAGAATGATATCGAGCTTATCTTTGTTTTTTTCGTAGAAGCGGATTAGTTCCGGGGTAAAGAGGCAGCAGGGACCGCACCAGGACGCGGAGCTGTAAATCGCGACGTACTTTTTGCTTACAGCCTTTTCAAGCGGGACGGCCTGATCGTTCAGATCAAAGAGAGCCTCGCCGAAAAGCTCTTTCCAGTTTTCGCGGGTTTGGGTTTGCGTGGCAGGTGTCGGAGCGGCTTCGGCAGCCGTAGTCCATGCGGGAGTACAGAGAAGCGCAAGCGCGAGGAGAACGATTTTCATGGGACAATTTTAGCGGGAATGATTTTGGGGGGACGAGACAAATCAGGATTTTACCGGCGGGCGTGGGTGCGTCTGCTCAGCGGGCGAAGGTGTAGCTTGCTTCGGCGCGTGAGGCGACGGGGCGTTCGCCGTTGTGTGCGGGAAAATATTTGGAGGCTCGGGCGGCTCGGATGGCGGCGGCGTCGAGGGTGCGCGAACCGGAGGAGCGCTTGACGCGTACGTTCCGGAGTTCTCCGGTTTCGTCGATTTCCAAAAGCAGGACGACTGTGCCTGTTCGCCCGGCCCGGGCATCGGCGCGCGGGTACTTCGGGGCGACGCGGTGGCGGTAGCGTACGGTGGCGTCGGCACTCTCGCCTCCGGTCCCGCCGGACCCGAATTCGCCTTCCCGGGTTGCCGTTGCATCGCCTTGCTTGCCGATTTGCTTGGCGGCGGATTCTTTTTCGGAGAGCGTGGCGCCGGTGGAATCGGCGATTTGGGGAATCGTTGTTGCAGGCGGGTTCGGCTCGGGAACTTCTTCGACTTTTTCTCCGGCATCGAGGGCGTCACCGCGGACAATCCCGTCGTTCCCGCTTGCCGAGTCGCGGGCTTCTTCCAATTGGTATTCTGGAAGCGATTCGGGGATTGCGGGCGGCGGCTCGGGTGCGGCGGCTTCTGCGGCCAAACCCGTTTCCGCCGGTTCTTCGTCGCCTGCGGATTCGGCGGGCGGGGCCTCGGCAGGCGTTTCCGGTTCGGGTTCGGGCTCCGCTTCGGGCTTAGGTTCCGGGATGAGCTCCAGCAGGATAAAGTTTTCGGGAGGCTTGGGAGAGGCGCCTTCCAAACAGACTAAACCGCCGATGAGCGACGCGTGGGAAAGCGCGACGCCGATAAAAACAAAGATTTTCGTCCACGAAAACGACGGCATGCGGGAAGGCGGATTTTCCCGAAGCAATTATTGTTTGCCGTCGAGCAGTTTTTGGACGACGCGGAGGTCGTAGCCGTCGCTGATGACGAGCTCGCCGTTCTGTTTAAAAACGCGGAGGTCCGGAATGCCTTCGATGCGGTGGCGGGAGAAAAAGTCCTTCGTGGCCTCCGTAAGGTAGGTTCCCGGCCACGGCATTTCGTATTTTTTCATGTACTGGCAAACGTCTTCTTTCGTGTGGTGGGAGCCGATGAGGATGACGTCGATTTTGTTTTTGTTTTGGTTGTAAAATTCGATGAGTTTGGGCGTGAAGGCTCGGCAGGGCCCGCACCAGGAGGCGGAGCTGTAAACCGCGACGTATTTTTTCTTAATTGCTTTGGAGAGGGTGACTTTTTTGCCTTCGGCGTTAAAGAGGTCGCGGCCGAAAAGTTTTTTCCAGTTCTCGGGAGCCTGTTTTTGCTTTTGGGGCGCGGGGGCATCCGGAGCGGCGAGCGCAAAAACGGGGGAGCAAAGGAGGGCGAGAATGAGGAAGCATTTTTTCATGTGCTCATTTTCGCGGGAAAGCTTTCGGGGCGCGAGAAAAAATTCTTTCGGGAAAACGGAGCCGCCCCGCAGGGAACAGGGATTTTAGGTGTGCTATTTTAGGAGTTGAGTTGCCAGATTGCTCCGCTCAGGCAGGCGGCGAAGAAGAGCCAGGCCAGATAGGGGAGCTGCAGGTAGGCCGCGAGCGGGTTGAGTTTCCGGTAGTATTGAATCGTGGCGGCGACGAGGAAGATCAGCACCCAAAGCCAGGCGAAGGCGAAGCCGAAACTGCGGAAGCTGAAAAAGACGAAGCACCAGGAAAAATTCACGGCGAGACTTGTCGCGTAAGCGATGAGGGCGCGGCGCCTTATTGGGGCGTTTTCGGGCTTGTGCTCCCGCCATATCATCGCGGCACTGACTCCCATCAGGACGTAGAGGAGAGTCCAGACAACGGAAAAAAGTGCGGACGGCGGCGCCCAGGACGGCGTGAGAACCGTGGCATAGAGTGTCTGCATGCCGTCTTTCGTAAAGTAGGCGGCGAGCGAACCGACGCTCAATGCAACGGAAATTGAAATAATGTAGGTATGAATCTTTGCTTGCATGCCTAAGAAGCGTTGCGGGGAATTAAAATTTCTTACGGAGTTTTCGGAAAAAAGACTGGCGTAATTCTATCATTTTTCTATTGTATAATGCATGCGATTTATCCCGTTTCCCGCCTCTTCTGTCCGTATTGCTTCAAAACTTGCCCTTTGTGCGATTGCCTGCCTTTCGGCGGGAACGCTCTGGGGACGGGATGTGTTTCTCGACGGGCTGAGTTTAACGGAGACCGACTGGGCGAAGTTCGACGTCTCAAAGAACGTTCTTAAGCCTGACAGCGAAAATTTATTTGATGACTCCCTGATGTGTTCGTTTGCAACTTCGGCCAATATGCTCGCCTATCAGCAATGGCGGCATGCGTCCGGATTCCCGGCGGATATGCCTAAGGGAAATCAGGCGATTTACGAGGATATGCAGGCGATGTACGGGAACAGGGAATCTTCGATGGACGCCGTTTTGGGGGCTTTTCAGAATAACGAAGTTGCCGCTTATCCCCGGAAATACTACGGGGACGAGCTCCGCGATTACGCGTTTTGTGTTTGGGTAAGACAATATAATGCATATCCGTACACCTCGCAACTTGACTCGGATAAGGTCATTCCGGGCTTGTATATGGACATGAGTTTGCCCGCCATTCTTGAGTGGGCTTTTGAGCACGATGCCGCGATGGGCGTCAATCTTCAGCCTTATTATGATGTCGGGACGGATCCCCACGCGATTACGCTTTGGGGCGCAAGCTACCGCGATCAGGACAATGTGCTTGTCGGATTGTTTTATACGGATTCCGACGATACGCAAAGTTCCCTTGTAGCGGCGGAGCGTGTCGGAATTCGAATGACGACCGAAATCGGGTATGACGAGAGCGGAAATTTGTGGTGCGAATTGGATAATAATCTCCGTTACCGGATTCACAGTATTACGCTCCTCAACCCCGATGCCTATTTCGTGATTCCGGAACCCTCGGCATTCGGATGGATCACGGGCGGTTTCGCGCTTGCGCTCGTTGCCGCGCGTCGCCGCCGTCGAGCCGGGCGTTGAGGAATAGCTGAAATGCCTGCTGCGGGAAAGCATTTTTCGTTTTCGCTTTCCCGCGTTTTGTTGTTTATTCGTCTCTAACGCTATGAAAACTCTCTCCACGCTCTGTCTCGTCCTCGCTTTATCCGTTCCCGCAATGCTCTTCGGCGAGGAACCGGGTAAGATCATTTTCCCCGAACCGCAAAAGGTCGAGCGGATCACGGACGCCTCGGGGAAGGCAGAGCTCGCCGGAGCGCCCCGGACCTTGCGCTTCGTCGAAGACAAACGTTGCGGAGACGAGGGCTACCGGCTCGAAGTGACGCCGGAAGCCGTTATCGTTTCCCATGCAACGGAGGCCGGAAAATTCTACGCGCTTCAGAGCTTGCACCAGCTCAAAAGCCACTACGGCGAAGCGCTACCCGCCCTGCGTATCGAAGACGCTCCGGCTCTGCGTTGGCGCGGACTTCACTTGGATGTTTTGCGGCATTTCTTTTCGACGGACGAAGTCAAAAAGCTCATCGATACGATGGCCTTTTACAAACTGAACCGCTTGCATTTTCACCTGACGGACGGTCCCGGCTGGCGTATCGAAATCAAAAAATATCCGCGGCTGACGGAAGTCGGCGCTTGGCGCGTCGATAAAACCGATCGCGAATGGAATTGGCGCGAAACGGAAATTCCGCTCGGCGAGGAGACGCGCAAGCTCTACGGCGGATTTTACACGCAGGACGAAATCCGCGATCTCGTTCGCTTCGCCGAGGAACGGCACGTTACGATTGTCCCCGAAATCGAAATGCCGGGGCATTCGTTCGCCGCGATGATGGCGTATCCGGAACTCGCCTGTGCCGGAAACAATGTGCCGGTGGACGGTTTGCGCGGGAAAGACATGGTCTGCGTCGGCAAGCCGGCGACGACGCAGTTCTTCATTGACGTGCTTTCGGAGGTGGCAGACTTGTTTCCGCGTTCGCCGATTCACGTCGGCGGCGACGAAGTTTGGCATCAGTGCTGGCTGGATTGCCCGGACTGCCGGGCGCGCATGAAGCGGGAAAATCTCAAGGACAGCGAGGCGCTCCAGACGGCGTTTATGCGCGACATCATTACGTTTTTGAAAAAACAGAAACGTGAGGTGGTCGCGTGGGACGAAATTTTCGAAGGCGGCTTGTCCGATGCGCAGGTGGCGACGATGGTTTGGCGGGCACCGGAACTCGGCTACCGTGCGGCGGAGCAGGGACCGGTCGTGCTCTGTCCCGGCGAGTGGCTTTACTTTGATATGTATCAGGGGAAACCCGCCGGCGAGCCGCTTGCCATTGGCGGATTTATCCCGCTGGAAAAGGTTTACACGTTTAATCCGTTTCCGGCGGATCTCTCCGAAAAGGCCCGGAAAAATATCCTCGGAATTCAGGCGAATCTGTGGACGGAGTACATGACGACGATGGATCATGTCGAATACATGCTTTTTCCGCGGGCATTTGCGTTGATCGACATTGCATGGCACGGCAAACCGCGCGACTACAATCGTTTGCTTGAGCAAATCCGTCTGCAACTTCCCGCTCTGAAAGCGCGGAAATGTAACTTCAGGCCGATAGCCGCTTCCGCGACGAAAGAGCTTAAGGATTAAAGCAAGCGCAAGCATCAGGCGAGCGCCGGCGGCGGCCTCGAAGAGGCAATTGCAAGTAGCGAATCCCGAATTCCGAATGCGTACCACGAAAGTGATAACTGATAGTTGATAACGGATAAGTGAAGATGTCTGCGACGGCGGAACTAGCGCCAAGCATCAAACACCAAGCCGGCGCCTGCGGCATTCTTAATCTTCTCCGCAAAGAACCCTATCCGTTATCAGTTATCCACTATCCCTTTCTCGGCTTCTTTAATCTTTAACCTTTAATCTTTAATCTCTAGTCCCCGATTTCTCCGCGAGTAATTCCCGGGCGTGGGCGAGGGCCGCGGTTGAGTGGCGGTCACCGAGCATGCGGGCGAGTTCGTCTTCGCGGGCTCGAGTGTCGCCGTCGAGTTGCGCGATAGCGATTTGCGTGGCGTCGTCGCTCTGAGTTTTGGTCACGCAGAAATGGTGCTTGCCGAGGGCGGCGACCTGGGCTAAGTGCGTGATGCAGAAGACCTGGTGGGCGCGCGCAACTTCCGCGAGCTTGCGGGCGACGTGGACGGCGATTTCGCCGCCGACATTGGCGTCTACCTCGTCGAAAACGAGTACGGGCGTGGCGTCCGCTTCGGCGAGCATGGCCTTGAGGGCGAGCATGACGCGGGCGGTTTCACCGGCGGAGGCGATTTTATTGAGTGGGAGCAGCTCTTGCCCGGCATTCGGGGAAAACAGAAATGCGCAGTCTGTGGTTCCCGTTTCGCCGAGGTTTTTCGTTTCCGTGAGTTTGATGGAAAGATCCGCTTTTTTGAAGCCGAGTTCGACGAGCGTTTTCTGTGTGCCGGCCGCGAGTTGCTTGGCGGCGGAGAGACGGGAACGATGCAATTGTCCGGCGAGCTCGCGTAATTCTTTTTCAACGGCATCGGCGGCGGCTTGGGCGCGCTCGAGCGTTCCCGTGATGTCGCTTTGGCGCTCGATACGCAGGGCGAGGGCATCGCGTTTGGCGCGGACGCTCGCGGCATCGGGGCCGTATTTGCGGCGCAGTTCGAGCCAGGCATTCATGCGTTCGGAAATTTCCGCGGCGGTCTCGGGGTCGGTATCGATGTCGCCGAGCAGGGCGGCGTATTCGGCGCGGAGATCTTCGGCCTCGATGGCGAGCGAGCGGGCGCGGGATGCGAGCGGCTCTGCGGCGGGAAGAATCCCGGAAATCTCTCCGGCGAGGCGCAGAATCTGCGGGAAGGTGTTTGCGAGTCCGTCGTCGCCGAGTGCGGCATCCATTCCGCCGAGCATCGACGAAAGTTCCTGCGCGTTGGCAATTTTGGCAAAGTCGTTTTCGAGGGCTTCGACAGCTTCATCGCTGAGCTCGAGGCGGTTCATCGCGTCGAGCTGCGACTGGGCGAACGCGATTTCGTCGGGCGACATTTTTTCCTGCGAGCGGATTTCCTCAATCTCGGCGAGTTGGGCTTTCCATGCGCGATAACGTTCGGAAAAATTCGCGAGCGCGGGGCTGTTGCCGGCGAAAAGGTCGAGGATCTCGAGCTGATATTTTTCGTGAAAGAGCTTTTGCGGTTCGCCGGGCCCGTGGAAATCAATCCAACTTTCGCCGATTTCGGCGAGTTGGGCGAGCGTGGCAAGGGCACCGTTGACGCTGATACGGCCGGGTTTGGAAACGTGGATCGTGCGCCGCAAAATCAATTGCCCGTCTTCACAGAGCGGAAGCGCGAGCTTTTCGAGGACGGCGTTGACGGTTTCGGGCTTGTCGAGCGCGACGACCGCTTCAATTTCGCAGAGCTCCGTACCGCGGCGAACAACGGTCTTCGCGACGCGGTTGCCCGCAAGAATTGCCAGCGCGCCGAGCAGAACGCTTTTACCCGCGCCCGTTTCGCCGGTGACGACATTGAAGCCGCCGTCGAATTCGAGTTCAACGGCGTCCATAAGCGCAAGATTGCGGATTTTCAGAAATTGAAGCATGGGAAAACTTTCTTAATTTCTACCCTTCGCATCCCCGATGTCTTTTTCGGCTTTTACGTCTGCGAAGCAAATAAAAAGTTCCGCGAAAATAATCGTCTTTTCGGAAAGAATGAAACTTTTTTTTGATAATTCCTTCAGGACGCTTCCCCTCTCCGGAAAATTCCGAAGGCGTTTTCTGCGCGAAATTAGTTTTTAGACAGTTTTTTCGGGATTTCCGCTCCCGGCAGGAAAAACTGCCAAAGTTCGATTTTGTAAGCCGCACAGATTTTTTCGATTGTACACAGACGAACGCTCGGACGCCTCCCGGCTTCAATATGCTGATACGTTTTGTAATCCATCTCCGCAAGCTCGGCAAACGCCTCCTGCGTCAAGCCGGACGCGGCGCGCAGCGCTTTTAATCTTTCGGATATGGAAAATGCTTTCACACCGTCAATTATGCGGTGTTTTTCCATTCCGAAACACCGTCAGAAACGCGGTTTTGTCTTGTGTAAGCACCGTCAAAAAGTTAGTGTGTTGGGGTATTCTCGAACCTCCTATTTATACTATCAACACAACACTGATGAAACCTTGGAAAAGTCTTGTTCCCGTAAAAATCGGAACTTATGTGGCGACAGACGATGCGATAACGTTTGATCTTGCCCGCGCGAAGACCTTGCTCGTCGGAGGGGAGTCCGGAAGCGGGAAATCCTGTCTGATTCACCATATTCTCACGAGTTTGTTGAGGGAACATACTCAGGACGAATTGCGGCTGCTTATCGCCGATCCGAAAGTCGTCGAGTACAAAGACTACGAAAATCTTCCGCATTTGCTTCGTCCGATAATCACGGATTCGGAAGCGATGTCGGAATCTTTGGAGTGGCTTCTGTCGGAATACGAGCGCCGCTCGGAACTTCTCGGAAAATACGAGTGTCGCAACATTGCCGCATTCAACGAGGAAGTTTGCGCGGGAACGATTCCGGAAGAAAAACTTCCGAACATCGTTTTTGTCGTTGATGAGTTTGGGGATTTCGCAATTCGGGACGATTTAAACTTTGAAGCTGCGATTGTGCGCCTTTCCGCGTTAAGCCGCGCCTACGGAATTTTTCTTGTTCTCGCGACGCAACACGCCGACCGAAAAGTCGCCGGCTTGCTTATCACCGATTTACTAAAATGCAATTTTGCGGCGCGTATCGCGTTTCGCACGAAGACGAGCTTAGGCTCAAAAATCGTCCTCGAACTTCCCGGTGCGGAACGCTTGCGGGAACGCGAGTTCCTTTTCTCAACCGACGCAACTTCCGCGAACCCGACCGCAATAAAACTCCGCGCTCTGGATTCTTCTATGTAGTCCCGGATGCCTGACTCTTCGGTCGTAAAACTTTGCGAACAAATTCAGACCACGCATAAAACAAAAAACGTCCACAAGCTTCCTATCGCTCTAGTAAAGCCCTTGGTGCAAATTCTCCTTCCTGTTTATGAATCCGACAACGATCGATTTTATTCATCCTGCGGATAAAGAAGCTCTAAAGACCCTTCGAGATATTCCGGGTTTAGCTCTTTTGATAAAAAAGATTCTCGGACTTTTTTCCGAGAATCAGTATCGCGCGTTGTGTCTTGCAACGAAAATTCGCTTATCTTCGTCACAGCTTCCGGAGCTTTACAATAAATTACCGCCGATTTGTGAGCGTTTAGGAATTCCCGTTCCCGAATTTTATTTGGAAGCCGATGTAAATCCAAATGCATCTGCATTTGGAGATACGAACCCGATTATTTGTGTTACATCAGGACTCGTAGGATCTATGACGGAAGAGGAGATAGAATCGGTTATTGCTCACGAGTGTGGGCATATTGCTTGTCATCATATGCTCTATCATACACTTTCCCGAATTTTGCTTATGTGTGCCGACTCTATCGACGTTCTCGGAATTGCGATTAAACCGCTAATTTGGGCTTTGTTAAAATGGCAACGTTGTAGTGAGTTGTCCGCAGATAGAGCTGCCGCCTTCGCACTGAAAAGTGTTCAACGCGTCGTCAATACTCAGATTCGACTTTCGGGAGGACCATTATCTATCACACAAAATGTGAACGTTGAAGAATTTGTCAAACAGGCGAACGAGTTTGAGCAATATGGTTCCAATGTTTTTAAAAATCTTTTGAAAAATATGCTCTCGCTTGAAGAAACGCATCCGTTTGCAGCTGTTCGTGTTCGAGAAATTCTGAAATGGAGTCATTCGTGGAACTATTGCCAACTTCTTTCGAATGAAGATGAGGCTTCTACGCTTTGCGGGGATGTTTGTCCGTGTTGCGGAAACCCTATTTTCGAAGATTGGGTATTCTGTAAAAAGTGCGGCGAGAAAATACGATAACTTTTCTAAATCAAAAATTTAACCACAAAAAATAATGGGAACATTCACCTCAGACAAAGAATTCACTTGTCCGAAATCTTGCATTCCGGAAATAGAAAAGTCCATTATCGCCGCGTTCGAAACGGACGGATTTGAAGTTAAGCGCTTTACGTTGCCGAACGGCGGATTTGAACTCTCCATGACCAAAGGTGGCATGTTTAAAGCTGTAGTCGGCATGAAATCCGCCTTGAAAGTCACGGCGAACCCGACTCTACGCGGGGTACATATTGAAGCGGGCATCGGGATTTTTGGTCAGCAAGCGCTTCCGACAGTCGTCACAATGTTTGTGTTTTGGCCGATTTTAATTCCTCAAATTTGGGGAATGATTCAACAGTCTAAACTTGACGATCGTGTTTTGGAAATCGCGGAAGCGACAATCAATAACTACGTTGAACCGATTGTTCTCGCGCAACATCCCGACGCAGGGACACAATTCTGCACGCAATGCGGTGCAAAAAATTCCGCTGATGCTAAATTCTGCAATAAGTGTGGGAATAAGCTTTAACAGAGGATTTTATATGGCGACATACTTCGAAACAGCACTCAAAGCGATTATAGAACGCGACTTTGATCTCGCAAAACAGTATCTGAATTATGCGACAGAGTTTGGGAGTCCACGTGAAAAAACATTAGCATGGGACTTATTAAGAAAAATTAACGCCGATAAAACGGCAAATCTCGTGAACTTTGCCCAATCTTATGATTCGAACCAAATTTCCGCCGCCGAGTTGTTGTCTCAAAAGAATTATACAGAGGCGTTAAAGGAGTTGCGAAAACGGGAACGCTCCGGGAATGCAAGTCCGGAAGATTTTTATTATCTCGGACTTTTGCATGATGACTTCGGAGTCGGAATGCCGAACGACAAGTCCAAGGCTCGCGAATATTATCTAAAGGCATGGAATCGGGGTTTCGCAAAAGCCGGGAGTGGGTATGTTGACATAGATTGGGATGAGGAGGAGCATCCACTAAAAAATGAGCAGAAAAGAATTTTAGAAAAAGCTGCTTTGGACGGAGATTCCGAAGCTAAAGTTTTCTTGAAGCTTGAAAGGTTTTATCAGCAGTATTCTTCCGTAACAGAAGGCAAAGAAGAAAAAATAAAAGAGGAATTCGTGGAGGCTTTATCGGAAATTATAGATGAGAATGACGATTGTGCTTTGGCAAAACTTGTATTATCTGGATTTCATTTACTCTCTTTTTCGTCAGAAGATCGTTATAACGGATTTCAGACACTACTAGCCTTAAAAGAACATTGGGATACAAATATCGCTTGCGCGGCAACTGTCGCTATTGCGGAATGTTATCGTGATGGTCTTTATGTTTCTCAAGACTTAGAAAAAGCAAAAGTACATTTCCGTGACGTTCTTTTGTTTAACAAGGAGGGCGGGAATGAAGAAGCGGAGGAGTTTCTTTCCGGAAAGTGGAAGGAAATTCCAGACGAAAGTGTTAATGGTTGGTATATGGAAAAACTGATTGAATACATCAAAAAAGTTCACGATGTTTTTTATTTGTGCCAACAAGATTGGATTGTGGCCGAATCCGGAGAAGAAATAAGAGAGGCTGCCGAAAATTTTAGCGCAGAAAATATCTATAATTCCGTTTGCGCTGAGATTTCAGAGTCGGCGACATTTTTGAATGAATATTTGGGAATTAACGATGCCGAATCAAAAATTGAAAGAAAAATCCGCAATGAATTGTCGAGGGTTCGTCATGCACTGGAAGACTATAGAGATGTTCTCATGGACTATATTCCGCTTTTTGCGGAAGAGAAGCTCGGATTAGCTGATTACTTAACTCATTTTAAAGATGGGATCATGATGGGGGTAAATCCTATTGTGGGAGGCTTAAACTACCTTAATAAATTCATCGAATTGAAAAATGATTCGAATGAAACCCAGTCGAAATTAAATCAGCTTAACCAGAAATATGGAAAAATCAGGAATCGGCTTCGCGAAGCAGAGGTCGACTTGGGGGCTTCTCTCGTTGAGATTTTTAAGGAATTCCAAGAAAGCGTAAATGCCGAAACAGAAGAATCCGAAAGACCACTGGAAGCATATGTTTTCTGCATTGAGTGCGGCTCTAAAAATCCTACTCATGCCAAATTCTGTCACGAATGTGGATCAAAACTGCACAGATAAAATCCTTTTAAACCGATGGCTTATTTCTCCAACAAGGGCTTTCGAGGCATTGGAAATTAATTGCTTATGAAATTTTTAAGAAAGATTGTTGTTACTGTAAAAAACAGTAGTACTAAAATTGGGGATCATATTGGCATTTATGCAAATTTAACAGTTGGTGTGGCGCTGATAGCCGGTGCGAATGCTTTTGCCATGGCGTATATTCCAATCGCATTGCTCTCCGTTTCCATTGCTTCGGCTGGCACGTTCATCGGGACTTTTGTTTGCGCGAACGCACTTATGCGCCGCCGCAGACAAGATATTTCGGAAGAAGTCGAATTAGAAGTCTCGTCTAAATCGGAAATCGAAAAACTAAAACGAGAACGTGACGAAGCCCAAGGGAGAGCCCAAAAGCTTCGAGAGGAAAATACGCATCTTCGTCAACAAGGAATGAATGTGATTGAGTTCAATCCGGAACTCAAGTTGACGTTTCTTTCGATGAATTACAAGAAGTATGATTTTTACGAAGAAATTCTTGAGTGTAGCTGTGGCAAAAAAGGTAAATTTTGTGATGATGACCCATACGAACGAAAATATCAGGGGGTCTATTACGTCGAGGGAACGTTGGAATATGAAATTGATTTGGCCGGATTAAAAGTCATACAAGAAGGCAATGTATTAATTTTTTGCGGAGAAATCCTTCCCACTGCAAAAGCGCTTTGGCCAAAGAAAAAAAGCGTTCTTTTAAAGCAGGAAACGCTAAAAACTTGGGACTTTGACAAAAACAAGTATGGAAACCGTGGGGAACTTGAAGTGCATTTAATTAAAGATAAAATTAATGAGAGCTCGATAAACTGTTCTCCGCAAAAAAAGCAAGAAGAACGACTGAGGGATAGCCTAACTAAATCTGACGCAGAGTATGTTAAAGATTTCTCAAAACTGGCTAAACGATATTTGACGGACGTTTTTGCAATGACGGGCATGGAAATTCGTTTTGATTCACAACGAAAAGGTTGCATGACATTGCCGGAGTTTATCGGTAAATGGAATGCTGAGGCTAAGAGGAGGCAGCTTGAAGCGTCTGAAGCTTCTGCTATTTTTTAGGTTATGCTTTTCGGGTCTGCATTTGATTTTGTCGGACGAATTTCGGTGATTCTGAAGCGGGGGATTGAAGCGTGGAGGAATGATGAGTTTGCGTCGTTTGTCGGAGAATGGGGGGCGTTCCTGCTGATAATCGTCGGAATTTCCACTGCAATCTATTTCATATCAAAATATTTAAAATTCAGGCGATGATTCGAACGTTTTATCTGTCGTCGGAAGCAATTCCGAAAATTGTGAAAACACTTGAGAGGTGGTTGCGTGGCGAAGGCCATGGTGTTTAGAAAGAAACTCCTTTCGGCGTACGAATAATTAATAATGAATAGGGAAGGGAATCACGCTTCCTTCAAGATTTTTGCTCGGAGCAAAAATCTTCGCATAGAGTTATTCATTTCCTATTCGTTATTAATTACCCTCAAAAACATCTAACAGTTAATAGTTAATAGTTAATAATTAATAGTTTTCTTGGCGTTTGCGGGCCATGGAGAGCACGGGGACGTTCTGCGGGAAGAGGCGGCGCGGGAACATCGCGGTTTGTCCGGCGCGTCCGGCGGAAAGCGATTCGACGGGCTTGCCGCTGAATCCGTCGAGGAGACTGTCGATTTTGATGCTGAGGGCTTCGAATTGTCCCGGAATCAGGAAATCGATTGCGTCGCCGACGGAGATTTTGTTGCGGATTTCGAGATGGACAAACTCGTCGCTGTTGCCCGTGTTTTGCGTGAAGGGGGAGGTTTCGACGACCATACCGACGTTTTGGGCGTTTCCGACACTGACGGTGCTTTCGTAGTTTTGCGATTCCGCGCCGGGCATGCCCTCGAAGAAGCCCCGCGTGTAGGTGCGGTTTTGCAGCATTTCGAGTTCCCGCATGTAGGGGGCGGCATCCCAGTTTTCCGGATTTTCGAACCATGCGTCGATGGCTGCGCGGTAAACGCGGGCGGTTTGTGCGACGTAGTAATCGCTTTTGTTGCGGCCTTCGATTTTGAGCGAGGCGATGCCGGCGCCGAGGATTTTCGGCAGTTCCGGAAGCAGGCACAGGTCGCGGGAGTTCATGAAATAGGTGCCGCGGGAATCTTCTTCGACGGTGATGAGTTCGCCCGGGCGCTTTTCTTCTTCGAGATAGACTTTGTAGTTCCAACGGCAGGATTGCGCGCATTTCCCCTGGTTGGCGCTGCGTCCGGTCATAAACGCCGAGAGCAGGCAGCGGCCGGAATAGCTCATGCACATGGCACCGTGGATGAACATTTCGAGTTTCATTTCGGGAATGCGGCGGCGGATTTCGCAAATTTCCTCGAAGCTCGTTTCGCGGGACAGAACGCAGAGCGAGGCACCGAGCTTTTGCCAGAATTCGACCGTCGCCCACGACGAGATATTCGCTTGCGTCGAAACGTGCAGGGGAATTTCCGGGGCCTGTTCTTTCAGGAACATAAAAATCGCGGGGTCGGAGACGATGACGCCGTCGGGCGAGACGGCACGCAGGCGGGCGGCGATTTCGGGGAGTTTGTCGATATCGGCGTTTTTGGAAAAAAGATTCAACGCGACGTAAATTCGCTTGCCGGCCGCGTGCATGAGGCGGGCGCCTTCGGCGAGTTCCTCCTGCGAAAGTCCGACCGTCGCGCGGAGCGACATCGAGGGCATGCCGACGTAAACGGCGTCCGCGCCGTAAGCGAGCGCAATCTTGAGCCGTTGGAAGGTCCCGGCCGGAAGCAACAGTTCGGGTTTCGCCAAATTTTTATTCATATAGTAATCATGAAATACCAATTGCGCGGCGCGGGAAAGTTTTTTCTCGAAGTTCCGGCATTGACATCGTTCGGGAAAATACATTTAATCCCAAACTAAATTTTTTCATCTGCCCAGGTGGTGAAATTGGTAGACACGCAGGTTTCAGGTACCTGTGCCGCGAGGTGTAAGGGTTCGAGTCCCTTCTTGGGCACCATTTCCGCAATACGGAAAACCGTCAGCTATCAGCTCTTGCTGTTAGCTTTTTTTGTGCCCGGACCTTGCCTCTCGCAGACGGGACTCCGGAAAAGATTCCGGTAAGTCATTGTGGTCTATCCATTGCTTTAAAGTTTGAGTTTTGCGTGAATTTTATTGCGAAATCTCATAGAAGCCTGCATCCTATTCGCCAATATGCGGTGTTTCCGCGCTTAAAAACTCTTTGCATTCATATCCACCCAGCTTCTTATTTATGAAAAATCCCAAGTTTTTCTTAACGACACTCTTTGCTGCAGCCGCCATGTCGGCCACCGCGAATGCTGCCGGAGAAATCATTAGCTTGAACTTCACGGACACCTCCACGAAGATTAGCGAAAGCACCTCCGGGACTGCGGGTTTTGCGACCTACGACAATAACGGCACCGCAACGTATGTCGGCGGAATCGGTTGGACGAACGTCGCCGGGACGGATAAACAAACAATCTCGGAAGTCCGCAATTACGACGGGACAACCCTCGAAGGCGTGTCCGTGACGGCGTGGAACTCCGCCGGGATTTGGCAATCGAGTTCTTCGACGTCCACGCTCGAAGGCACGCTCCAGAAGAAGTATTGGGATATTCAGAATCACTCGGGCGGAAGCCAATGGCACGTCGAAATCGACACGCCGTACCTCGTTTGCGATGTTTATGTTTATTTGTCCGGTGACGGCGGAACTTACGGCGGGGTTTTGGTCAACGGGACCAGCTACATCGGCACCTCCGGCGGTTCGATTGAAGGCTC
The DNA here is from genome assembly GCA_045651925.1 of Candidatus Spyradenecus sp. GTDB lineage: Bacteria > Verrucomicrobiota > Verrucomicrobiia > Opitutales > UBA953 > Spyradosoma. Next base: position 26,419 of record JAZRTJ010000068.1, on the reverse strand, counting down.
CGGAAGCTGGGGTGACCGCGGCGGATCCGCTTCCGCGACTTTGGCTTTCGGGAAGAATGCACTCAAGGTGTCCGGTGTTTCGGGGACGCTTGAGTTGGCGAACGAATTGTCCGAATCGTACCGCGCATCGCTTTCCGGTATTCAGGTGGTAAACACCTATGCGGGTACGACACAGAGCTTCGCGCTCGACGGCACGGCTGTCAATTGGACGAACTCGGCTATCGGCTCGACTCCGTGGACGAATTCTACGGCGGAAGCGGGCGCCTATGCCGCTTTCAATCTGACGGCGGATACGGCGGTTACGGTGGCGGAAACCGGCATTACGACGGACGCAATTACGGTTGCCGGAGAAGGCGTGCTGAGTTTGTCCGGTGAGGCGATTACGCTTATCGGGCCCGGCGTTATCCGCACGGATGCGGATACGGCTTCGGTTGTTATCACGAACGATTTGATTTTTGAAAACGGCGGTAAGGTCAGCGGGAATGTTTCGTCCAGCGGCGCGGTTACCGTCACCGGCGGCGTTTTGACGGCCGGCACGTCTGTTTTGTCTAAGTTTACGGGTTCGGTTACCGTCGAAGAAGGCGGGGCCTTGAACATTGGTGCCGTGACGGTTGCGAAGACGGATGCTTCCGCGATTTCGGGTACGGGCAAGATTATTTTTAACGCGGCGCCATCCGATCACACGGCGGGTATTAAGTTGGGAAATAATTTTACGGGAACGGTTCAGGTGGTCGGCAACGCGAATTTGCCGCGCGACTCTGAACTGGGCGGCGCGACGAAGATTATCCTTGCCAATGCCTATATTTGGACGGGCGAGACGGCGACGTATTCGCAGAATATCGAAGTTATCGGCCAGGTGAGCAATGCCGGGAGTTCCGGAAATAACAAGCAACGCGGCGGGAGCAGTAATCTTACTTTCACCGGCGAATTTGCTCTTACCGGAAATGCTTCGTGGGCACTTGAAGCCGGGACGACGACCTTTACGAATAATGTTGTCGGCGATGATACGACCGAAATGCAGGTCCGTAACACGGCGAATTTCTCCGGTCCGTCGTTGACGCTCGGTAAACTGCGTCAGACCGGCGGCACGATTACGATTGCCGGTAGCGGTAAGGTGACTCAGTACGTCGGAACTTCCGACGGGGCCAGCGAAGGGACGCTGAATATCTTGGAAGGCGGTTCCTTGGTTGTGACCGGCAACTCCAATTCGACCGGCGGGAATCAGGGGTCTTTCCAGATTGCTCACTGGGGAGCCAAACAGACGGTCAACGTCGCAGGGACGCTTAGCCTCGTCAATGCCGGAATCTCGATGAAAGACGGGAATGCGGACATCAATGTCTCCGGCGAAGTGAATTTCGGTACCGGTCTCGAGGTTGCGGACTATGGTAATAATAGCAATGTTGTTCGACTCAATCTGAACGACGGAAGCCGCATGAACGTCGGTGCCTCCGGAATTACTTCGAGCGACATGCTTACGCTGAGCTTGGCCGGTGACGTGACGATCGGTTCGCTTGCCGAAGCTTGGACGACGACTCGCAATTTGGCGATGGGAACGTCCCTGACCGTCGATACGCAGGTCGGTGAATTTAACGCCGCGGGTAAGGTTGTCGCAGGCGACAAGAGTGCGCACGTTACGCTTTCCGGAAAAATTTCGGGCGACGGTCGCCTCGTCAAGGAAGGCGAAGGCACACTCGTGTTGGGCGCGGCTAATGCCTATACCGGCGGAACTGAAATCAACGGCGGTACGGTTATCATTCATGACGCTGCATCGCTCGGAACGGGCGACGTCACCCTCACGGCGGGGACCTTGAACATGGAAGCGGCCGGCTCCATGACCTTGCCCGGTTTGTATGCTTCGGCCGGAACGGTTCTCGGCCTCGGCATGCTTTCGGAGACGGAAGCCGTCTTGTCCGTGGAGGGAACGCTCCTGCTCGATAAGAGCGTCGTCTTCGATTTGTCTCCGGCCTTGGGCGGCTCGGATACTTACATCGTCGCACAAGCGGCAACGCTCGCAGGCCTGACGGATGCGGACGTGGCTCAGATGGGGCGCGATAATCTTCTTTTCGGCGGATTGGCGGCAACGGGACGCGTCGCTGCGGACTTCGTGCTCGAAGACAACACGCTGAAATTGGAACTCTCGAAGTTGGTCTTTACGGATCTTACATGGGTTGGCGGCGACGGCGCAACGTGGAAGCACCAGGGCGACACGGCTTGGAGCAGCGCTACGGCGGCAGCAATGAGTGCACAACCCCGGTTCGAAAACGGAGATACGGCGATTTTCAATACGGCGGCAAGTGTCGCAGTTGAAGGCGCGGTTCAACCGGGCGGCGTTGAAGTCAACGCCAACGTTACTTTCACAGGGGTTGAAGGTAGCGGAGCTTCCCTGTCTGTCGCTGCGGGTACGGCGTTCTTTGTTTCGGAAGGCTATACGGCTACGATTGATGCAAGCTTGGCTACGACCGGTACCGTTCAAAAGACCGGTGCGGGTACGCTCCTGCTCTCGGGCGCGGCGTCCGAAATCTTTTCTTCGATGCACATTGAAGAAGGGCGCATTGCGATTGCCAATCCGGAATCGTTGCATGCCTCCTTCTCCGCCGAAGTCAGCGCCGGAGCGGCTCTCCGCGTGAATGTCGGGGAAGGCGTGACGGTCAGCACGCTCCCCGTTGTTACCGGCGAAGGAGCTCTTGAAAAGGGCGGAGCGGGGACTTTGGCAATCAGCTCCAACACGACGCACACGGGCATCCTTACGATTACGGAAGGGGCGATGAACGTTTCCGGCGGAACGAATAGCTTCGGAACCCTGAATATCGCCGGCGGTACGGCTACCTTCTCCGGAGGTGCCACCTCGACGGCCAACGGCGTCTTTGTTGAAAACGCATCTCTTTACATTACGACCGGCGGTCAGCACGGCGTGATTCGCGGCAAGCTCACGATTAACAACGGCGGCTTGGTTGAGCTCTCCGGTTGGGACTCCACCGGCTGGGGCGGCGGCGTGAACACGACGAACATGATCGTGATTAACAACGGCGGTCGTCTCCACATCAAGGAACCCTCGACCGGATACAATCAGACCTTCGGCGGGCTCGACCTCATCCTCAACGGCGGTTCAATTACCGGCGAAACCGCTTCCGATACGTTTGACCTTTTTGCGGCCGACAACGGCGCCGGCAGAGTTTCCACGCTCACCGCGAAGGGCGGAACGGGCGAAGACGCGATTGTCGTTTCGACGATTCAGGCCGGTTTCAACCTGCGCCAAAACGATACCAATATCGCTGTCGAAGAATTCGGTTTGCTGAAGGCGACGGGCGTTATCGGTAACGGTGCTCAGGGCAACCACAGGATGATTAAGGTCGGAGCGGGAACGCTCTGGCTCGGCGGCGCAAATACTTATACCGGCGGCACTTCCATCCAGGAAGGTAAAATCGTTGCCGCTTCGGCGAGCGCCCTCGGAACCGCGGGTGTCGAAATCGGCCGGGAAGGCACGCTCGCCTTTGAAGCCGCAAACGCTACCATCGGCAATACGATCTCCGGCGAAGGCCATGTCGTCGTAAACTCGACGGGAACGGTGACGCTTACCGGCGCCAACAGCTATGACGGCGGAACGACGGTTGAGTCCGGGCGCCTCTTCGCCGGCAACGCAACGGCCCTCGGAACGGGATCCGTCAATGTGGCTTCCGGCGCAACGCTCGGGCGCGACGGCGACGTTGCCGTTGAAATCAATGAACTCACGGTAGCCTCCGGAGTCACCCTGTACTTCGGCTCCGACATCTCCGATACGGGCTTCGTCGTGACGGGAGCTGCCGATCTTGCGGATTCGATTAAATTCGACTTCGCCGCAGACTTCTCAAGCGGTAGCTATGCACTCATCAGCGCCGGCCAGCTCAATATCAATTTGAACGCCTTGAGCAACGACAGTCTGCTCTTCGGCGGAATGACCTCGACGCGTGCGGACGCCGCATTCTCCGTGGTCAATAACGTGCTCATGCTCGATCTCACGAAGGCCGTTTACTCGGACTTGGTCTGGCAGGGCGGTGCCGCTTGGGAACACCACGGCGCGACGCTTTGGAAGAGTGAAAGCACCGGAGACACGGTGAGCTTTGAAAACGGCGACTCCGTTATCTTCAGTACGGCAAATGAGGAAGTTTCCGTTTCTGGAAAGGTTCTTCCCGGGTCTGTGACGGTGACGGAAGACACGAGCTTTACGAAGCTCGCGGGCGCCGAATCCGCAATGCTTGAATTGGGTGCCGGTGCAACGTTCTCTGTCGCTGAAGGCAAGACGGCAAGCTTCGACAAGACGATCGGGTCGACGGGGACCCTCGAAAAGACCGGTGCCGGTCGCCTGATTTGGGCGGCGGACGCTCCGTCGATGGCGGCCGTGACGATCAAGGAAGGGACTTTCGGCTTGTCTGTCGCGGAAGATGGTGAAGCCACGTATTCCGGATCACTTTCCGGTCTGGGAATCTTTGAGAAGGTCGGCGCAGGAACGCTTGTGCTTTCTCAGAGCAATGCGCATTCCGGCGGAACGCTCATCAGCGACGGGACGTTGAAGCTGACGAACAAGAATGCTCTCGGAAGCGGCTCGATCGTTGTCGGATCCGGAGCAACGCTCGAATTCGCCGTTAATATGGACGGCAAGGCCCACAAGTACACGCTCGACGGCGGTACGCTTTGGGCGAGCGTCGAAACGGGTAGCGGTCAGGCACAAATCGGCGCCGGCGCGGGAGCGATCAAGCTCACGGCGGATTCGACCGTCGGCGGCACCAGCCACTTCGGGATGATTTCGAGCGGTTACGGCGCGAATGAGCTCGACCTCGGCGGGCACACGCTGACGAAGACCGGCGAGAATACGTTCTTCCTTTGCAATACGACGGTCACGGCCGGGGATATCAAAATTGAACAGGGCCGGGTTCAGCTCATTAACAAGGCGTTCTTTACGGGAACGACGACGATTGACGTTACCGGCTCCGGCATTTTCGGCCTGAATAATCAGGACATCACGATTGCCGCCGGTGCGGACGTGACGATTGTCGGGGTGTTCAATGCACCGAACGGCATCTACGTCGAATCCGGTGCGATGCTCGATATGACGCAGGCCTACCGTAAGGAAGACGGCGGCGGAAGCGGCGGCATTAACATCAACGGCGGCTATGCTAAGCTGGCCAACCTGAAGTGGGGCGCCGGTTCCAATTTCGGAGCCAATTTCAACACGGACCGCATTACGATCCGCAACGGCGGTACGCTCGAAGTAACGGCCGCGCAGACCTCGGGTAGCGAGTCTCCCGGCTTCCGTGTTACGGAAGGAACGGGGCGCTATTTCTACTCTGGCAGCGGGACCTCCTTTATCAATGCCGGCGGCGGAGCGATTACCGTCGCAGAGAATTCGCGCATTATTTGGGATATTGCCAATGCGGACGCAACCGTAAAAATTTATAAGGCCATCGGCGGTGCCGGGTCCATTGAAATCACCGGTGCAGGTGCTTTTGCAATGATGGACGGCAACACCTATGAGGGCGGAACCATCCTCAACTCGGGTACGCTCAAGGTGGCCCACTACTCGTCGCTCGGCTTGGGCGGTCTCCGCCTCGAAGGCGGGAATCTGACGGCCGTCGATGAAATGTCGTCGGTGACCCTCCGCGGGGACTTTGAAATTGCCGGCTCCGTCAAGGTGGACAAAGTCAAATTCGGCAACTCGACCTGGACGCTGACCGGGGATGTGGACACGAGCTTTGAAGGGATTGAACTGAGCTCTAATGTCTCCTTCACCGGCACGGTGGAGATTGATGCTTCGAGCGTTGACTTCACGGAAAGCGATGCAAGCATCGTCGTGTTCTCAAACTACTCGGGAACGGACGCAAGCATCTTCGAAGCGGCCGGCGGTACGGTCACGATTGACTCCGATAAGAACGTCGTCTTTACGGCGGGAAGCGGATTCTTCTCCCTTGTTTGGGATCCGGCGGCGGTAGAGGACTCCAACGACAAGATTTGGACGAATACGCATTTCAACGGTACGGATTACTCGGTTAATTCCGATTTCCGCAAGTACAAGTTCCTCGCAACCGGAGTTGACGAAACGGAGCTCGGCACGATTTACGGCAGCGTGTCCGCCAAGGATTTGAACTTCGCCGGTACGTACTCCTTCACCGGCATGGCGGACGAAAACGCAATTGCCTCGATTAGCTTCGGTAAGAGCTTCGATGACAATGGTGTTGTCACGGGCTCTGCGCTCCTCTCGGTTGCGGAAGGACACAGCGTCAGCTTCGACAAGACGGTCGCGACTTTCGGTGAAATCGAAAAGACGGGGGCCGGTCGCCTCGTGCTTGCTGCTGATGCGGCGAATGTGGTCGGCGCAGTCACTATTGAAGAGGGTTCGTTCGCACTTTCCGTCGCAGACGAAGCGGCAACGGCCGAAGTTGATTCCGTGGCTTACGCGGGCGCTATCACCGGAACGGGTACTTTCGAAAAGACCGGTAAGGGCGAGCTCCTGCTCAACGGCAACAACAGCGGCTTCTCCGGTAACATCCTCATCTCCGAAGGGACGCTCAAGATGGGGACGAACAAGGCACTCGGCGCAGACAACGTCATCGTTACGGTCGGTGCCGGCGGGACCTTCGATGTCAATGCGCAGATTAAAGATACCAACTATGGTAACTTTGTTCTGGCCGGCGGCGCTTGGATCAACACCGGTGCGGAAATCGGAGACGGCTCCAAGCAGATTACGGGCGGCTTCTCGCTCACGGCGGATTCGTCTATCGGCGGTACCGGTAACTTCGGTATGATTGCAAGCAATTGGGGCGGAAATGCTATCCGGCTCAACGGCAACACACTGACGAAGGACGGAACGAACACTTTCTGGCTTTGCAATACGACGATTCACTCCGGGACGATTGACGTTCAGGGCGGAAGCGTTGAAGTCCGCAAAAAAGGAATTTACATCGACGGAGACGTCACGTTTAAGACGGCAGACTCTGAAGACGTTGTCTTCAACTTCGGCGGTAACAGCATTACGATTAACGAAAATTCGAGCCTCACGATTGCCGGACGTTTCGACAAACCGCTCGGTATCACGGCTAACGCCGGAGCCACGCTCGACCTGACACAAGCCTATCGCGTTTCCGACAACGGCGGTAGCGGCTGGCTCTACGCCAACGGCGCGGGTTCGACGATTAAGATGGCGAACATGACTTGGGGTACCGGTTCCAACTTCGGAGCGAACTTCAACTCGGACAATCTTTTTGTCGGAGCGGGAGGTGTTCTCGAAGTGACGGCCGCCCAAGCCGCAGAAACCGGCGGACGTATCGGCTTTACAATCCTCACCGGCGGAGGCACCTACCGCTACACCGGAACGGGAACGAGCTATGTCAGCGAAAGCGAAGAAAATCATCGCGTTAACGTTTATGCCGATGCTGCGCTGACGTGGGATGTCGTTAATGCCGATGCGAACTTGGAGGTTTCCAAGGTCATCTACGGCGCCGGTTCCGTGGTTCTCGATTCCACCGGGACGGTCACGCTCTCGGGCGCGAATACCTACACCGGCGGCACGACGATTACGCGCGGTACGCTCAAGGTCGGTAGCGACAGTGCTTTCGGTACGGGCGCGGTTACCATCGGTGCAGACGGCGTTCTCGAAACCGGTGTTGCCGAATCGACCGTAATCGGCAATGTACTCGCGGGGACGGGCTCGGTCAGCATTAAGGGCAATACGACGCTCTCCGGAAAGAATACCTTTGAAGGTAAGTATACCGTTGCGAACAACGCGGTGCTCTCCGTGGCAACGACCTTGGGGGCGAACACGGCAACTGCGGAAGTGACGGCCGGCGCAACCCTGCGCTACACGCCTGCTTCGAATATCACCACGAAGGGCGTCGTCAGTCTCGTTGAAGGCGCGACTTTCGAAAACGCAGGCGCTGCCGGCGTGAAGACGAGCTTCGCAGGAACGGTGAGCGGCTCCGGTAAGATTCTTCAATCCGCAGGGGTCTTGGACCTCTCGTCGGCCGATCTGAGCGCCTTCACCGGTTCCGTCGTGCTCGCCGATGGTAAGTTGACGAACTTCAATTACAATGATTCCGTCGCCGCAGCAAAGGTCACCCTCAACGGCGGAACGATGGAGAACTGGACGGTCAACAAGGCCACGGGAACCCTTTCCGTGCTCGCCGACACCGCCGTTGCCCTCGCAGGTAATATCGAGCTGACGCAAGGAACGCTCTCCTTCGATGTCGCCCGTACGGATGCATACTTTACGGGCACGGGCAAGGTCGTTATCGGCGACGATTTCGTCTTTAACTTCCAAGACCTGGCGCTGCAGGATACGGACGATCCGAACACCAAGACGGCACTCGTTAAGGTCTTTGATGTCGCGAATCTCACGCTGGAAGGCTGGGATGCGCTGACCTTCGAAGATCTGCGTATCGGCGGCCGTGCACTCGACGCTCACTACGACATTGACATCGGTAACAACGGGGACGTCGCGATTACGCTTACCTCGCAGACGATTACTTGGACGGCCGGCAACAGCGGTGTTTGGGATAATGCTGCGTTCAATTGGAAGCTGAACAACGGACAGGGCGCGGATATCGCATTCGCGGACTTCGACACCGTTCGCTTTGCCAACAACGCGGAAGTGACGCTCTCGGGCGAGCTTTCCCCGACGGCGATTGTTGTCACGGATAACGTTGCGCTGACGCTCAAGGGTGCCGGAAAGATTCTGAGCGGCACGACGACGCTCGGCAATGCTTCGACGCTCACGATTGTTGCCGAAGATGCTGCAGTTCCGAGCTACAAGAGCAAAGTTTCCGGAAACGGCACCTTTGTTGTCGACAATTCGACAGAGTTCTCCTTCTCCGAAAACCTCAACGGCGCCTACTCACTCTCCGGCTCCGTGGCATTCACGAAGCAGGGCAACGGCCTCTTGAAGGCGGACGCAAGCCAGCTCGACACCTTTACGGGGGCGGTTTCGGTGGAAGCCGGAACGCTCGAAATCTCCGCAAGCAACGCTCTCGGCACGGGGACGCTGACGCTCAACGGCGGCGACCTCGCATTGAGCGCAGCCGCAGGTGAAGTCGTGAACGTCAACAATGTAATCGCAGGCGCAGTTGTCGCGGACAAGTATTTGACGATTGCCGGCGAAGGACAGGTTACTTTGACGCAAGCCAATACGTACACGGGAGCGACGCTCGTTTCCGGTAATGCGATTGCACAAAACGCACAGGCTTTCGGCAGCTCCGACGTTGCAGTCTCCGGAAGCGTGACGCTCGACAGCGCGGATGCCGAATTCGCCAATGCCTTCTCCGGAAGCGGTGATTTGATTGCTGCTCAGTCCGCAACGCTCTCCGGTTCCGTGGAAGCCCTGACGGGAACGCTCGACGTGCGCGACGGTGCAACGCTCAAACTCGACACGGCCGGCAATTTCGCAGGCAACGTGAAGCTCACGGGCTCTGCGGCTCTCGAAAAGGCCGGCAGTGGCACTCTCACGCTTGCAGGCGCGATTGAAAGCTCGGCGGATTCCGCTATTGCGGTTAAGGACGGCAAGCTCGCCGTCGGCGGTGATGCCGATCAGAGCTTCGCGGGTCAACTCGGCGTTGAAGCCGGTAAGTCCTTTGAAAAGGTCGGAAACAACACCCTGACGCTCACGGGTGCATTGGCCGGAACGGGAACGATTTCGGTGACGGCCGGTACGCTCTGTGTCGGCGGCACGCAGGATCAGAGCTTTGCAGGCTCCCTCGCGCTGGCGACGGGCAGCTCCTTCGAAAAGATCGGCTCCAAGACCTTGACGCTCTCCGGCAAGCTCTCCGGTGACGGCTCCACGCAAATCAGCGAAGGCACTTTGGAACTCAACACGGCGGAAGATTACACGCTGGCCTCCGTGGTCTCGGGTAACGGAACGCTCATGAAATCCGGTAACGGTGCGTTGACGCTGGCAGCCGGCACGAATGTCGCTTCCGTCAATCTCGCCGCAGGCACGCTCGCCGGCGCTACGCTCGGAACGGGCGGCGTCGCAACCCTGACCGTCTCCGGCGAAGGCACGACCTTGGATGCGCTGACGATGAACGGCGGCCACCTCGACGTTTCCGAACACGCGGCAACGCTCTCCGGTACAACGCTGCTCTCCGGCGGCACGATTTCCCTTGGTGACCCGGAAACGGCTTCTCTCTCTGTCACGGGGGCGACGACGATTACGGACGCTTTGACCTTCCACCTCAAGAAGTTGGAATACCCGACGGTCACGAGCCCGAACGCCTTGGGCGAAACGGCGACAGTCGTTTACAAGGTCTTTGACGTGAACGCGGGCGCAAGCCTGACGGGCTGGAACACCTCGGTGCTCGACAAGAGCAACTTCACGGTGGGTAGCGGAGCGGCTCTCTCCGACCGCGCTGTCGTTAGCCTCGGCAACGACGGATCCGTCACGATTGCCAACACGATTTACGACATGGTCTGGGTCGGCGGCAACGGTGTTTGGACGACCGGTGAAGCGGGAAGCGCCATGTGGACGCATGCCGCGAACCCGAACGACACGGCTTACATGAACTCCGACCGCGTTACCTTCGCTTCGGATGCGACGGTCAGCCTCGGTGCGAATGTCGCTCCGACCTCGATTACGGTGGATGCAGGCGTTGACTTCGCAGTCGCCGCTTCCGACAGCTACAAGATTACGGGCTCGGGCTCGCTGGCAATCGGCGAAGACGCAAGCGTCGTTCTCAACTCGGCTCACGACTTCACGGGCACGACGACCCTGGCGGACGGTGCAAGCCTGCGCCTGAATCTGGCGGATAACAACGGTGTCCAATTCGCAAGCAACCTCACGGCTACGGCTACGGGAACGCTTTTGCTCGACACTTCCAAGCTCGGTGCAGACGCCGAAACCGCTTTGGATTCCGTCATGACGGGCAACATCGGAGCCGGGACCTGGATCGTCGAAAAGCTCGGCGAAGGCACGCTCGCTGTTAATGCCAAGATGAACGGTTTTGACGCAGACGACTACATCAACGTCGCTGCAGGCACCCTCAAGCTGACGGCTGTGGATGCTCTCGGTACGGCAAGAACGACAATTGCCGACGGCGCTACGCTGGAACTCGCCTCGGAAACGGATGCCTCCTTCGGACTCGTATTTGCCGGAAACGGAAACTTTAAGAAGTCCGGTGCCGGAACGGTTACGCTGACGGCGGCCAACACGATGTTCGGCGGCGAAGTCGTCATTGAAGAAGGCGTTCTCAAGCTGGCGAACTCGGCCGCACTCGGCGACAGCCGCAAGAGCACGGAACTCGAAATCCGCGACGGAGGCGAATTCGAATTGGCCTTCGGCGGTAGCTTCGGCAGAGAGCTCAAGGGCGAAGGCACCTTGGACTTTACCGCCGACCGTCTCACGCTGACGGCCGATAGCCGGGAATTCACGGGTACTTTTGCGCTGACGGCAGACAATGCGTTTGTTGCCGCTACGCAGGCAACATCCTTCGGTAACGGCACCATCGCCTTCAAGGCCGACAACGGTGAAGTTGCGTTCGACCTGACGCCGGCTTCCGGCCAGGCTGTCGCCGATGTCTTCGCAGGTTCCTTCGAAGGCACGGGAACGGTCTCCGTGGAAACGGGCCTCGGCATCACGATGACGTTCGCAGGCGCTTCCGAAGACTTCTCCGGAGTTATCAACCTGAAGGACGGCTCGAAGCTCATTGCCGAAAAGGGTGAAGCCTTCGGTAATGACGCTGCGGTGCTTGCTCTCGGCAAGGATGCGGAAGTTCAGATCGGCTCGGCTGCGGATTCCTCTTTGGAAGCACGCGTGACCGGCTCCGGCTCGCTGACGAAGGTCGGCTCCGGCAAGCTCACGCTCGCCAACAGCGCCAATGATTTCTCGGGCTCGGTGACCGTGAAGGACGGCACACTCCGTGCGAACTCGCTTGTCACCCTCGGCACGGCTTCTCAGGTGGTTCTTGATTCCAAGAGCGCCGTCCTCGAATTGGTGACGACGTCCGGCAAGACCGCAACGCTCAACAAGCTCGTTCGCGGCAGCGGTAGCCTCTCCGTCATCGGCGGCGGTACGCTCAACTGGACGAAGTCCGAAAAGCGCTTCAGCGGCGATTTGAATGTTTCGGAAGGCACGACGCTCAACAGCTCCGAATTCGTCAAGGTCGATTCCGGTTCCGTTGTCCTGAAGGACGGCGCGGTTTGGAACGCCAACGGCGGTTTCTCGGTTGAAGGTGCTTCGAAGGTGGCTCTCTTTGCCTCCTCCGCTTACGCAATGCAGTCGCGTGCTTCGCAGACCGTGGCTTCCGGTGCGCAAGTGAACACGGGTAGCTTCTCGGCTTCCGCCAACAAGTCCGGATCCGTCATTATCGAAGACATTGCCATCACGCCGACGAACGGCGGAACCGGCGCGTTGATTGCCTTCGACGTCGAATCCGTTGCCGATGCGGATAAAGCACGCATCACGCTGACGAATGACGCGAGTGTCTCTCTTGACAAGGTGGCGATCGAAGTTACCTTCGACGAATCCGTCCGCAATGCTTGGGATGTGCCGGAAATCGAATTCGTCCGTCGGGACGGCGAAGCGGCCAAGGTCTCCGGCGATGTTGAATCCGTCACGATCTTCATGGCGGACGGCACGGAAGTGAAGTACGTTTACGACTCCCGCACGGGTAGCCTCTCCCTGAACCCGATTTCGCCGGAAATGAACCTCGCTTATGCGGCGATGGTGGCAATGCCGACCGAAGTTTATAATCAGGACGTTCAGAGCCTGCACCGCCGTTTGGAACAACGTCGCTTCGAATCGGCTAACAACAGAGACGAATGGCAGTTCTTCGCACAGGCCCAATCGATGTCCGTCGAAAACGGCTCGGATCGTGCGGATTCCGCTACCTTCGACTTCTCGACCTACGGAGCCCTCGTCGGCGGTGACGTCCGCCTGAGCGCAAACAGCGTCTTCGGCATGGCGCTTGCCTACGACCGCGGAACGGCAGATATTCACAACTCACAGGGTGAAATCTCGATGGACAGCTATCGCGCGACGGTTTACGCGGGAACGGTCTTCAACGACTACTATTTCGCGGAAGGCGGAGCTCACTTCGGATTCTCCTCTTACGAAATCGAACGTAAGGGCGAATACGGCGATAACAAGGGTGAAACCGACGGCTGGAGTGCCGGTCTCTTCGCAAGCGCGGGCGGGCTGATCCCGACTGCCGTCAAGGACCTCTACCTCACGCCGTATGTCGGATTCTCCTATCTCCACACGGCTGTCGATAAGGTCGAAGAAACGGGAACGCGCTCGATGAAAGCCGATGCCTTCAACGGAGACAGCCTCCGCGGCCGCGTCGGTGTCGGAGCCAGCTACTCCTTCGCGCTCGGCGAAACGCCGACTCGCGTCGGTTTGGATCTCGCGTACTCGCACGAATTCCTCGACGACGAAACGGAAGTCGATGTCGGCGCAACGGGTGTCGGATACTCCCGCACGATTAAGGAAAAGGCCTTCCCGGCGGATGCCGTTTCGGTCGGCGCCTCCTGTGACTTCACGCTCTCCGAAAATACGGGGCTCTTCCTGAATTACACGGTGGACATCGGGGTTAACTCCGATATGGCGCATCGTGCGAATGTCGGGTTCCGCTTCACTTATTAAGTCCGATAGTGTAAATTACCGAAAATCATGAAAGCCATTATCGAACATTTGTCGGAGTTGAAGGTCATTCCCTTCGCAACGATTGAAGATCCGGAAAAGGCGATTCCCCTTGCGCAGGCCTTGCTTGCCGGGGGGAGCGACATCGTTTCCGTGTCCTTTCAGTCGCCGTCGGCGGCTGAGTCCATTCAGCAGATTGCCACGGCCTTCCCGGAAATGTGGGTAGGGGCCGGAGCGGTGACCGGTGTGGATGAAATCAGTGCCGCACACATTGCGGGCGCGCGTTTCGCCTTGGCGCCGGGTTTTGACCCGATTGTCGTGGATGCCGCGTTTGCTGCGGGCTTGCCCGTTATTCCCGGCATGATGACGCCGTCCAATCTTTCCCGTTCGCTCTTGCAGGGGTGCAAGATTCAAAACTTCTTTCCCGCAACCGTCGTCGGACCGGATATGCTCAAGGCCATCCTTTCCGCGTTTCGTCACAAGGGCGTCAAGGTGGTTGCGACCGGCGGCATTGATGCCGACAATATCGCGGATTGGCTCGCGATTCCGGATGTCATCGCTTGCGGGGCTTCGTGGATTTGCCCGGAAGAACTGATCGCGGCGGAAGCGTGGGATGAAATTACCGCGCGCATGCAGGAAACGCTCGCCAAGGTCCATTTCTAATCGCTTCAAGCGGCAAGCTCCAAAGTGCGAAGCGAAGAGTTGTTTTCGCAGCAATTTGCTTCCGCGCGGTGTTTTGCCGGTAGCCGACGGGATATGTTTATATTCGATATTATTTAAATTAACGCACCATGCTGACTCAGCCTGAAGACCTGAAAAATCTTTCCATCGGGGCAACGCGCAATCTGCCGACGCGCAAACTCGAAGCCTTTCCGAATCACAATCGCCAACGCCCTTACATCGTTGAATTGCGTACGGAGGAATTCACCTGCGTTTGCCCGGCGACGGGACAACCGGACTTTGCGACGATTACCATCCGCTACATTCCGGCCGAAAAAATCGTCGAATCCAAATCCCTCAAACTCTACCTTTGGTCCTACCGCAATGAAGGAACGTTCCACGAACACCTGACGAATCAGATTTTGGACGACCTCGTCGCCGCACTGGATCCGGTTTGGTGCGAAGTCGTCGGCGATTTCGGGGCGCGCGGCGGGATCACCATCAAGGTGACCGCTACACACGGAACGAAAACGGTTTAATTATCCCGGAGATTAACAGTCGGCGGAAACGGCTTTCCGGCCTCCGCCGAAGTAGCGCTTTCTTGCGTTTCGCGGGAAAGCTGCTTATTTTTTCACATTTATGTCTGCACTTTGCGAAGAAGTTTTTGATGCCATTCTGATGGCACGCCAGCGTGTTTATGCGGTTGCGAATCCGACGCCGCTCGAAGAACTCGTCGGCTCCGGTCTGCCGTTCCGGCTTTTTGTCAAACGCGAAGACCTCGGGCCGATTAAGGCCTACAAATGGCGCGGCGCATATAATCGCATGGCTTTGCTGACGCCGGAAGAGCGCGCCCGCGGGATTGTCGCCGCTTCAGCGGGAAATCACGCCCAAGGGGTGGCGCTCGCGGCAAAACTGCTCGGCGTGCATGCAAAAATTTTCATGCCGCGTTCGACTCCGGACGTGAAGCAGGCGGCGGTCAGACGCTTCGGCGGGGAATTCGTCGAAATCGTTTTGCTCGGAGATTCTTACGATGTCGCCGGAGAAGCTGCCAAAAAGGCGGCGAAGGAAGAAAATCTTACCTTCATCCATCCGTACGACGATGTCGGAACGATGGGCGGGCAGGGAACACTGGCCGACGAAGTCGTAATGTCCGGTAAGGGACCGTTTGATGTTGCGTTTCTCCAGATCGGCGGCGGCGGCATGGCTGCGGCTTGCGCGGTTTGGTTGCGTCGCCAGTATCCGGGGATTCGGATTTACGGCGTCGAAGGCGTCAATCAGGCCTCGATGAAGGCGGCTCTGGAAGCGGGGACGCCGACGGATATCGGCAAGGTGGATATTTTCTGCGACGGTACGGCGGTACGCAAGGCGGGCTCGCTGACGTTCGATGTCTGCAAGGAGGTGCTCGACGGTATTGTCACCGTTACGAACGAGGATGTTTGCTGGGCGATTCAGAAACTTTGGGAAACCAATCGCATTATTCCCGAGACTTCGGGTGCGATGGGGGTAGCCGCGGCTCTTAAGCTCGCGGACACGCTTGCGGGCAAGAAAGTGTTGGCGGTGATTTCCGGTGCGAATGTTGATTTCGGTCAATTGGGTTTTGTTACGCGCAATTCGCAGGTGAACGGTGCCAAGCGGCATTGTCTGCGTGTGCGTATTCCGGAGCGTCCGGGCGCATTCCTGGAAGTCTTCGGCAAGGCCTTTTCCAAGAGCAGCATCACGGAATTTCAATACGGCAAAACGAGTGAGGCGGAGGCTTGTCCGATTATCGGCGTCGCTGTTTCCGACGAACAGCTCGCGGTAATCACGAAGACGCTTGATGAATGCGGCGTTCCGTGGAGCGATGTCACGGGTGATGCGGATACGCTTTTCCGCGTCATTCCCTTTGAGCGCGGCCTCTTACGGAATCCCCTGTTCATTCGCTTGGATTTCTACGAACGCCCGGGGGCTTTACACGACTTCCTCTCCCGCGACCTCGGTCCGAACGACAATATTTGCTACTTCAACTACCTGTACACCGGTGAGCGTGTCGGTCGCGCGCTTTTGGGCTTCGAATTTGCCGAGGAAGCCGACCGCGAGGCCTTTTTGACCAAGCTTTCCGGAGAGTTGAGCGGGGCGGTGCGCTCCTGCGAAATTATCAGCGGGTCGGTCGCCGAGCGCTTGGGGGCTGTGTAGGAGTTTTCTTTTCGGGAAAGTCTAAAGCTCCCTCCGGCGTGAATCGTGGGGAGGGAGTCTTGGTGTCGGCATTTTTTGAGTACGGGCGGAGCGCTTTTACATTGTCGCGCAAGGAAAAAGAGAGTATTTTCTTCGCAATTTCAGCTTTTTTCCCTTTCGTGACACATTCCTCTTCATACGCCCGTTCCTGGTCGTCCGTTTTTTTGGAGCAATTCGAAAAGACGTGGAGTTTTTTGTGCCGTACGGACAAGGTTGCGCCGTTGATTATCCTGATTTTGAGCCTTCTCGGTGTTTCGGGAATTTATTCGTCGGGCGCTTTGCGCGGGAGTGATGATTGGCTGAAGCAAATTTACTTCCTCCTGGCGGGCGGTTTCGTTTACTGCGTCGTGGCGGCGATTCCGTTCAAGTTTTACAAGGATTGGAGTAATCTGTTTTACATTCTCGGGGTCGCGTTGCTGATTCCGATTGCGGTTTGTGCCTTGCTCAAAATGAATTTGGGGCATTTCATTCATTCCGTAAACGGTTCGCGGCGTTGGTATTTTATCGGTTCGTTCGGTTTGCAACCTTCGGAATTCGCGAAAATTACGACCCTGATTATGCTGGCGAAACTGCTTTCACTGAAGCCCTTGGGCGCATTTCGGGAATCCTGGAAATGGGTGCTGAAAGCGGCAATCGTGGCAGGGATTCCCTGGTTTCTGATTGTCGTCGAACCGGATTTGGGCTCCAGCATTGTTTACGTGCCGCTGACCGCAGCGTTGCTTTGGCTTGCGGGACTGACGCGGCGGTTCTTTTGGAGCGCGGGAGCGGCGGCTTTGTTGCTCGTTTCCGTCGTTTCGGTGGACATTTATTTTTATCGGGAACGCATCGTCACCTATTATCAGGAGCAGGGCGAGCGTCCCCGTGACCCGGCACGCGACATCCAGGGGCAATACGAGAAGGTCTCGTGGCTTCCGCTGAAAGACTATCAGCGGGCGCGTCTGCTCTCGTTCGTCGATCCGAACGCAATCGATCCGAAGGGCATCGGGGCGAGCTGGAACGTGCGTCAGGCAAAAATTTCCGTCGGCAACGGCGGTATCACGGGAAAGGGATTCAACGAGGGGATGCAGGCAAAATTGGGGTACCTCCCCGAGCTGGCTGCTCACAACGATTTTCTCTTTTCGGTTTTGGCGGAGGAATACGGATTGGTCGGCTGTGCCGGCATTCTGCTACTCTATCTGCTACTCGCGTTTCGCTCCCTGCAAATCGGTTTGCGGGTGCGGGACACATTCGGATCACTTTTAGCGGTCGGGATTAGTGTCGTACTAATGGTCCACGTCTTGATCAACGTGGGCATGAACATCGGTTTAATGCCGGTGACGGGACTGTCCCTGCCATTTATGAGCTACGGAGGCTCTTTTGTTTTGAGTTGCTTCATCCTTTTGGGGCTGTTGCAGAGTGTGCACAGTCATGCGCCTCGGGAAGGCGAACACAATAACGGCGTACGTGTTCCCGATTCGCTGAACGCTTCTCAATCCTTGAGTTCTCCGGTTTAAAACCTACACAAACAAAAA
Source organism: Candidatus Spyradenecus sp. (assembly GCA_045651925.1). Classification (GTDB taxonomy): domain Bacteria; phylum Verrucomicrobiota; class Verrucomicrobiia; order Opitutales; family UBA953; genus Spyradosoma. Next base: position 8,443 of record JAZRTJ010000068.1, on the reverse strand, counting down.
CGATTATGCCGGATATTCCAGACAACGATAATTTAGTGCGTGACGAAAATGAGGACTTGCGCCACCCGCCCAAGCCGCATGAAGTCGAGCCCATCCCGCCGGAAAAAATTAAGCAGGATGCCGCTCAGCGCGCCAAAAGACTTCCCATCATTCAGCGTATCATCAAGCACTTTTCGAAGGACCGTGAACGCTTCCGCGAGCTCGTCATCAATTCCGAGCCGCTCGAAAAGCGTGCCGCGTTGCTTACCGACGGCGTGCTCGAAAAATACGAACTCGAACGCACGGACGAAAAACGCGTCGTCGGCGCGATTTATAAAGGCCGTATCCAAAATCTCGAAAAGGGCCTGAAGGCGGCGTTCGTCGATATCGGCGAAGCCAAAAACGCCTTCCTGCACTATTGGGACATGCTGCCCGCCGCGAACGATTCCTCCGTCGAATTCATTCGTAATAACGAAAGCGAAGAGCAGAAAAACAAGCGGGAAAAGTACTCCATCAAGGACATTCCCGAGCTCTTCCCGATCGGCTCCGAAATCGTCATTCAGGTGACGAAGGGGCAAATCGGCACTAAGGGGCCGCGTACGACGACCAATATCGCGATTCCGGGCCGTTTCATCGTCCTCATGCCGTTCTCCGGACAATGTGGCGTGTCCCGCAAGATTGAAAACTCGGCCGAGCGCGACCGCCTCAAAAAGATGCTCCGCAAGCTGACGATTCCCGAAGGCATGGGCGTCATCATTCGTACGGCGGGGGAAGGCAAGAAGTTGCGTTATTTCGTCCGCGACCTCCACATGCTCCTCAAGCGCTGGGCCGCGATTTGCAATGTCATCAACACGACCTCCAAGCCCTGCATGCTTTACCAGGAGCCGGGCCTGATCGAACGCACCGTGCGTGACTTCCTTACGGAAGACATCGACCGCATCCTCGTCGATTCGGAGGAAGACTACAAGGCTATCCTCGCGCTCGTCGGCGAAATCTCGCCGCGCTCCCGTAGCAAGGTCGTCCTCTACAAGGATAACATTCCGATTTTCGAACGTTTTAATATCGAACGCCAAATCGAGCAGACCTACATGCGCCGCGTGCCGCTGCCCTCGGGCGGGGAAATCGTCATCGACGAAACCGAAGCGCTGACGGCCATCGACGTCAACACGAGCGGGCACAAGGGCAAGGGCGATGCGAAGGACTTTATTGTTCAGGCGAACATCGAAGCCGTGAAGGAATCCGCCCGCCAGATTCGTCTGCGCAACCTCGGCGGTCTGATCATCATCGACACCGTCGATATGAAGAACCCGAAGGACCGCAAGGCCGTCTTCAATGCACTCCGCGATGCGATGAGCATGGATCGCGCCAAGCACCAGATTCTTCCGATTTCGCAGCTGGGTATTTTGCAGATGACGCGCCAGCGCCAGCAGGAAAGCAATACGACGTCGCTCTACATGGGCTGCCCGTACTGCCAGGGCCGCGGCAGCGTCAAAAATGCCCGTGCGATCAGCGTCGAAATTCAGCGCCGCATCGTTAGCGTAACACGCCGTCTGCGTTCCCTCGAAAAGAACGTCGGCCGCGAGCTCGCTTTCCGTGTCTTCCTCCACCCGATGAATTTGGATCGCCTCCGCGGGGATGACCGCAACAGCATTGCGGATCTGGAAACGGCGTACAATATCCGCCTCTCCTTCCGCGCCGATCCGTCCTTCCACGTTGAAAACTTCAAGGTCGTCAACATGGAAACCGGCGAAGAAATGCGATAGCGGACCACGAAAAAGGCGTTCCCGAGCGGGAGCGCCTTTTTTTGCGGGTAATTTTTTCAGACTTCCGTGCCCGGCCGCTTTCCCGTTTTCCTTGTTTACCGAGAAAAAACTTACTGTTAGCATAAAACCATGTTCGAAAATCTACGTCTCTACTCGCTTCTGGCGCTCGCCGGAATTTGTCCGCAGCTCTTGGCGGTTCCCGCCGAAATCGCGGAATCCGACTTTGCCTGCGCCCGTCAGGAATACGGAGAAACCCGCAAGGGGAAATCGGTTGACGGCAATGCATTGACGCTTGCCGGGAAGGTGTATACGAGTGGGATCGGAACGCACGCGACTTCGATGATTCCGATTGATGTGCCCGAGTTCGAAGACGGGGTCCGCGTTTTTACGGGCATTGTCGGTGTCGATGATGAGGTGACGGCGGGCATCGGTGACGGCGTGGAATGCCGCATTCTTTCGGGGACGGAAGTGCTGTGGACTTCGGGCGTGATTCGTCGCGGTGAGCCGAAGACCTTTCGCGTCGCGGTGCCGCAAGGGGCGCGTAAGCTTTATTTGTTAGCGCTCGCCGTCGGAAACAATTGGAACGATCACGTCGATTGGGTGAATCTGAAATTTGAAGCGGGAGCCAATGCGGCGCTCGGTACTTCGGAAACCAATCCGGTTTACCGCGGGGAAGATTACGGACTGGTTCCCGGAACGAAAGATGCTACACCCGCGTTGCGCAAACTTTTGAAGGCCGTCCATCAGGGTAACGGCGGCGGGAAGATTGTGTTGCCGAAGGGCGATTATCACTTTTATCCGAAAAGCGCCTTGGAAATGTCCTTCCATGTTTCCAATCACGAACAGCCGACGATTCATCCGGTGCAGATTTCGCTTTCGGACTTGCGGAATTTGGAATTGGACGGAAACGGATCGAATTTCATTTTCCACGGGAAAAGCCTCGCGCTTTTGCTCATGGATTGCGAAAACGTCCGCATCAAGAATTTGAAAATCGATTACGCACGTGCGCCGTATTCGGAAGCCAAGGTCGTCGGATTCGAAGACGGAAAGACCGTTGTCACCATCGACGAAAAGGCATTTCCGTATATGATTCGCAACGGGCAACTGCGCTTTTTCGGCGAGGGCTGGCAATGCGGCGTCGGCTCGGTAATTGCGTTTCGCGCAGGGACGAAGGAAATTGTCGAACGCACCTCGGATATCGGTTACGGCGGTCGTGCCGAAGCGCGGGCGGACGGTAAGGTCAATCTGCTGTTTGACTTTTCGAAGGTCGGCGCCGGGGTCGCGGTCGGTGATACGCTGACGCTCCGCACCTGGTCGCGTCCGCATCCGGCTTGTGTGATTTACCGTGCGAAAAATACGAGCCTTGAAAATGTCTCGATTCACTCCGGGTGGGGTATGGCGCTGTTGGCTCAGCGCTCCCACGACATTCGCATTTCCGGCGGCGGCACCTTCCCGCGTGCGGAGACGGGGCGCGTTTACTCGGCGAGTGCCGACGCGTTTCACTTCTCCAATGTCAGCGGGGAAATTTGCATCGAAAACGCGTTTTTTGAAACGATGATGGACGACGCTCTGAACGTGCACTCGACCTGTCTGAGCGTCGAGGATGTGCCTGCACCGAATCAGATTCGTTGCCGTTACAAGCACCCGCAGGCGGTCGGCTTCGAAGTATTTTTGCCCGGTGAAACCCTGCGTTTCATCCAAGGACCGACCTTGGAACAGAAGGACGAAATCAAGGTGAAGCAGGTGCGCAAGCTGAACACAAACGAGCTTTTGATTACGCTTGAGAAGGACGTTCCCGCCGGCTTGGGCAAGGGGGATGCCGTGGAAAATGCGGACTTCCAGCCGAGCGTTATCTTCCGTAACAATACTGTGCAGAACAATCGCGCGCGCGGGATTCTGCTGACGACACCGCGCAAGGTTGTCGTTAAAAACAATACTTTCAAGACGGTTGCGGGTGCGGCCATTTTGCTCGCAGGTGACGCACAAGGCTGGTACGAAAGCGGTCCTTGCGAAGACGTCGAAATCAGCGGAAACCGTTTTCTGAATAATCTGACCTCGTCTTTCCAGTTCACCGAAGCGATTATCGCGCTTTATCCGGAAGTCCGCAACCTGTCGGCGCAAAAGCAGTATTACCACCGCAACGTGCGTATTTTCGACAATGAATTCGAGACCTTTGACGTGCCGTTGCTTTTCGCGATTTCGTCGGAAAAACTGAGCTTCACCGGCAACAGGATTCGTTATAACAACCATTACCGCGGATGGAATAAAAAACCTTTTATCTTCCGCCGTTGTAAGGACGTATGTATCAGCGGCAACACCGTGGCCCCGCTCGGAGCCGCCGATTACGCCGCGCAAACTTGGACGCTCGAGGACGTGCGCCTCGAAAAGACGCCGGCGGACACGGTTAAGTTCCGAGCCGAGTAGTTTCCGGCAATGAAAAGCTTCGCCGCATTGTCGCGCGCCTTTGCGGAAACGCCGCTTTTCTCCGGGAAAACCTGGAAAGTCGCCGCCGATGCGTGGCGGTTTTCCGCCGAAGAGACACGCGAACTGAATTTAATCGGTGACGCGTGTCTCGCGTTTTATCGGGCTCAGGAAAAGCTTTATCGCGCTTCGGCTGCAGGGAAAAGCCTTTTGCGGAACGCGTCACTTTATGCGCCCTGGGTTGCGGAAATTTTGGACCGCGGGAAACCTGCGCGCCTCGTCGCTCATCAGCGTTCACGCACCCTTGCGGGGACAATTCCCGATGCCATTCGTCCGGACCTGCTGATTACCGAAAACGGGTTTGCGCTGACCGAGCTTGATAGCGTACCCGGCGGCATCGGGCTGACGGCATTTCTCGGGGAGGCTTACCTCGGTTCGACGGTGATGCCGGAGCGCTTTTTCGCAACGCTCGTCCGCGGAAATTATGCGCAGAACGTTGCAGTCGCCGTTTCCGACGAATCGGCGGATTATCGCCCGGAATTCGAATATCTGGCGGCAAGGCTACGCCGGACTTGCGGAGCGAAAATAAGCGTCTGCCATCCGAACGAATTGAGCTTTTCCGAAGACGGCGTTTGCTTGGCGGGCGAACGTGTCGATGTCGTTTATCGATTTTTTGAGCTTTTCGACGGAGAAAATTTCCCGGCGCGGGAAAAGCTCATGGAAGCCGTTGAACGCGGGCAAGTACGCGTGTCGCCGCCGATGCGTGCGTTTCAGGAAGAAAAAATGTCCCTGGCGCTTTTCCGCCATCCGGCATTGGAAACCTTTTGGCGCGAGCATCTTGCGGAGGCGCATCGGGAAATTTTGCAAAAAATCATTCCTGCGACTTGGATTCTCGAGCCCGTCGAAGCGCTTCCCGCGTCCGCGCTGCTTTGGGCTCCGAAACCGATGCGGGATTGGTCGGCGTTGGCTACGCTTCCGCGGCGCGAGCGTAATTACGTTTTAAAGGCGAGCGGATTCTGCGAGGAGGCTTGGGGCGCGCGTAGTGTGACGGTCGGCGACGATGCCTCTCAAAGTGAGTGGGCTGCCGCCGTTGCCCGCGCGCTGGATGCCGGGCGCCGGGACTCGCTTTACGTCTTGCAGGATTTCAGAAAACCCTCCCGTGTGAACTTCGGTATTTTTGAGGACGCAGGCGAGCCGGTCTCCGTCGCCGGGCGTGCGCGCATTTGCCCGTATTATTTAACCGACGGGCAAACGGCGCATTTGGCGGGGGCGTTGGCGACCGTTTGCCCCGCGGACAAGAAAATTATCCACGGGATGCGCGATGCGGCACTTGCGCCTTGCGACTTCGAGCTTTAATTTCTCCGAAAATTGTTTTCACTCCCGGAAAAGAATTTGAGAACATGGGTTTAAGATGTTTTCTCCGTTCCAGAAAAAAATCATTGCGGGCGCCCTCACGGGCCTTGCAATTGTCGTACTGATCGCGCTTGTCGTCGGCACCATCGGCGTGGCGCTCAAGTTCATTGCGGCGTTTAACACCGTGATTTGGCCGCTTGTCATTGCGTCTTTGCTGGCGGTGCTTTTGCAACCGGTTTGCGATTTTTTGGAACTCCGCCTCCGCTTCCCGCGTCCGCTGGCGATTGCGTCGCTCTTTGTTTTGTTGGCGCTGGGCTTGGCAGGCATCCTGTTTTGGCTGGTCCCCGTCATTGTCCGGCAGGCGGCCGAGTTTATTCAGCACATCCCGACGCTGTGGGCCCAGCTTCTGGAAAATTGTCCGGCCCTTGCGGAGTGGATTGAAGAACGCTTGGAAGACGGCGGGCTGATTGAGCGCATTCGCGAAAATCAACAAATCGGAGCGCACCTCAAGACCCTTGCATCCGCGGCGCTTCCGAAGATGCAACAACTTTGGATAAAGGCGGAAAGCTTTTTTGCTCAGACCGTCGCCGCGGCCGTGGTTCCGATTTATTTCTACTATTTCATCAGCGAGCGCCACGACCTGATCGGAAAATTCGAACGCGAATTTTCGGCATTGATGCCCCGGCATATCGCCGCGGATGTCGCTTTCCTGATACGCCAGTTCCGCGACATCGTCATTGCGTTTTTCCGCGGACAATTCGTTGTCGTCACGTGCTACGGCATCATTCTCGCCGTCGGATTTTTCCTCTCCGGTTTGCCCGGCGCCATTCTCTTTGGCCTCGGACTCGGCTACCTCAATATGATTCCGTATTTCGGAACCGTCGTCGGGCTGAGCCTGATTCTTCCCATCGCCTTTTTCTCCGGCGGCATCGGCATGCTCACGGCCGTCATCGCCGTTTTCTGCGTCGCCCAACTCGCCGAAGCCTATTGGCTGACCCCGAAAATCATGGAACGCCACACCGGCTTGCATCCGATGGTGATTATGATTTCCGTTTTCTTTTGGGCGATTGCGCTCGACGGCTTGCTCGGCATGATTTTGGCGGTGCCGCTGACCGCGTTTTTCGTCGTTTTCTGGCGCTTACTCAAAGACCGCTATTTGCCGAGAAAACACCTCCAACTCCCGAAGGATTAGTCGCCCCGTATGCCCGATTTAGGATTTTCACAGTATCAGAAACTCTCGCAGGAGCAGACCCTCTCGCCGCAGATCATTCGCGCCCTGAATCTGCTGCAGACACCTTCGTTGGATTTGGAACGTGAAATCTCCGAAGAACTCGCCAAAAATCCGCTCCTGGAATTGTCCGATGACGGACGTTCGCCCTTTGCGGACCGGCTTCCCGAAAACCCGGAAACCGCTCGCCCAAAGCCGACGGACGAGGGCACGGAAACCGGCGACGACAACGCTTTGCGCCGCGACGATTGGCGCGAACGGGACGATTACAGCCCGAGAATTTGGACGCGGGAAGACGATGAGCGCCGCGCTCACCTCTTCAATTCGCTCGTCGAAAAGGATTCGCTTTACGATGTTTTGGACGAGCAGATCGGGCTCGCGGATGTCGATGATGCCACACGCGAGGCCCTGCATGCAATTGCCGAACGGCTCGACGACAAGGGCTTTCTCGAAGTGCCCGTTGAAACGATTGCCGCGGAAATCGGAGCGCCGTCGGCTGCCGTCGAACACGCATTGGCGATTTTCCAAAGTTTCGATCCGCCGGGCATCGGGGCGCGCAATCTGCGGGAGCTTTTTCAAATCCAATTGAAGCGGGAAGGGCGGGAGGATTCCCTCGCATTCCGCATCGTCAACGAGGCCTATGAGCTCTTTCTCGGACGCAAATTCGCCGTTATCGCCGACCGCTTCGGTGTCAGCGACTCGGCGCTACGCGAGGCAATCGAAGAAATTTCCCGCATCAACCGCGTCCCGGCAAAGGATTTTATTGCCGACGACAATCGCGAAATTCTTCCCGACCTGAGCTTTTATTTTAATAAGGAAACGGGGGCTTGGGCGGTGAAGTCCAATTTCGATTATGTGCCGAAATTGAGGATTTCCCGCGAATACAAGCAGATGCTCGCGACGGGACGCATTCCCGAAAAGGAACGCGCCTATTTTACGGAAAAACTGCGCGACGGGAAGTCCCTCATCAATGCCTTGGAAGAGCGCTGCAAGACCGTCGAAAAAATCGGCAAGGTCCTTTTGGAAATTCAGGAGGATTTTCTGGAAAAGGGTCCGACCGCGTTGCGCCCGCTGACAATGGCGGAGGTCGCCTCCCGCATCGAGATGCACGAAACGACCGTTTCCCGGGCTGTCGCGAACAAATACGCCGAAACTCCCTGGGGGATGTGGGAGCTGAGAAAGTTTTTTACGGCTTCAATTCCGACACATTCCGGAGGCTCGATGTCGAACGCCGGCGTGCGGGAAGTGCTCAAGGAAATCCTCGCGGAAGAATCGCCGGCATCGCCGCTGAGCGACGAAAAAATCGTCGATGAGCTTGCCGCACGCGGAATCCGGGTGGCGCGCCGCACCGTCGCAAAGTACCGCGGAATACTCAACATCCCTCCCGCACACCTGCGCCGCAAGTTTTAGCACCACAAAAAATAATTTCTGGCTACACACCCCAAAAATTACCGGAAAATTGTTACAAAAAAATTATTTTTTTTAATTTTTTTGTTTCGAGGGCTTCGAGATTGGAGGCGATTTCGGCGTCTAAGCCTTTATTGATGCGGGTTTGCGGGGTGTTTGGGAGTTTTTTGGAATGATTACATTTTGTAACAATTCTGTGACAATTGCTTGGAGGGGGCATGATAAACTGGTTTCGCACGCTCGGGAAATGGCTCCCGAAAGTGCCGGGAAATAAGTATCACGAGTAGCTCTA